>JAZTZK010000359.1:0-4270 GCA_045637485.1 Clostridia bacterium
ACCTACTTCAATTGTGTTATGTTTATGTTATTGTCAATACTCAAATATACCAACTATTACTGGTAGATTTAGTGCATTATTACACCTCCTCTTTCTTCATCCTTTGTTACGTCCTTGTTTAAAGTTGACAGTGTTACCCCATAGGGGAAGGCGACTTTTGGGCGCCGTGTCAGCGCGACAAATCAGAATTTTTATATGACTGAATCATCATGCGGCAAGGCGCGTCATCATGAATGACCGCATCCGTAGGGGTACTTGCAGGGGTCTAAATGACTTACTTCGCGTCGTCCTAAAGGACTGGCTTCGCTGCGCGCTCGGAGAGCGCCTCTGCGAGGTACGTTTATAGTAACAGTTACGAAAGGCGGCTGAAGCTTATGAATGATACTTTGGCCGCCCTTTCCCGACTGCTCTTCCGGGCGGGGGCGGCTTTGCCCTATCTGCGCGCGCCGATCGAAGGGATGGCGCGCATACCCGATGACGGTGTTGACGGTCTGGCCACGGACGGCCTGAGTCTGTTTTATAGTTCCAATGCCGCACCGGACGCGCCTGCGGTGGCGCATTTGCTGATGCACTGCCTGTTTCGCCATCCCGTCGCGCCGGAGGGGGTCGCCCCTAAAGGACTGGCTTCGCGTCGCAGGTCGCTATGGGACCTGGCCTGCGATGTGTCCGCCGAATACCTGCGCGGGGATTTCTTTCCTTCGGGAGAGACAAACCTCGTTCGGCGGGAGATCGCCGAGGCTTTGCCGGAGGATGTCGACCCACGGGTGGCGGTGGCGGTGTATCGGGCGCTGATGGACCTGTTCGAGGACGAGCTGGCGCCGCTGTACGCCCGTTTCCGGCGGGACGACCACCGCTATTGGTACGCGCCCTCGCCTCACGCCCGGGACGACGGATGGGCAGCGCCGGAGGTCGCGGCGGGCAGCGCGCCGTCGGGAGGGCTTGATGGCTGCCACGCACGCGCCTCCTCTTATGCCCAATGGCTGGCGGAGGCACTGGAGCAGTGCTGGCCTTCCCCGGATTCACTGGCGGGCGGGACGGTGCGAACGGGCCGTTACGGACTCATGCCGGGCAGCCGGGAGGAGCGAATGGTGCTCCGCGCCGAGGGAAGGTACGACTTTTCAAGGTACCTGCGGCGCTTCTCCACCACCAGGGAGGAGCTGCGCCTCGACCTCGACTGCTTTGACGCCATCCCCTATTACTACGGCTTGCGGCGTTACGGCAACCTGCCCCTGATCGAGCCCCTGGAGTATACCGAGAGCTTCAAGGTGGAATCGCTGGTGATCGCCATCGACACCTCCGGCTCCTGCACCCGGCCCATCGTGCAGCGATTCCTGGCCGAGATTGAGCGCATGCTGCTGCGCCATGACAGCTTCTTTTCAGATATGGAGATCCATATTGTGCAGTGTGATGCCATCGTGCAGTCCCACGTCGTGATCCACTCCGTGGAGGCGTGGAAGAAGTACGCCAAGGACCTGGTGATCCGGGGCCGGGGCGGCACGAATTTCACACCGGTGTTCGACCTGGTGGAAAAGCTGCGCAGGGACGGGGCGCTGAAGCGGCTGAAGGGGCTGCTCTACTTCACCGACGGCGACGGCGTGTATCCCCGGAAGCCGACGCCCTACGAGACGGCCTTTGTATTCGCCACGCGTAAGGCGCTGGGCTACAGCCTGCCGGAGTGGATCGTGCCGCTGTGCCTGGAACCCATGGCGTAGCCGGCGGCAATCTGCCGCCACAGCTTGTTTTACAGAAAGGACCGTATCGATGAACATCCAGGAAGCCAAGCTCGAGATCGCCCGCACCTTCCGGGCCTATACCAGGCGCAATCCCGACGGGTCCCACAGGATACCGACGGAAAAGCAGCGGCCGGTGCTGCTGATCGGCCCGCCGGGCATAGGCAAGACGGCCATCATGCGGCAGATCTCGGATGAGGTCGGCTGCGCCCTAGTGGCCTATTCGATGACCCACCACACCCGCCAGAGCGCCATAGGGCTTCCGTTCATATCGCAAAAGGTCTACGGCGGGGTGACGCGGCAGGTCACCGAGTACACCGTGAGCGAGATCGTCGCCGCCATCTACGATACCATGCAGCACACCGGAAAGCGCAGCGGCATACTGTTCCTGGATGAGATCAACTGCGTCTCGGAGACGCTGACACCTGTCATGCTCCAGCTGCTGCAAAACAAGACCTTTGGGAACATCCCCCTGCCGGAGGACTGGGTGATCGTGGCGGGGGGCAACCCGCCGGAGTACAACAAATCCGTGCGGGAGCTGGACATGGTCACCCTGGACCGGGTCAAGCACATCGACGTCTCGGCGGACCGGGCGGTCTGGCAGCGCTACGCCGTGGCCCAGGGGGTACACCCCGCCGTCAGGACGTATCTCAGCGTCTACCCCGATCATTTTTACAGGATCAGTGAAACCGACCGCGGCCTGTCCTTCGTGACCGCCCGGGGCTGGGAGGACATGTCGCTGATGCTCCGGACGTTGGAGGAGGACGGCGTTCATATGGATGCCGACTGGTGCCTCCAGTACCTCCAGGACGACGAGGTCGCCCGCTCCTTTGCGCTGTATTACGACCTGTTTCGACATTTTTCAGCGCAAGCAAAGACTGAAGTCGGTTTTTCGCTGGCGGATCAGTTGCTGACTGAGCCGGAAGCGCTGGCTGCGCTGTCGTCCACTGAATGCCTGGCCGTCGCGGCAATGCTGTTCCACCCCGTCGATATCGAAGCGGGCAGGCTCTGTGAGGCGCAGAGGCGTCTTGCCCGTCGAGCGGAGCTGGCGGCGATGATGCCCGGGGATGACGCGTTTGTGTCGGAGGATGCCGTCAGGGCCTTCTTTGACCAGAAGCGAGAGGCGTTGGAGATCAAGGTCGCCCATGACGTGACGAAGCCCGACGAGGAATTCCGGGAGAGGTCGGTTTTATCCGCGCTGGAATTGGATGTCGCCGCATGGCGAAAGCTGCCCAGGGATGCGCGGCCCGTTTTTTCGGATTATGAGAACGCGCGCATCGAGGCGGAGCGGCAATCCTGCGCCGAGGCCTGTGAAAAGGTCGCCCGCGCCACAGAGTCAGCCTATATGGCGCTCGAACGCTGTCCCCAGGGTCGAAGTGCGCTGCTGTACCTGACCAGCGACCTGGCCGCGTCAAAGCCCTGCGCAGCGCTGCTGGCGGCGCATCCCTGCGAACGCTATGAAAAATATCGCGTGGAGACCGAGGTATAACGGCGGATGTAAAAGATGAGTTAATCTGTTGACACTACCACTTTACCATGCTATAATGCCACCAACCGATGAGGAAGAATAGTAGTTTCCTGGACAAGCGTTTCAGAGAGTCGCGGGCGGTGGGATCGCGGCACGGGCGTCGGAGACGAATGGGCTTCCGAGGGCGAACCCTAAAGGACTGGCTTCGCGTCGCTCTAAAGGACTTGCTTCGCGACGCTGAACGGGCGCTGGTCCAAGTAGGCGAGACGGAGTCCCCTCCGTTATCAAAGGTTGCCGTATGACGGTACGGTATTGAGCGGGCGCGCAAGCGTCAAGCCGGGTGGCACCGCAGGGTGATAGAAGATCCCTGTCCCAGCATTCACAACTGGGACAGGGTTTTTTGCGCCGCGTAGCAAGTCCTTTAGGGCACCGCGATGTAGCGGCGACACGAAGTTAGTCCTTTAGGGCGACACGAAGTTAGTCCTTTAGGGCGACACGAAGTTAGTCCTTTAGGGCGGCAATCTGCCGCCACATGGCGCCTGATAGGCGCCGCTACAAGGACGCCGAGAATAAGTCCTTTAGGACGTCCTGTCCCGAACCGGACGAATCAGAAAGGAGCATCCCCATGAGCACAAGGAAAGACATCCCCTACAAGATCTATCTGGAAGAGAATGAGCTGCCGAAGACCTGGTACAACGTCCGGGCGGACATGAAGAACAAGCCCGCGCCGCTTTTGAACCCGGGCACCCTCAAGCCCATGACCGCCGCCGACCTGGCCCCCGTGTTCTGCGAGGAGCTGATCAAGCAGGAGCTGGACAACGACACCCGGGATTATCCCATCCCCCAGCCGATACAGGACTTCTACAGGATGTACCGCCCCTCGCCGCTGGTGCGGGCCTACTGCCTGGAGCAGAAGCTTCAGACCCCGGCGAAGATCTACTATAAGTTCGAGGGCAACAACACCTCCGGCAGCCACAAGCTGAATTCCGCCATTGCCCAGGCCTATTACGCCAAGCAGCAGGGCCTCAAGGGCGTCACCACCGAGACCGGCGCGGGCCAGTGGGGCACGGCG
>JAZTZK010000360.1:0-17543 GCA_045637485.1 Clostridia bacterium
TAACAGACATAACTTTTCTCATCCCATCTTTGTCAAGCTGTCCAGCATGGTCATAAGAAACATATGAAATAATAACTTTCCATTTTGGGATTAAGTCTCTTCCGACCGTAATTGCAGATGATTTGTATTTTCCGATACCCTGCTGCCTGTCCAACTTACCCTGCTGATAAAAAAAACTTACCCTGCTTGGAGGTAAGCCGCCGTCGAATAATTAAATTGTATCAAAGTTGGAGTTTTTATATCCAGGAACTTCGCGTTCGGGTTGCTGAACAATTCCTGCGGCAGCATATCCAGCATGGCGTTCGCCACCTCCGGCGGCGTGAACACCTCGTCATTGGACAGGTTCGCAATGCAGGAGAGAACGTCGGGATTGTAGATGGTGTTGTAGAGATTTTGGGAAGCCTGTTCCATCGTTTGCAGCCTCCTCGCGTCAAGAATCTTCTTATACAGAGATATAAAGGTTAAGAATCTTATACTATAGTATCATAAAAGACAAGAATCTTCAACCCGTATAGGCGATTTGAGGGATAAAAAACTTATACTTTCATGGGTGAGGGTTATGATAGGAAAAAGGTTAAAGCATGTGCGAACCTACCATGGCGACAGGCAAATTGACCTGGCGAAAAAACTGAATGTATCTGAAAGCACGGTTAAATCGTGGGAGAGAGACAATAGTTCTCCGAGCTATGAGATATTGGCAACCATATGCAGACTGTATTCGACATCTGCGGATTATCTGATTGGACTGTCAGACAATGATCCTTTTGAGCAAAAGCAGAGTCAGGACAAACTAACGCCAAAGAATCGAAAACAGGTTCAACTCTTTGAAGAATTTATGCTTTACAAACAGAATAAGGAACGAAAATACTAACCGCCAACCAGGCCCATGGCCTTGATTGGCGGATTGTTGTCATTGAACCAACAGCGAACCAACAGATGAAAAACACCTTGTCATTTTGCGCGTTTCATGATAGGATTACTATATCCATTGCGCTATCGCCTGTCGCATGGAGAAGAATGCCGTTTCCAACCGCATCAGGCGATGTGTCGATGTCATCAGCACAAAGCTGCACGACCTGAACAGGAGATGGTCCTTTTATGAATCATGCGCTGAAACGGGACGCCGCCGCTGTTGACTGCGGGCTTCTCGAAGCGTTGAAGCCAGTATTAATAATGGACAGGATAGGCGGCAGACTGACGGATGAACGCTCCCGCCTACGTCAGGGAACATCCTGTGCCGACGATCGACAATGCGCTTTCGGCACTTTAGAAACACACTCTAAAGCATGACGAAATCATGAAAACACAGAGACCATCCTCTGTGTTCTGAAGAGAAGGGGGACGGACAATGGGCAACACTAACCTGCGGTCTGACGGACGGTTTTTGTCCGGGATGTTTTTCCGTGTGCTTCCGGCGCAGATTATCCTGCTGCTGCTAACCGGTATCAACAATATTGTGGACGGTCTTGTAGGCAGCAACTTCTTCGGCCCGACCGCTGCCAGTGTCATCGGGCTCTACGCGCCGTTCCAGACGATCTGGGTCGGGGTCGGTGTCGTCCTGATGGTCGGTTCCCAGGTGCTGTGCGCCAGGTATATGGGATCGGGAGACCTGCCGAAAATCAGGGGAATCTTCTCGCTGAACATTACGCTCACCGTCGCTATCCTGTCCGTCGCGACGGTACTCAGCTTCACACTGTCGTCCCCCATCGCGGCGGCCCTCGGCGCCTCGCCAGTCAACGCCGACGACCTGGCCGGCTACATCGTCGGCCGGGGCATCGGGCTGATTCCCATGATCGTGGCAGCACAGCTGGTGGCGTTCCTTTCGCTTGAGGGAAAGGACAACATCAACTATATTGCGACCGGCGCCATGATCGTGGTCAACGTTGGGCTGGATCTGCTTTTCGCCACATCCTTCAAAGACGTTGGGATCGCCGGCCTGGGCATTGCCACGGCCATCAGCCAGTGGGTCTATATGATCGCCGCGGGCTGGGTTTTCCTGACGCCGAAGGTTTCCCTGTCCTTTTCATTCAAAAACATCCTGTGGAAGGAAACCTGGGGCCTGCTGAAAATTGGATTCCCAAACGCCCTGGCGCTCTTCCTTCTCTCGATCCGGAGCAGCGTTTTCAACAACCTGATGGCCGCTTACGATCCCACTATGATTTCCGTCGCGGCCATCGCCTCATACACGATGCTGAGCCTGGTTTTCGAATCATTCGGCAAGGGCATCGCGGCGGCCGGCCGGATCATGACAAGCCTTTTTTACGGGGAAGAAGATGGCCGTTCCATCACAGAAGTCATAAAGACCATATTTTCGAAGGGCATGCCGATCGCGCTGGCCGCCTGCGTGGCCGCCTTCCTGCTGGCGGACGTCGCCGCCGGACTCTTTTACGCGGATCCGGCCTCTGAAGCGCATAAGCTGACAACCATGGCCATGCGATACGGCTCCGTGGTCCTCCTGCTGCAGACTGTTTACTACATTTTCCACGACTATTTCCAGTCGATCGGCCGGAATGTCATCCTCAATATCATGTCCGTGCTGGAAGGAATCGGTTTCATGCTCCCGCTCGGCCTGTTGCTGATTCCGCGGATGGGCGTAAAGGGTTTCATGCTCACGCTGATCATCTCCTATGCATTCCTCGCGTTGGTCGGGCCGGTCTACGCGATCTTCTACTGGAAGCGTATACCGAGAACCCTGCGCGAATGGGCTACGATTCCCGCGGACTTCGGCGCTCCTGACAACGAGTGCATGAACGCCAGTATCCACAGCCTGGAAGAAGCGGTCTGCACAGCGGAGAAAGTCAGCCGCTTCTGCCTTGAGCGGGGACTCGATGAGAAGAAAGCCAATTGCGCGGCACTGGCGCTGGAAGAACTGTGCCTCGGAATCATCAAGGAACGTTTTGAGACGGATCCGAAGAAAAAGCATACGATTGAGCTTCGTATTATTCATAGGGGCAAGGATATCTTCATGCGCATGAAGGACGACTGCAAGCCTTTCAATCCAAAGGAACGCTCGGAGCTCGTCAATCCGCAGGACGATTCCCCCAAGAGCATCAGTATACGCTTGTTCATGGGGGTCGTGAAGGAAACCGAATACCAGTTGACGCTGGGCATGAATGTATTTACGGCAACCGTGTAAAAACAACACAGGAGCGATCCTTCTGTGCTCAGCCAAACCGGGTTGCTTCATCGGGCGGGTCCGCAGCAGTATAAATGAGGGCCATGAAAGTGTCGCGTGGCTTCAGGATTTTCCAGGGTCTCATATCGGAATCTTTGGCAATACCGCACAATACGGCGGCAAGCTTAGCGGTGACTTTCCTACCAGCTGTATTCTGCTTATTTCTTGACTTACCGCCAGTAAGCCTGCGAAATATGCAGACGCATTGCGTTCTATGGGAGGATACGTTCTTGCAATTCCCCTGAATTCATGGTGAAATTGGCTTACGGAATACACTATTGGAGGTGAGTCGCATGGCGATGCCGGCATGGATTCCGGAAGCGTGGAACCGCCTGAACGAAGACAATCGAAGGCAGATCGCCGATTATCTGGCGTTTTTGCTCTCGCGGCAGGGCGATGCCGTGAAAGCGAAGGATGAAAAGCGTAAGCTCGGCCTGTTGGCGGATCGCTTTGAATATATCGCTGATGATTTCGACGCGCCTCTGGAGGATTTTAAGGAGTACATGTGATGAAATACCTGCTGGATACCTGCGCGCTCATCGACATGCTGTTCACTCCGGAAAGGCTTTCGACAAGGGCGCGGGCAGCTCTTGAGGGCGGCAATACACTTGCGGTCAGCATTGCCTCATTCTGGGAGATCATGATCAAACAGCAGATTGGAAAACTGGGCATTTGAGTCAAGGGGACGGCGCTTCTGACTCAATAATGTATGAATCAGAAGAACCGTCCCGAAAAAAACGCCAATCAGGTCCATACCCCTGATTGGCAGTATTTATCAAAATATGTCATACGTCGACAGCCCGTATGCGGGCGAGTTCGTCCGCCATTTGCATGCGCCGGTTGCGAATGTCGATGTCGTTCTGGATATTCAGGAAGTACCGTTCAGATACGCCGAAGTATTTGCTGAGACGCAGAGATGTGTCTGCGGTGATTTTGCGCCGACCGTGGAGAATGTCCTGAATGCGCGATACAGGCACCATGATGTCCTGCGCCAATTTATAGGCGCTGATGTTCATGGGTTCCATGAATTCTTCCTGAAGTATTTCGCCGACAGTAGGGGTTTCATTGATGCGATCCATCGTTAATCCTCCTTTTCAATTAAAGCTACTCCAATTCACTTTCTTGCACCCGCCAATACTCAGTCAGCGGGTATTCCCTCAGTGGCCTGGGAATGTGCTCGCCGGTTTCCGGGTCGATCTGCCAATTGTCGATGGCGTTTGCGCCGGTATCAAACAGGGAGTACTGCCGGGCGTCGGCAGTCATTTCATCGCTTTCGCCCATCAGGACGTCCAGCCGGTAGTCCCGCCGCTTGATCAGGCTGCCGGTCACCATGTTCCACTCGGAGAATACGATGGGCGCGTCGGTGTCACTGCCCTCGGCGTCCACCCGCCGCATGGTCAGCGCGTTGCCGCAGAGTATGTTGCGGCAGAGGATATAGCGCACGGCCTGGCGGCAATCCTCCCTGCACTCACCCCTGCAGTTTTGAGCATATTCCCCGTCCCAGATATCGAAAAGGCGCTGGCGGCAGGCGTCCACGTTGTCCCGCAATATGTCCACGCCATAGATGCCGGTCACGGCCACCACCGCGTATTTTTCATAGTCGGCGGGACTCTTTCTGTAGCGGGCCTTCACCGCCGCCAGCTTGCGCCGCAGGATCTCCGCCAGGAAGTTGCCGTCGCCGCAGGCCGGCTCCAGGAAGCGGCTGTCGATGCGCTCCGTCTCCTGCTTCACCAGGTCCAGCATGGCGTTCACCTCCCGTTGGGCCGTGAATACCTCGCCGTGGTCCGCCACCCGGGCCCTGGATTTCACCTGTCGCTCCGCCATGCTGTCGTGCCTCCTTCGTTCATCGGTTTTATCATAACACGAATTGACGGCGTTGGCAACGGGTTGACAGGGCTTGTTGCAGCTCAGCCAACAGTATTTGTTAACCCCCCTTTCCCGCATTCCCAACAATAAGGCACTATAATAAAGTATGACAATGCCCGGCATGGGGCCGGGTAAAACCAAACTGGAAGGACTGTATGACCATGAAGCGCGTTTACAACTTTGCCCCCGGTCCGTCCACGATGCCCCAGGAGGTCCTGGAGCAGGCGGCGCGGGAGATGCTGTGCTATGGCGACACCGGCATGAACGTCATGGAGATGAGCCACCGCTCGAAGCAGTACCAGGCCATCTTTGACGAGACCGAGGCCACCCTGCGGGACCTGATGCACATATCCCAGGACTACGCGGTGTTGTTCCTCCAGGGCGGCGCGACGGGCCAGTTCGCGGCCATCCCCATGAACCTGATGACCGGCAGCGGCACGGCGGACTACGTGGACAGCGGCAATTTCGCCCACGGCGCGCTGGTCGAGGCCGGCAAGTACGGCAGGGTGAACGTGGTGGCGTCCTCCAAAGACGACAAGTATGACCATATTCCCGAGCTCGACCCCTCGAAGTTCAATCCCGACGCGGATTATTTTTACATTACCACCAACAATACCATCTACGGCACCCGCTACGCCGCCCTCCCGGAGACCGGCAAGGTGCCCCTGGTGGCGGACATGTCCTCCAACATCCTCAGCGAGGTCTATGACGTCAGCCGCTTCGGCGTGATCTACGCCGGCGCCCAGAAGAACGTGGGTCCCGCGGGCCTGACCATCGTGATCGCGCGCCGCGACCTGCTGGGCCGCGCCATGCCCACCACCCCCAAGATCATGGACTGGAAGATCATGGACGAGAAGGGCAGCATGCTGAACACCCCGCCCACCTACGCCATCTACATGGCGGGGCTGTGCATGAAGTGGCTGAAGAAGCAGGGCGGCGTGGAGGCCATCGAAAAGGTCAACATCGAAAAGGCGAAGCTGCTCTACGGCACGCTGGACGACAGCGACTTCTATCGCCCCACCGCCCGGCCGGATTCCCGCAGCCGCATGAACGTCACCTTTACCACCCCCAGCCCCGAGCTGGACGCCGAGTTCGTCAAGGCCGCCGCGGCCAGGGACCTGGTGAACCTGAAGGGCCACCGGGTGGTGGGCGGCATTCGCGCCAGCATCTACAACGCCATGCCCATCGAGGGCGTGCGGGCGCTGGTGGACTTCATGAAAGATTTTGAGACGGAGCATAAGTAATATGTACAATATCCAAAAGCTGAATTCGATCTCGCCGGTGTACCACGGCATATTGCCGGACACCGAATACAACGTCGCCTATGAGATGGACAACCCGGACGCCATCATGGTGCGCAGCGCCGGCATGCACGACATGGCCATCCAGGAGAACCTGCTGTGCGTGGGCCGCGCGGGCGCTGGCGTGAACAACATCCCGCTGGACAGGATGGCCGAGAACGGCGTGGTGGTGTTCAATTCCCCCGGGGCCAACGCCAACGCCGTGAAGGAGCTGGTGCTGGCGGGCCTGCTGCTGGCCAGCCGCAAAATCGCGGAGGGCATCGAGTGGTGCAAGGGCCTGACCCCCGGCGAGCAGACCATAGAGAAGCAGGTGGAGGCCGGCAAGAAGGCGTTCGTCGGCCCGGAGCTGGCGGGCAAGACCCTGGGCGTCATCGGCCTGGGCGCCATCGGCCTGCAGGTGGCCAACGCGGGTGTCGCCCTGGGCATGGACGTGCTGGGCTATGACCCCTATATCTCCGTGGACAACGCCTGGCGGCTGTCCCGCTCGGTGGCCCACGCCCTGAGCCTGGACGAGGTCATCGAGAAGAGCGACTACATCACGCTGCACGTGCCGCTGACCGACGGCAACCGGGGCATGATCGACGCCGGGGCCATCTCCCGGATGAAGAACAGCGCGGCGCTGCTGAACTTCGCCCGCGGACCCCTGGTCAACATTCCCGACGTCAAGGAGGCGCTGGAGCAGGGCCAGCTGCGCGTGTACGTCACCGACTTCCCGGAGGAGGCGCTGATCGGCGTGCGCAACGTGGTGCTCACGCCACACCTGGGGGCCTCCACCCCCGAGAGCGAGGACAACTGCGTGCGCATGGTGGCCAGGCAGATCAACGATTACATCAAGTACGGCTCCATCGTGAACAGCGTGAACTATCCCAACTGCCCGCTGGAGAAGCCCACCACGCCACGCATCTCCATACTGCACAAGAACGTGCCCAACGTGCTGGGGGCGATCACCCAGGTGATCTCCGGGGAGCGCCTGAACATCGAAAACATGGTCAACCAGTCCCGGGGCGCCTACGCCTATACTGTGCTGGATGTGGACGAGAAGCCCAGCCCGCAGCTGCGGGCCAAGCTGCTGGCGCTGGATACGGTCTTCCGGGCGCGCCTGCTGATGCCTTAAGGGTTTATCGCTCAGATGTTACCTTCCGAAAGAAAAAACAGAAAGCGCAGGGCCGCGTCGGTTCGGTCGGCCGATGGCCGCAGGGAACCGGCGCGGCCCGAGCGCCCTCTGCCGAAGCGCGACAAACCGGCCTGGGTGCGCCCGGAGTATCGGCGCAGGCAGAGCGCCAGGCGCAAGCTGATCGCCGGGCTGCTGGCCTTCGCCGTGGTGCTGGCCGTGATACTTCTCGCCAACAGCTCCGTGCTTCGTTCAAGCGGCGCGGTGGTGCTGGCCCGGCGGGAGCTGCCCAGCGTGCCGGTGTTCTTCTGCCAGACGGACGCGGCCTGGGCAGGCGAGCGCATGGGTTCCTCCGGCAGGACGCTGGGGGAGGCCGGGGACGGCGTGACCTGCCTGGCCGCGCTGATCGAAATGCAGCAGCTCAAAACCCCCGTCGAAGGCGAGGTAAACCCCGGCACGCTGAACGCCTGGCTGTCTGAAAACGGCGCCTATGACGAAAGCGGCGGGTTGGACTGGCGCAGGGCCGCCGAACTGTTGGGCGTAAGCCTGACGGAAAGGCAGCCCGGCTGGGGCATCGGCGACACGCTGGAAATGCTCCTGCAGCAGGAGGTCTATCCCGTGGCCCGCGTGAAGCAGCCGGGCACAGGCGCGTTTCACGACGTGCTGCTGGTGGGCACCGTGCACGGGGAATTCCAGATCATGGATCCGCTGGATTCCAGCGGCGAGCCCAACGCGCTGAGCGTCTACGGCAACCGCATCTACGATGTCAGATATCTGAAATGAGGTATGAGAAAGTGGACAATGCCCTGCATACTGCCCGAATCATGCTGCCCCGCGCCGACATCGACCCCGGGAAGTGGGCGGTGGTGGCCTGTGACCAGTTCACGGCCCAGCCGGAATACTGGCGTCAGGCCGACGCCCTGGTGGGGGACGCCCCTTCCACGCTGCGCCTGATCCTGCCGGAGGCCTGGCTGGGGGAGAGCGAGGCCCGCATCCCGGCCATCCACGCCGCCATGGATCGTTACCTGGCGGACGGTACCCTCGAGACGGCGGTGGCGGACGGCTTTGTGCTGGTCGAGCGCAACACCCCCGCGGGCGCGCGCCCGGGCCTGGTGGTCGCGCTGGACCTGGAGGCCTACGACTACGCACCCGGCTCTGCCAGCCTGATCCGCGCCACCGAGGGCACGGTGCTGGAGCGCGTGCCGCCGAGGGCCCGCATCCGCGCGGGCGCGCCGGTGGAGCTGCCCCACGTGATGATGCTGATCGACGACCCCGGCATGACGGTGATCGAGCCGTTGCTGGCGCGCCGGGCCAGCCTGCGCCCGCTGTACGACTTCGAGCTGATGCTGGGCGGCGGGCACCTGCGGGGCTGGGCCGTGGAGGGCGCGAACGCGGAGGGCGTGTTCGACGCCATCGACGCGCTGAGCGCGAAGGCCGACGGGCTGCTGTACGCCGTGGGCGACGGCAACCACTCGCTGGCCGCCGCCCGCAGGTGCTGGCTGGAGCTTCGGGATACCCTGCCCGCCGAGGCCCGGGCGAACCACCCGGCCCGCTTCGCGCTGGTGGAGCTGGTGAACCTGGCCTGCCCGGCGCTGGTGTTCGAGCCCATCCACCGGGCCCTGTTCGGCGTAAATCCCGCTGAACTGATGGATGCCTACCGGGACGCCCTGCGCGCCGACGGCGCGGACCTGGGCGAGGGGAACGACCTGGTCGCCTTCGACGGCGCGGGCCACACCTGGCGCTTCAAATCCGCCGAACACCCCCTGGCCCGGCTCCAGGCCTTCCTGGACGGCTGGCTTGCCGACCACCCCGAAGCCCGCATCGACTACATCCACGGCGAGACCGCCCTGCGCCAGCTGGTCAACCGTCCCGACGCCCTGGGCCTGATGCCCCGCCCCTTCGACAAGTCCGAGCTGTTCGCCGCCATCCGCCGCCACGGCGTGCTGCCCCGCAAGACCTTCTCGATGGGGGAGGCCACCGAGAAGCGGTATTATATGGAGGCGCGGCGGATCGGATAGGAATTGGTAGCCACAGTGAAAGGCCCTTCCCAGTGCACGGCATGACGGAATTTGAATTCGATGTCATGGGGCGCGGCGAAGGGCCTTTTCCCGTGCTGCCGCAATTCAATCATTCGGGCTATGGGGGCGTTGCAGTTTATTCATAAATCTCTCTCAGGTCTTGTCGGGCCGTGTCGGTATAGACGATATTCATGCCCATACGCTATACAATCATTCCGCCCTGCCTACTCATACTCAATCCCATTCTCCTCGCACCACTCAATCGCCTTTCGCCGATAGGCGTCGTCGTGCCAGGCGTACCAGTGTTCCTCGAGCCCCTGCCGCCGCACCTCGTCCCTGAAGCGGCGGAAGGCGCCGCGGCCGGAGATGGCGGCTTCAAGGCGAGCATGCGCCGCGCCTGACTGCGCGTCCACAAAGGACGCCATGGTGTCGTATTCTCTGAGGTCCTCCCGGGTGGGCAGGCGGCAGAAGCCGTGCGCGTCCAGCTGTTCGCAGGCTTCCTCCATCTCCTCGCGTTCCATCGTCACGTCACTGATCATCACGACCTCGCCGGTCTCCATGTCCAGAAAATACTTGATATCGTCATTCGTGAATTCAATGGCTTCAATGATGTCTTCAAGCTTTACCTTCATGTGTAATTTCCTTTCCCGGCGCTAAAGGCCGCAGGCCGTATGGATCTGTCCCTGCCACATTATATCACATTTACCTCAACAGGTCCATCCATGTTATAGCTCAGAGTCCTGATTATTCGGAACCCCTTCGTCAGCCCTTCGGGCTGCCACCTCCCCTTTCAGGGGGGGCTTTACGATTCGAATACTTACGATGAAAAGCCTACCCATGAAAGAAGTAGTAACCTTACTTAAGTGCGCGTCCAAAAGCTTCCCCTGAAAGTCCTAAAGGACTTGCTTCGCTTCGAGGAAGTGGGCCCGCCATAGGCGGGGTCGGAGGGGTCCCACAGCTCGACGCTGAGTCGTACCCCATCCATGAATAATTATAGTCAAAATGACAAAAAACGCTTGACAAGCGCCGAACCTGCTGCTATAATCCCATTACAGTCACGGTGACCGAAAAAGGAGGTGGGCCGCATGGCCGAGGTACTGCGCCAGGACCAGGTGTTCGTCTCGGTGGACGACCTGATCCTGACGGTGCGGGAGGGGCGGCTGAACCTGCTGCTGTCCCGGCGGACCGGCCCGCCCTTCAAGGGGCGCTGGGCGCTGCCGGGGAAGCTGGTGGAGCGGGGGGATTCCGCCGAAGCCACGGCGCTCAAGCTGCTGCGGGAGATGCTGCCCATTGACGACGCCTTCATGGAGCAGCTCTACACCTTCACCGAGCTGGACCGGGACCCCCGGGGGCGGGTGATCTCCATCGCCTACCTTGTGACGGTACCCTGGGCCCGGCTGTCGCCGATGCTGCCCTCGGGCGGACAGGGCGCCCGGCTGTTCGGCGTCTCGCTGACCGGCGGCGCGCTGGGCCTGGACGACGGGGAGGGGCTGCGGTTGACCGGTGACGCGCTGGCCTTCGATCACGGAAGGATCATCGAAACCGGGATACAGCGGCTCCGGGGAAAGATCGAATACACCGACATCGCCTTCCACTTCCTGAACGATTCCCAGGCGTTCACGCTGGGGGAGCTGCAGACCGCCTTCGAGGCGGTGCTGGAGAAGACGGTGGACGGCAGCAACTTCCGCAGGGCCATACAGGGCCGCTACGAGGAGACGGGTCGCATCGCCCAGACCGATGCCGAGCCACCCCGTCGGCGCGGACGGGGCAGGCCCGCGGCAATCTACCGCATGACAAATCAATAAAAGGAGAGATATCACCATGAAGAAGCGCTTTTTGATCGTCGTCGACATGCAGAACGATTTCATCGACGGGAGCCTGGGGACCCCCGAGGCCCGGGCCATCGTGCCCGCGGTCATCCAGCGGGTCAAGGACGCCAAGGCGGCGGAGGAGACCGTCATCGCCACGCTGGATACCCACGGCGACGACTACCTGGAGACCCGTGAGGGCCGGTGGCTGCCGGTGCCCCACTGCGTGAAGGGCACTGAAGGTCGGCGCGTCTGTCCCGGCTTGGCAGCGCTGCTGGAGGGCTGCGAGCAGGTGGAGAAGACCAGCTTCGCCAGCGTGCGGCTGCCGGAGATCATCCTCAGGGAGGCCGAAGACGCCGATGAGGTTGAGATCGAGCTGATCGGCCTGTGCACCGACATCTGCGTGGTGTCCAACGCGCTGGTGCTGAAGTCGGCCTTCCCCGAGGCAGACATCGTCGTGCGGGCCGACTGCTGCGCCGGGGTCACCCCCGCGAAGCACGAGGCCGCGCTGGAGACCATGCGCAGCTGCCAGATCGACGTGATTTGACGCGGGAGGGCCCTGCGCCGTATACAGACAGACTCACTCATGCGACAGGAGGAATCGTCTATGAAGCAATACACATTCGATGCCGAAAAGGCTCGGGACGGGCTCGTCGAGGCGCTCAGGGCGCTGGCGAAGGCCCAGAATTTCAGCAGGGTGGTGCTGGGCATCTCCGGCGGCAAGGATTCCACGGTCTGCGCGGCGCTTTGCGTCAGGGCGCTGGGGGCTGAAAACGTCTACGGCGTGATGCTGCCCGACGGCGTGCAGAAGGACATCTCCGACAGCGTCCGGGTCTGTAAGGCCCTGGGCATCCAAAGCCGCACGATCAACATCGGCCCCATGCACGAGGCGCTGAAGGCCGTCACCGACCAGAGGGAAACCACTGCCGCCGAGGGCGAGTTCGCCATACCCTACAGCCGGGAGAGCGACATCAACGTGGGTCCCCGCCTGCGCATGACCACGCTGCGCTACATCGGCCAGGCCCTGGGGACGCGGCTGGTGGGCACCGGCAACCTCTCCGAGGCCACCGTCGGCTATTGCACCAAGGATGGCGACACTTCCTGCGACTTCTCGCTGCTGGGGGCGGTGACCAGCGTCGAGGTGGTGCAGATCGGCCTGACGATGCCCGAGCTGCCCCGGGACCTGGTGGAAAAGACGCCCGCGGACGGCCTGTCCGGCCAGAGCGACGAGGAGCGCCTGGGCCTGCGCTACGCGGACATCCACGCCTTCATCCGCCTGGGCACCTGCGGCAACGGGGAAATCGACGACAGGATCCGGGCCAGGGAGCAGGCCAACATGCACAAGCGGCGCATGCCCGTCGTGCTGCAGCCCTTCGGGGAGGGGGAACGGCCATGAAGCGGGTGCTGGCCTTCTTCGGGGCCTTCAATCCGCCCACCATCGCCCACATCGAGGCGGCCCGCCTCGCCATGGAGGCGACCGGGCGGGAGGGCGTGGTCTACGTGCCCTCCAAGGCGGTTTATATCCGGGACGAGCAGGAAAAGGACTTCGCCTACGGCGACTGGCAGCGCCTCGAGATGCTGCGCCGCGCCGCCGAGCGCCGGCCCTGGATGACGGTGACGGACTGGGAACTCCGGGCGGAGACACAGCCCCGCACCTACGAGACCCTCTGCCACCTGAGGGACGAGGGCTACGCACCCGCGCTGCTCATTGGCTCGGACAAGCTGCCGGAGCTGGAGCACGGCTGGAAGCACGTCGGGGAAATTGCCCGGGAATTTGGTTTCGTCTGCAATAGCCGGGGCGCGGATGAATGCGAAGCCATGATCCGCGAGGACCCCTTCCTTTCGACGCTGTCGGATTACATACAGGTCGTCGACGCCTCCGATCTGCTGCGGAGCGTCTCCTCCACGGGGGTGCGCCGGCGGCTGTCCCGGATCCGGGCGCTGAAGCGAGAGGTGCAGGCGCTGGTGCCCAACGAGATACTGCCGCTGCTGGATATCACCGAGGAGAGCCCCGCGGAGAGCTGGCAAATCAACTCCGCGATGAATGGCCGACGCTGAGCGACGACGACAAACAGGAGGAATCAAGATGAAGCTCGATCCGATTGTCGTATCCCTGCTGGATACCGACCTCTACAAGTTCAACATGGACCAGGTGATCTTCCACAAGCATACCGACCTGAACGGCGAATACTACTTCCTGTGCCGCACCGAGGGCGTGGTGTTCACCCGGGAGATGTTCGACGAGATCAACGCCCAGATCGACCACCTGTGCTCGCTGACCTTCAAGCGGGAGGAGCTGGACTACCTGCGCTCCATCCGCTTCATCAAGCGCGACTACGTGGAATTCCTGCGCCTGTGGCGGCCGCTGCGGGACTATGTGGAGACCGCGCTGTCCGACGAAGGCGAGCTGAGCATCGTGGTGCGGGGGCCGCTGTTCTCCGCCATGCAGTTTGAGATCTACCTGCTGGAGATCGTCAACGAGGTTTACTTCCGCATGCGCTACGACTACGACACGCTGCTGGCCTCGGCCCGGGAGCGGCTGGACGCCAAGATCAGGGACTTCCAGTTCGGCCGCTACACCTTCCAGTTCGCCGAATTCGGCTGCCGCCGCAGGCTGTCCAGGGCGTGGGAGGACGAGGTGGTGCGCCGCTTCGCCACCGAGACCGAGAACTGCATGGGCACCAGCAATGTGTACCTGGCGATGAAGTACAATATAAAGCCCATCGGCACCTACGCCCACGAGTTCGTGCAGATGTACCAGGGCATCGATTCGATCCCCCTGGCCTACACCAACCACCATGCCCTGGAGGACTGGTACGACGAGTACCGCGGCGACAACGGCACCGCGCTGACGGACACCGTGACCACCGACCTGTTCCTGCTGGACTTCAACCGGGCCATGGTCAACAACTTCAACGGCGTCCGCCACGACAGCGGCGACCCCTACGCCTGGGGCGAGAAGATGATCGACCACTACAAGCATTACGGCGTCGATCCCCGCTCGAAGATGCTGCTGTTCAGCGACAGCCTGAACTTCGACCGCGCCCAGGCGCTGTACGACTACTTCCGGGACCGGGTGAGGGTCTCCTTCGGCATCGGCACCTTCTGCTCCAACGATACCTGCGAAACCCCGCTGAACATCGTCATCAAGCTGCAAACCGTGAACGGGCGCGCCGTGGCGAAGCTCTCCGACACGCCCGGCAAGGCCATGTGCCGGGATATGGAATATCTGGAATACCTGAGGCGCTCCGTGGCCTTCCGGCTGGGAAGGGAACACCTGGAGTGATTCGACGCGCCGCAAGGCATGGGCAATACCGCACGATACGCCGCCGTACCGTGCGGTATTGGTTACAGGTCAGAGTCCTGATTATTCGAAACCCATCCGCCTCGCTTTGCTCGGCACTTCCCCTTTCAAGGGAGCCTATCTACCGCACTATGATTCAAACAGCCTCCCCTGAAAGTCCTAAAGGACTTGCTTCGCTTCGAGGAGGTGGGCCCGCTGAAGGCGGGGTCGGAGGGGTTCCACAGTGTCGACGCTGAGCTGTAACCGGTATTGCCTGTTGCGAATACGCCGGGATGTCCGAAGCTATTGACAGGGGCGCCCGCGCGTGGTAAAGTGAAATACGGCCCCCTGGCAGGGCGGCATCGGAAAATGACGAAAGCGGGTGTGATATCATGGCAAAAAAGTGGCTGGAGGACGCGGTATTCTACGAAATCTATCCCCAATCGTTCTGCGATTCCAACGGGGACGGCATTGGCGACATCGAGGGCATCATCGGGAAGCTGGATTACGTCAGGTCCCTGGGGTGCAACGCCCTATGGATCAACCCCTGCTTCGATTCGCCGTTCAGGGACGCGGGCTACGACGTGCGCGATTACAAAAAGGTCGCCTCCCGCTACGGCAGCAACGAGGATCTGTACCGGCTGTTTGACGCGGCCCACGCAAGGGGCATCCGCGTGCTGCTGGACCTGGTGCCCGGCCACACCAGCGAGGAACATCCCTGGTTCCGCGCCAGCGCCAGCGCCGACCAGCCCAACCCGTACACCAACCGCTACATCTGGACGGATCAGTGGTATGCCGGCAGCAGCGACCTGCCCTACATCGCCGGCGAGGCGGAGCGCTCCGGCAGCTATATCATCAACTTCTTCAAGTGCCAGCCGGCGTTGAATTACGGCTTTTTGAAGCCCAGGCAGACCTGGCAGCTGCCGATGGACCACCCCGACGCTCTCGCGACCCGCGAGGCCATGAAGGACGTGATGCGCTTCTGGCTGGGCCACGGCTGCGACGGCTTCCGCGTGGACATGGCCGCTTCGCTGGTCAAGTACGACGATGAGAACAAATCCGGCACCTGCGCCGTCTGGAGGGACGTGCGGCGGATGCTGGATGCCGAGTACCCCGAGGCGGTGCTCGTCGCCGAGTGGTGTCGGCCGGACCTCTCGCTGCCCGCGGGCTTTGACGCGGACTTCATGCTCAACGACCCCCACAGCCACTATTCCGCCCTGCTGCGGGACTACAATTCCCCGGTGGACAACACCTTCTTCCGGAAGGACGCCCCCGACCGGGACATCAACCGCTTCTTCGACGTCTACCTGCGCTGGTACGCGGCCACGAGGGGCGTGGGCCACATCGCCCTGCCCACCTGCAACCACGACACCCTCCGCCCCGCCTACCGGCTGGACGCGGAGGAGCTGAAGCTGGCCTACGCCTTCCTGTTCACGATGCCCGGCGTGCCCTTCCTGTACTACGGCGATGAGATCGGCATGCGCTACCTGGACCTCCCCACGAAGGAGGGGGGCTACTTCCGCACCGGCTCGCGCACGCCGATGCAGTGGAGGGCCGGGAAAAACCTGGGCTTCTCCGATGCCGACGCCGACGCGCTGTACCTGCCGGTGGACCCGGCTGCGGACGCGCCCACCGTCCAGGGGCAGGAGGGCGACCCGGATTCGCTGCTTAACACCGTGCGCGCCCTATTGAAGCTGCGCCACGCCGAGGCCGACCTGCAGGCCGACGGCCCCTTCGAGGTGCTCTGCGCCGAAAAGGGCAAGCCGCTGGTGTACCGCCGCGGAGGACTGACCCTGGCGGTGAATCCCTCCGGCGAGAAGCTGTTCGCCGAGCTGCAGCATGGGGTTAGCGAGACGCTGTACATGCTGGGCATGGCGGACGTGAACGGAACGCAGCTGGTCATGGGCCCGCAGTCGTTCGCGGTGTTAAGATAGAGAATTGAAAAGTGGAACGGGAGGGGCGGCTCCCTGTTCCGTTGGGCTGATACACATCTGACCTCAAACCAAAACGGAGCGTGCCCTCCGCCTTCCCGGGCTTTCATGCCGGGAACTGTGGAAGGCACGCTCCGTCTTTGGGCTTTGGCCTTTGTTTGTTTGGGTCGGGGCTTCGCCGTTTGTGCGCTTGCCTGCCTGGACCCTTCCGCGCCTTTGACGCGGAAATCGGCCCGATCAGCCCGCGCAGAGACCCTGCGCCGGGGAACCGCTCTGCCGGACGACCTCATCCAACGCCCAGCGAAGGGCGGCGATGGGGATGCCGTTGACGGCCTGTACGCTGTCGATGTCGTAGCGGCCGCTGGTGATCGTTTTAAAGGCGTCCGTATCCAGCAGTGCGCCCACCGTATGGATGCCCTTTCCGGCCAGGGAATGCACCACGCCGGTGGGTATGTCGGTGGCGCCGATGGCCTGCTGCCTGTCGAGGGACGGGCTGGACTGCGCCATAGCGGCAATTTCAGACATTGACATTGAATCACTTCCTTTCATTTGAACTGTTGGACTGTCTTACATATTACTCGCCGAGGCGATGTATCTTGATCGACATCTTTCATTTTAACACACATTTAAATGAAAGTCAAGCCGTGGTTTACTGAAATCGGCATAAAAATATGGCGTTCAGGGTACAAAATCGGGTAAAATAGGTTTAACAAACCAAAACCATGCAGGCGATTGGAAAGCCGGCAAGTTCAGAGCGCATTATTCCCGCCCCGTGGTGTGGGTATTTCGATTCGACCGATCAGGACCAAAGCAAAGGAGGCGAGACAATGCCGCCCATCATGGTTCCCCTGGAACGGAAGCTGGACCTGGACGCGGACGTGGGGCAGTTCTCGATCTACACCCGACTGGAGGGCTTCGTGACCGTGGCGGCGCTTGCCCGGATCGCGCCGGGCCACGGCGCGGCGACGGTGGACGGCGTGGCGCTGAGCCGCTGGGAGAGCGTGGACCTGAAGGGCGTCACGCTGCTGTTCCTGCCCCTTTCGGAGGTCA
>JAZTZK010000361.1:0-5893 GCA_045637485.1 Clostridia bacterium
TGTCGGAAAACACCCATTTCATACGCTTTGCCGACTGCTCCGTAATAACGATTTGTTCTCCCTCTTTTTCCGCCGTCAATCGGGTGTATTCCCCGACACAGGTATAATAAACCTGCCAGTTTTTCTGGCTCGGGCAGTACATCCTGATGGTCGTTCCATATTCCGCGTTGCGCATATTCAACCGGATTCTTTCTTCTCTTGAGGGTACGATAAAAAGATCCTCTATTCCGGATCCATTCAGCACCCTTGAGAATATCCACTCTCCCTTGCAGACAAATTCTTTCTCCGTACCGATATCCTGCCGCCATATCATGTCCCAATCACCAATCAATGCCCCGAACCAATCCATCTCCTCCGGCAAATCCACGTTCCTGTTTTCTGACACGAGCGCATCGACAAATTCACTTTTCATGCTTTCAATTCTCCTTCATTATTCGTTTTAATCCCTTTGTCTGTCATATAACTGCATATATTCGGCAAGCGTCCTGACCTCGCAGCCCTTGTCCGCGTAGTAGGTCAGCATTTCATCCACCTTCTTCAGATCATAGCTGGTAACGCAATCCGAGATAACATGCACAGCGTAGCCCGCCTTCCGCATGTTGAAGCAGGTGGACTTCACGCAGGCAGTGGCATCCGCGCCGGCGACGTAGAACTCGTCGATGCCGTTGGCCTGGATATAGTCGGAGAACGCTTCGCTCGTCAGCGCGTTGGCCTTCGTCTTGACAAACACGTTGTCCGATACGACCTTCAGCTCCGGCACAAGCTCTTCGCCCTTTGTCCCTGGCTTGAAGGTGCGCGTTCCGGCCGACAGGTTGTTGTGCCGGATATAGACAACCTCCATGCCGCATCCAATCGCCCAGTCGATGGCGGCATTGAGCTTGTCGATGATATCCCTGTAATGCTTCGTGATGTCGTTTTGAATGTCTATTACGACAAGCGCTGAATTACTCATGGTCCATCACCCCGTATGTCCTGATAAAATGTCGGCTGAACGCCTCAATCTGGGTCAATGCTGCTCCGGTCTTTTCCGGTTCCCGATCACACAGGTGAATCAGCGCGGAGATCGGAGCGGTATAGGCAAAGGCGAGCATGGCCGGATCGTCGCGCCGAAGCAGCCCCTTATCCATCATGCTTTTAAAAATCAGTGTAAACATATCCTTGAGTCCCGTCAGGAAATGCTTTGTGGCGAGGTCCCGGGCGCGGTCATCCCGGAATTGTTCAATCGTGAGCAGCTTTCTCGTCATGATGACCTTCTCATCATGAACCGTGAAATCCACCAACCGCATGGTCATGCCAACCAATTCCTCCAGGCTGTCCGGAACCGGCGGCAAATGCTCCGATGATCCGAAATGAGCGTCATAATAGGCGATCATCGCATCAAGCAGGCTGTTCCAGATATCCTCCTTGTTCTCAAAATGTTTGTAAACCGATGACTTGACCATTCCGAGAGTTGCGGTCAGTTCACGGATATTCGTGCCTGCGTACCCGTTTTGAGAAAACAAATCAAGTGCGGTCGCAAGTATTCTTTCTTTTGTATTCTTCGGCATATGGGCCTCCTGAATATTCGTGAACTCCCGTTCTCATATTATAGTGAACGCAGGTTCACTTGTCAAGGCTAAAAAATAAACTTTTTCTATCTCGCGGGAAAATGAGGTTACAGCTACAACACCTCCTCTGCGTCTTTATACTCGGCACAGAGGGGCTATTCCCTATTTAGGAATTTTATGTTAATCTGTACGCATACCTTTACTTCTCTCCCGCTTTCTGTTACAGCTCAGGGTCGACACGATGGAACCCCCCGGCCCCCGCCTGGGGCGGGGCCACCTCCCCGACGCGAAGATAGTCCTTTAGGACTTTCAGGGGAGGCAACCTCCAAAAGCCTCCCCTGAAAGGGGAGGGGCTGAGCGAAGCGAGGCGGAGGGGTTCTGAATAATCAGGACGCTGAGCTGTAACGAAGCTGCCCCAAAGCGACCCCTTTCCAGATCGTTTCGGGACAGCTTCCTTCGGGCCGAAACCCGCAATTACCTCTTGATCCGCTTGTCCAGCCTCATCGCCAGCCGCGACCCCACGCTCTGGAACACCTGCACCACGATGACCAGCACGATCACGGCCAGGTACAGCACCGCGTACTTGTAGCGGTTGTAGCCGTAGTTGATGGCGATCTTGCCCAGGCCGCCGCCGCCCATCGCGCCGGACATGGCGGTGTAGCCCAGTATCGTGGTGATGGCCAGCGTGAAGTTGTTCACCAGCGAGGGCACGCTCTCGGGCAGCATCACCCGCAGCACGATCTGCATCGTGGAGGCGCCCATGCTCTGGGCCATCTCGATGATGTTGGGGTCCAGCTCCCGCAGCGACGACTCCACCAGCCGGGCCACGAAGGGGAACGCCGCCACCACCAGCGGCACGATGGAGGCCACCGAGCCGATGGAGGTGCCCGTGATGGCGCGGGTCAGCGGTATGACCATGACCATCAGTATGATGAAGGGCACCGAGCGCAGGAAGTTGATGATCACGTTGATCACCTTCATCAGCGGCTTCGGCATGGGCCGGATGCCCTTCTCGTCACCGGTGACCAGCAGCACGCCCAGGGGCATGCCGATGACGATGGCGAACAGCGTCGCCAGCACCGTGACGTACACCGTCTCCCACAGCCCCAGCGGGAATTCCGTGACGAATACGTGCCACGCCTCCTGGAGCTTGTCCGGCTCAAAGGCCTTCAGAAACTGGTTCATGCCCTACGCCCCCTTTCCGCCGTACTGCGCCTCGACCTGCACCGCCACGTTGTCCACGCCGGAGATGTACTTCAGCGCCTTCGCCAGCTCATCCGGCCCGCCGGGGATCTCGATCAGCATGTAGCCGTACTCCCGCTTGCTCACCGTGCGGGTGGAGGCCCCCAGTATGTTGGCCGCGATGCCGCATTCCATGGCCATCGAGGCGATCAGCGGCTTGTTGGTGGTGACGGAGCCCTGGAACACCAGCCGCACCAGCTGGCCGTAGCCCGAGGAGGCCAGGCTCTCGCCCTCCATCGCCCCCGGGAAAACCAGCGCCCGGGTCGCCGCCGCCTTGGGATGGGAGAAGACCTCGCTGACCTCCCCCTCCTCCACCACCGTGCCGTGCTCGAGGATCGCCACCCGGTTGCAGATCTCCTGCACCACGCTCATCTGGTGGGTGATCACGATCACGGTGATGCCGGTATCGCGGTTGATCTGGCGGATCAGCTCCAGTATGGACTGGGTGGTCTTTGGGTCCAGGGCGCTGGTGGCCTCGTCGCACAGCAGCACCCGGGGGTTGGTGGCCAGCGCCCGGGCGATGGCGATGCGCTGCTGCTGGCCGCCGGACAGCTGGGCCGGATAGACGTTGGCCTTGTCGGGTAGCCCCACCGTCTCCAGCAGCTCCCGGGCCCGCGCCTCGGCCTGGGCCCTGGGGGTGTGGATCAGCTTCAGCGGGAACATGATGTTTTGCAGGCAAGTGGACTGCATCAGCAGGTTGAAGGATTGGAAGATCATCGTCACCTGGCGGCGCACGTCCTGCATCTGCCTGTCGCTCAGCGCGCTCAGGTCGCGGCCGTCCAGCAGCACGCTGCCCTCGGTGGGCTTTTCCAGCATGTTGATGCAGCGCACCAGCGTGCTCTTGCCCGCCCCGCTCATGCCGATGATGCCGTAGATGTCCCCGTCGCCCACGGTCAGGTTCACGCTCTTCAGCGCCTCCACCGGGCCGTCCGACGTGACGAAGCTCTTCGACAGGTTTCGCAGTTCGATCATGGCCATACCACCTTGTTCTGACATGATAAAGGGCACACCGGGTTTCCGGTGCGCCCGAAATTCCGTTCGATTTCTATTATACGTGGGAAGGGGCGTTCTGGCAAGGGTTTATTTCACCGTCACCTTCACCTTCACCTGCTTCTTCCCGGAGCGGACCACGATCGTGGTCTTGCCCTTCCGGATGCCCTTCACCACGCCTTTTGCGCTCACCGTCGCGATCTTCCGGTTGCTGCTTGCGAAGGTGACGGGGTCGTCGGAATAGGAAGGGGTCAGCTTCGGCTTCAGGGTCACCCGCTTGCCCTTTCGGACGCTCACCGCCTTGCAGGTGATCTTCGATGTCTTCGCCTTGGCCACCGTGACCGTCAGCTTCGCCGAAAGGCCGCTCTTTGTCGAAACGGTGACAGTGGCCGTGCCGGCGGTCTTTTGGGCCTTGACGACCAGCGCGCCGGAGTCCTTGGAGAGCCTGACGATTTTCTTGTCGGAGGACTTGGCTATGTAGCCGTCCCCCTTCGCGAGTATGACCTTGACGCGCTGGGTCTTCAGCTTGGAGAGTTTGACGGAGGTCCTGCTCAGCTTCAGCTTCGGGGCGAGCTTGGGAACGGTCTCGGTCTGCTGCGCGCCGCAGGTGGCGCACAGCCGCTGCCGGACGCCGGTCTTGAACACCGTGGCCTGCTGTGTGGTGACCCAGTCGCCGAAGGCATGCCCCAGGGCGGGCACCGTCTGCTGGACCAGCAGGATCGCGCCGCACACCGGGCACTTCACCCCGGCGGTAAGGCCTGAGGCTGTACAGGTGGCCGCCACGGCGGGAAGGGCCTGTTCCATGTGTTCGACCGTGAAGTCCGCGCAGGCCGATACCACCCCCGGCGCGCTTGCCGATATGGCGGCGACGCCGCAGCTGACCGCGCTGACCGTGCCGGAGGCGTCCACCGAGGCGATGCCCGGCGCGGAGGACGTCCAGCCGATGTCGCCGGGAACCAGCAGGCGGCAGTTATTGACGGTAGCCGCCAGCGCCAGCGCGGAGCTGTCCCCGGCGACGCCGGTCAGCGTGCCGATCAGCGTGCCGCCCTGTATGAGCGCCGCGTTCACCTCCAGCTTCTGGATGCAATCGCCGGTAAAGGCCATGGGCGTCTCATCCAGGCCGGATGCGAACCGGGAGGAGTTGAACTGGCCGACGGTGGTGTTGAAATACTGGGCGTCGCCGCAGCAAAACGTCCCCAGGCCCACATAGTCGTGACTGGGCTGGATCATCTGGGTGTAGTGGCCCGTGACCGCGTCAGGGATCTTGTTGACCCAGGCGGACTTCTCGCCATACCACTGGTTTATGCCCGTGATGACGCTGCTGCTCCAGTTCCAGGCGATGACCTCGCCATAGGATCTGACGCCGGACGGGGAATAAAACCAGATGCTCTTGTCCGACAGCCGCGCGTGCGCCCGGCTGATCGCCGCCTCCGCGGCGCGGATCCGGGCGATGTATTCCAGGCCGGAGGCCCATTTGACGGGCACGTAGTCGTCCATGGTCAGGGGCGTTCCCGGGTTGTCGGGGTTCTCCACGCCCTCCTGGCAGGCCTCCAGGCGGATCTCGTTGATGCGCGCCAGGGCATTGGCCACGTCGGAGACGTAGCGGCCCTTCAGTCCGAGGAAGACGCAGCCCTCCGAGGGCGTCGCTACGTCCGTATCGATGATGCTCAGCCCGTCGAAGGCCGACGCGTTGCGCGCCGGAATATGATCGGCAGCCCGAATGCCCGACGAGGCCACCCCGGTGATCGTCACGTCGGTCTGCTCCAGGGTATCCCCCAGGGCGTCGATGACGATCCCACCGGCCTGGGGCAGCACCGGCAGCTCCGTCAGCTCCGGCGGGGCATCCTCCGGCAAGTCGACCACCGGCAGCTCACTGTCCTGAAACTCCGCCAGCGCAGGACAAGCCGATCCAAAGACAAGGATTGCCGCGAGCGCAAGGGCGATACCCGCTCTTCGCAACATGTTTGACACACCGTCCTCTCAGGCGCCAGCGCGCCGGTCATGGGTTCAATGCCGATAGAAAAGCGTTCATTCGCATACAAATTCTGATTTGTCGCTCCGCGACAAATCAGAATTTGAGGGGTTAGGGGTCAGGTTTTAGGGGTTAGGGAAAG
>JAZTZK010000362.1:0-18354 GCA_045637485.1 Clostridia bacterium
CCTAACCCCTGACCTCTAAAACCTAACCCCTTAATTCTGATTTATCGAGCAAAGCTCGATAAATCAGAATTCCCCCTCAAAAACCAACGTCCGGCGCTATTACGCCGGACGTTGGTTTCGCGCCGCGCTCACGATCCCGCCAGTACGGTGCCGGGGATCAGGTATTCCGCCGCGCCGCAGTCGGGGCAGGCGGCGAGGCCCTGGGCCAGGGCGTCGTCCCGCAGGATCAGCGTATAACGCCCGGAGAAGGCGGCGCAGGTGTCGCTGGTGTGGCACACGCCTTCGGCGTCCTGCCAGAGCACCGCCTGGCCCAGCAGGCTGGCGGAGGGGGGATTACAGTGCTTGCAGGCCTTCTTGCCGCTGGCCGCGGCCTCGGCCAGCGAGTGGGCCGGGGCGTTCTGCATGCCCGTGCAGTTGGGGCCGCTGTGATAGCCCTTGCTGGAACTATAATAGTAGACCTGAATTTCGCTCACCGGCTTCAGCGCCACTGCGGGGCTGACGACCTCGGGCTCGGGGGTGGCGGTGGGGGCCGGGAAGATCTCCTCGACGTAGAAGTCCGCGCCGCAATCCTCGCAGGGCTCGTAGCCCGCCGAGATCGCCTTGTCCAGCGGCATCAGCCGCCACTGGCCCCTGAAGGCGTCGCACTCGTCGGTGGTGTGGATGCGGTTGTCGGCGTCCAGCCAGGCCACGTGGGGCTCGTCCAGTATGCTCTCGTCGGGCATGCCGCAGGAGCTGCACGGGTTCTTGCCCATGTCGAAGGCCTCCTGCAGCGTGTGTGCGGGCGCGCCGGGCATGTCGTGGCGGTTGGGGCCGTTGTGGAAGCCCACGCTGCCGTTGTCGAAGAAGTAGACGGTGGCCTGGCCCGCGGGCTTGACCGCATAATCGGCGGCGGGTTCCTCCGCGGGGGCTTCGGTGGGTTCCTCCGTGGGCTCCTGGGTGGGCGCTTCGGTGGGTTCCTCCGTGGGCGCCTCAGTGGGGGCTTCGGTGGGTTCCTCCGTGGGTTCCTGGGTGGGCGCTTCGGTGGCCTCCTCCACGGGTGTCCACAGCAGGGCCTCCGCCTCAGGCGTCTCGGCGGCCTCTGGCTTCGCGTCCTCGACGGGCGCTTCGGTGGTCGCCTGCGCCGGGGCGTCCGTCGCCGCTTCGCGCACTGCCTCGGTTGGCAGGGCGGTGGCGGGCTTCAGGGGGATGGCCGTGGCCTCCGCCAGCGGCGCAGCGGTGGCTTCCCTGGCGGGGACATCGGTGGCCGCGTCCGCAGCGCCGGGTTCAAATTCGCCGTTGGCGTGCAGCGTGCCGTCGCCCAGAGGGGTGGCGTCCGCGGTCGCGGGCGTGGACTCGGGCAGCCGGATGTCAACGACCTCGGGCGCTTCGGTCTCGGCGGCCGCGGGCTTCTCCGTGGCCTCGGGAACCAGCAGCACGGGCGCGTCGGTCTCCCCGGGGGCGACGGCGGTCGCGGTCTCCTTGGGCGCTTTGGTGGCCTTGGGCTTTTTGGTCGCTTCCGCTGACTCGGCGGCTTCCGCCGGCTTGGCCGCGTCCGGCGCGTCGCTCACCTCAGGCGCGTCGGACTGGGCGGGTTCTTCGGTTACCTCAGGCGCGTCGTTCTGGACGGGTTCGTCGGTCACCTCGGGCGCGTCGGTCACCTCGGGCGTGTCGGTCACCTCGGGCGCGTCGGTGACCGCCGGCGGCTGGGTGTCGGCGGGGGCGCCGGTGGGCGCGGGGGAGGCCTCCTCCCGGTGGAACAGGTCCTCGATGGCGGCGCGGGCCTTTCCGGCCGCCTCCACGCCGGCGTCGATGACGTCGGCGGCATGCGCGCCGCAGTAGGCCGCGCTGGCCTCGGAGAAGTCCCGCATCACCTGCCAGGTCTCAGAGGTCTTCTTCATGGCGGCGTCACCGGCCACGGCCACGTCCGCCGCGGCCTTGTCCAGCCAGTCGTTGGCCTTGTCCTGGAAGGCGGTGAATTCCACGTTGTCCAGCGGCACCGTCAGCGCGAACACGATCAGGAACACGCTCAGGCACAGCGTCAGCAGCGATACCACCAGCTTCGTGCCGGCGGTCATGCGCACCTTGCGCTGCCACAGCATCACCATGCCGACGGGCCAGAGGATCACGCTCAGCAGCAGCGTGATGAGGATGTAGAAAAAGCCGGCCTTCTTGCGCCTTGGGGGCCTGCGGTTGGGGCTGCCGTAGCCGCCGTCCCGCTTTTCCGAGCGCATCATGTAACCGCTGCCCCTGCGGGACGCGAACCACATCAGCCCGCCGGGCCGCATCGCCTGCTCATAGGTCATTTGCATAATATATCACCTTTCAGGGTCGTCACACTTCGCCGTGGGATATACATAACCGCTTGTATTATATCAGATTGCATGGAAAAGGACAAACGACAACATTATGACGGGGATGTGAGGGAAATGTGCGCGTTCCAATGCATTGTTTTTTTGGGGGGAATATGGTATCATATATTAAAATATACAAGCGAGGTAAGCCATGTCCTTTTTCAGCTTTGCCGAGGGGTCGGCGATGTTCGACACCACGCCCATAGAGAACCTGTTCCTGATGGAATACCTCTCCACCGCGCCGGAGGCCTGTCTGCGGGTGTACCTGTATGCCCGGATGCTGGCGCTGCACCCGGAGCTGGGGGGCGACATGGCCGAGACGGCCCGCTTTCTGCACATGGACGAGGAGGCCGTCTACCAGGCCTTCGCCTACTGGGAGCGCCAGGGGCTGGTGAAGCGGCTGACCGACCGACCGCCCACCTACGCGCTGCTGCCCCTGCGGGGGGACGGGGCCGGGGCCCAGCCGGCCATGGAGCAGAGCTACTACACCTACCGGGACTACAACGCCTCGATGCAGGCCCTCTTCGGCAAGAACCTGATGGACACCCACGACTTCAGGGTGGCCAACGATTGGCTGGACGTGCTGGGCTACGACCAGGACGCCGCCCTGCGCCTGGTGCAATACGGCATCAAAACCTCCCGCAGCAAGGATCCCAAGCCCCGGGGCGTGTTCGAGCGCATGAACAGGCTGGCCGCCGCCTGGGCGGACCGGGGCTGCCGGACGCTTCAGGACGTGGAGAAGGTCATCGCCGAGCAGGAGGACGTGTACCCGGTGGCCAGGGCCGTGGTCAAGCGCTTCGCCCTGCGCCGCGACCCCACCATGGACGAGGTAGAGCTGGTCAAGAAGTGGGTGGTGACCTGGAAGCTGACCCAGGAACAGATACTGGACGCCTGCGCCGAGACCACCAAGGCCTCGAAGCCCTCCTTCGCCTACCTGGACGCGGTGCTGAAAAACCGCATGGACGGCGACGACGCCCTGTGGGGAGACCTGGCCGAGGTGCTCCGGGAGCTGGACGCCGGACAGGCCACGCCCACCCCCGACCAGCGGAAGAAGTACGCGGAGCTTTTGAGCGAGGGCTTCGAGCCGGACTGCGTGAAGCTGGCGGCGATACAGTGCCACCGCCGCAAGAAGACCCGCTTCGAGGACGTGGAGTGGATGCTGCGCCGCTGGGGGGCCGAGGGCATCCGCACCCGCGCCGCCGCCGAGGCGTACATCGAGGCCATGCAGGCCAGGGCCGCCCGGGTGCGCGAGGTCCTGGAGCTGTGCGGGCTGGAGCGCCGCCCCACGATGGGCGACCTGACGATGTATGAGGGCTGGCAGTCGGCCCACGACCCGGCGCTGATCGACTACGCCGCCACCTGCGCCCGGGGCATGCAGGTGCCCATGAAGTACATGGACAGGCTGCTGGAGGACTGGCGGGCCGGGGGCGTGCGCACGGTCGAGGAGGCCGCCGCCCGCCATACCGCCGCCCGGCAGGCCCGCGCCCCGTCGGCCCAGGCCCCGGCCCAAAACCCCGCCCTGAACTATGCCCAGCGGGAATACAACGAGGAAGACTACGGCGACGACTTCTTCGTCGACCTTGACAAGTACGCCGACGACAGCACTGGGGGAGGCGACGGGAAATGACGAGAGCCGAGCACGTGAAGGCGCTGCTGGCCGAGTACGCCGAGCAGCGCGCGCGCAACGAGCAGGAACAGCAGCAGCGCCTCCGGGACGCCGTCGCCAGGCGGCCGGAGATCGAAATACTGCGCCAGGAGAGCGCCGACCTGGCGCTGGGGGCCATGCGGCGCATACTGGGAGAGCGCGAGCCCGACCGCAGGAAGGCCCTGGCCGAGGAGACGAAGGCCCGGGGCCGGGCCATCAACGCCCGGATACGGGCGCTGCTGACCGAGGCCGGCATGTCGCCCGACGCGCTGGAGCCGCGCTACCGCTGCCCCGTATGCAGGGACACCGGCTATGTGGGCGAGGCCCCGGCCCGCTTCTGCGAGTGCTTTGAAATGCGCCTGCGCCTGCGCCAGCACGAGGACGGCAGCATGGCCGGTTTGGATGAGCAGAGCTTCGAGCGCTTTGACGCCACCGTGGCCCCGGAAGCGGACGGCCAGCGGGACCGGCTGGTGAAGGCCCGGAACCTGTGCCAGCGCTACGCCGACGCCTTCCCCGACACCGAATACCGCAACCTGCTGCTCACCGGCGAGGGGGGATTGGGCAAGACCTTCCTGCTGAACTGCATCTTCGGGCGGGTGACCGGCCGGGGCTTCTCCGCCGTGCGCGTCACCGCCTTCCGCATGTTCGAGGCCATGCGCAGGCAGCACGTTGGCAATGACGAGAGCTACGACGGCTTTACGGCGCTGGTGGAGGCGAAGCTGCTGCTGATCGACGACCTGGGCACCGAGCCGATGATGCGCAACATCACCATCGAATACCTGTTTACGCTGCTGAACGAGCGCATCGCCGCCAAGCGCCACACCGTCATCGCCACCAACCTGACGCCGCCCCAGCTGAAGGAGCGCTACGGCGAGCGGGTGGCCTCCCGGCTGCTGGACCGCGGCATCTGCGCGCCGGTGCAGCTCAAGGGAAAGGATCTGAGGAGCCTGTGAGCGACACTACCCGCGCGGTTCTCGAATACCTGGAGGGGCTGGGCATCACCTGCCGCGTCGCCAAACACGCCCCGGCCTTCACGATGGCGGACTGCGCCGCCGTGGACAGGCAGCTGGGGGCGCTGACGCCGAAGAACATCTTCCTGACCACGAAGAATCAAAAGCGCTGCTACCTGTGCATCTGCCGCCCGGATGCCCGCTTCCACACCGCGGATATCTCCAAACAGGCGGGCTCCTCCCGCCTCAGCTTCGCCCCGGAGGCCATGCTGTACGAGCGCCTGCGCTGCCACGGCGGCTCCGCCAGCCCCCTGGGGCTGATCTTCCCCGAGGCGAAGGACGTGACCCTGATCGTGGACAGCGCCCTGCGCGAATACCTCACCCTGGCCTTCCACCCCTGCGACAACACGCAGACCGTGGCGATGTCGGCGAAAGACTTCTTCGGCATATTCCTGCCGGCGGTGGGAGCGGAGGCGGTGGAGGTCAAATTCTGATTTGTCGCGCAGCGACAAATCAGAATTGAATGAGGTATGGGGAAAGGAAATGAGGAATGGCGGTGCCCTAAAGGGCTAGCTTCGCGTCGCAAATCCTGCGGATTTGTTTTGATTATGGATAATCTGTCGGGTACATTTTGATTTGGCGGGGAGATGGCGACGGGCCCAAAAGTAGCCTTCCCCTGGGGCAACACTGTCAACTTTGAACACGGTCTTAACAGAATCAAGGCGGACAGCATCCAAAAGGCTTCCCCTCTGGGGAAGGCTTTTGGAGAAGCCGCTCCTTAAGTTGACAGTGTTGCCCCAGAGGGGAATGTCGTCATTTTGAGGCGAGAATACGGAACCCCTCCGCCTCGCTTCGCTCAGCACCTCCCCTTTCAGGGGAGGCAACTCTACTCGAATACTTACGATCAAAAGTCTACCTCTGAAAGAAGTAGCAACCCAGCGCCCCGCGATTACGCGGGGCGCTGTATCGTTCGGTGTTATGCTCTTTCACGTTGGCCGCGCGCTGCGCATTGTGGCGTTGCCGGGCTCGACGGCCCTCACGGCGCACTGGCCGACAGCCAAACCTTTGCCGCCGCCTCACGACTTCGGCGTGGGCGTCAGCTTGATGGCCTTGTCCACAGTCAGATAATCGTTGCCGTTCCTGTAACTGATCCAGGTTTCTCCCGTTCTGGCGGGGCCCTTCTTCAGGCAGGCCACCAGCGCGGGACAGTGGCTCACGTCCAGCTTCTTGAGCTTGGTATCGGTGCAAAGCATCTCCGCCAGGCTGACGCAGCCGTCGATATTCAGGTAATCCAGCTCGCCATAATCGTCTCCGCTGGGGACACGCAGGGTCTTCAGCTTGCTGCAGCCGCTGATATCCAGCTTCGTGATACCGTCGCACCACAGGAAATCCGCCACCTTCAGCTTCGGCAGGTTGGCGATCTTGACCCCGGTCAGGCCGCTTTCCTCGCAGACGAACACCTCCAGCTTGCGGCAGTTGCTCAGATCCAATTCGATATTGAGTCGGCCGGTGACGCTCAGGTCCAGATATGTCAGCTCGGTATTCTGGGTCAAATCCAGCGTCGTTATGCAATTGTCGTCGCATCTCAGGTAGTTCAGCGCCCTGTTCCGGCTCACATCGACTTCCTCCAGCGCGGTATTGCCGCACGTCAGCTTCTCCAGGGCCGTGAAATACTCGATGCCCTTCAATGTTTTTATGTCGTCATCGTGGGTTTCATCATTATCAGAGCCCAGCTCGATGACCTTGATCTGGCTGATCTCCTGCCGGGACAGCCGCTTGTCGCCGTCCAGGTCGAACCCGCCGACATAAGCCCTGAAGTTCTTGTCCGGGAAGTGGGCCTTGTCGATGGGCACGTAGAAGTACTCCGCCACCTCCACCTCGCAGCTGGCGCTGACGCCGTTGAAGGCGGTGACGGTGATCGTCGCGGCGCCGTCGGCCACGGCCTTCACCTTGCCCTTGGGGCTCACCGTCGCCACGGCCTCGTCGCTGCTGCTCCAGGTCATGGCCCAGGACGCCGTGTTGTCGGGCAGCGTCGCCGCCAGCGTCTTCGCAGCGCCCGGCTTCATTTCCAGCCGCTCCTTGCTCAGCGTCACCTTCCTCGGCGCGGCCTTCACCGTCACCTCAACGGACGCCTGCTTGCCGTTGTGGGTCGTCACCGTGACCGTCGCCGTGCCCCTGCGCCGGGCGCTGACCAGGCCGTCCGCGCTGACCGACACGACCGACTTCTTCGACGACTGCCACGTCAGCTCGGTCACCGAACCCTTCGTCGTCGTCGCGACCAGCTGCACCTGCTCGCCCTTGCCCATCGTCAGCTGCTTCAGGTTCAGGCTGACCTTATTCGGCGCGGCCTTCACCGTCACCCTCCAGCGGCCCACCACTTTCCCGCCGCTTTTGCAGGTGATGACCGCCGTGCCGATCTTCTGCGCCGTGACGACGCCCTTCGCGCTCACCGCCGCCACCTTCGGATTCGACGACTGGAAGCTCGGGTTGCTGCCCAGGCCCTTCCCGTCGATCTTATACTTCTGCCCGACACCCAGCGTCACCTTCGTCACGGTCGCGTTGGCCGTCGCGTCGTCCGCAGGTCCCTCGCCGTCCGCCATGCCCTCCTGGGCGATCTCCAGCCCCGCCGCGTCCAGCGCCAGCTCTTCCGGCGCTTCCAGCTCGGGCAGCTCGATTCCGGCCTCCGGCTCCCCGATGACGATGTCCGCCTCCGCCAGGCCCGCCGTGCCCAGCAGCACCGCCAGCAGCACCGCCAACAGCCTTGCCATCTTTGTCTTCATATCCATAGCCTCCTCTGTTGTATTCGTTCCCGCTCATATATTACACCAAAAGGCGGAAATTAACAACAGTAATTGGCAGTTTAATTGGGAGAAAATTCTGATTTGTCGCGCTGCGACAAATCAGAATTTGGGGGGTTAGGTTTTAGGGGTTAGGGGTTAGGGAAGGATGAAATCCTTGCGGATTTCTTTATATTCAAAGGCTTGCGAAGCGTAGAAACCCCTGTCTTTTCCATAGAATCAAACAAATCCCGAAGGGATTTGCACCACCCCTAACCCCTAAAACCTACCCCCTAACCCCTGAAATTCTGATTTGTCGCAGCTCGACAAATCAGAATTTACCGGTGTCATTCCATTAAACCCAAACGTCTACAATACAGAACGCAAAAAACGGAGCGTGATGCTATGTTGGCCATGGCCATTGCGGCGATTGAAAATGAGGGCGACCGGTCGCTGGTGGAGGGGCTGTATACGGAATACTATGCCCTGATGCTGCGCAAGGCGCAGGCGATGGTCCGCGACCGGCAGGCGGCGGAGGACGTGGTGGAGGCCGTGATGCTGCGGCTGATCGAGCGGATCGACCTGCTGCGCGCGTGCAACCGCCCGTCGCTGCGTTCCTATCTGGTCACCTGCGTGCGGAACGAGGCCATCGACCGCTTGCGCAGGGCGGGCAGGGTCCAGGCCCTTGACGACGCCGGGGAGACCTTATCCCGGATTCCGGACGACGCGCCGCGGGCGGAGCTCCGGCTGATCCGGGAGGGGCAGATCCAGGCGGTGGTGAGGGCGCTGGAGGCGCTGGGCGAGCGCGAGCGGCTGGCGCTGCGGATGAAGTATTACGACGGCATGACGGACGCGGCCATCGCGAAGCTGTTTGGCATGAGCCGCTCCGGCATACGGAAGCTGATCGACCGCGCTCGGCAGCAGGTCGGCGCGAGGCTTCGGGAGGAGGAATGGCTGTGAGGCATGAGGCGCATATCCCGAATCACGACCGCGAGGCGGTTTCCGAGGCCCTCGAAGCGGCGCTGTATTGCGCGGCGTTCCAGAGAATGGAGGAATCGGAGATGAAGCGGTTGTTTTCGGAAGTGAATCCTACGGAAAAGAATGTGGCGGCCCCGACGGACCTGCGGCGCAGGCTGCGCCGCAGGCGGGGTTGGGCGGACTTCAAGCGGAATCTGCCCCGGGTCGCCCAGGCGGCGGCGGTGTTCATCGCGGTGCTGTCCATCGGCACCGGCATCGCCCTGGCGACGTCGCCCCGTGCGCGGCAGTGGGCTGCGGGGGTGCTGCAGAGCCGGGTGGTGGACCCGGACGGCTTCTTTGGCGAGCTGCGCAGCAGCATGACCGACGGCGCGGCGGCGGACGGGAAGCTTCTGGTGGTGGAGGACAATACAGGCATCAGCGTCTACGAAGGCACGGACGCTGAGCCCGCGACCTACGAATGGCGCAACGCCGGGAACCGGCGAATCGATGCCCTGGCCGTGGAAGGGGAGAAGGTCTGGGTGCTGTACCACGACTTTTCGGGCGAACCCGTCAAGGCGTTTGACCAGGACCGCATGCCGGAGCGCTACGGCCTGGGCAGGGTGACCCTGGGCGAGGACGGCGCCTTCGATGTGGCGGAGCTGGCCAGCGCTCCGGCGGCGGCGATCCTCGATCCCGAGGGGCGAAGGCTGAACAGCTACGGCATTTCGGGCATGACGCTGGCGGACGGCGTGCCGGTGTTTGCCGCGGAGTACGCCGTGGAATCGGAAGCGGAGGGCTTCTCCTTCAAGCCGGCGAACGTGCGGCTGTTCCGCTGGGACCCGTCGGATGGCGCGCTGTCGGAGCTGGCGCTCGACGGCATCCCCGTGGACTGGTCGCCGGAGCTGTTCGGCGACGGATACCTGGCGGCCTTTGATGACGGCGCTGCCGAGGCGCGTATTTTCAGGCTCGATGGCGCATCGTCTGAGGCAGTGTGCCGTGTGGCTTACAGCGGCGTCGAGCGTCCGGGCAGCTTCGCCCTGCGACGCGAAGCTAGTCCTTTAGGGCGACGCGAAGCTAGTCCTTTAGGGCGACGCGAAGCTAGTCCTTTAGGGCGACGCGAAGCTAGTCCTTTAGGACGGGCGTCGGACGGGGCCCTTGTGTATGTGCTGGACGGCAGCGTGTGGATGGCCCCGGACATGGATCCGACGCGGGCCGTGCGGGTGGCGGTGTGCGGCGAGGTCAATGGCCGCGGGTTGCTGCCGGATATGGACACCTACGCCGTGGTACATGGAGATGAGGTGCGTCTGTTCGACCTGACCGCGCCCCTGGGCGAGGTGGACGAGCTGGTGGTGGACGGCGACAGCTGGAACGAGGTCGTCACCCAGAGGTTTATCGCCGAACACCCCGACGCCGCCGTGGTCCGCGACCCCGGTGGCGCGATCGGGGAGGCCTACGCCGATCGGATGCTCTCGGGAAGGACCTCGGGGGACGTGGTGACCCTGGATGATCAGAATTTCCGGAAGGTGCGGGACGCGGGGCTGATCGCGCCGCTGACCGACCCGGCGTTGGTTGCCGAGTGGGAGAAGCTGCCAGCGGGGCTTAAGGACTTCCTGTCCGTCGACGGGCGGGCCGCGGCCATCCCCGTGGACTTCTATGCCTATCCCGACATGATGTTCGTGAAGGCAAATTGGGAAGCGGTCAGGGGCGATTTCACGGATTATCCTGCAACCTGGCTGGATTACGCCCGTTGGCTCAGTGATTTTTCCCGCAGCGAAGCGGCAGGGCGGTATGTGATCGGGTTTGAGGGCTATGAGCGGGTCGATCTGGACGCGCCGGGGCAGTTCGAAATGCTTACGCTGTGGCGCATGGCCGAGGCCTTCGAGCGCTGCTGGCGGGCGCTTGGGGAGGACGTCGACTTCAACCGGCCCGAGTTCACCGAATGCCTGGCGGTCCTGGCGGAGGTGGATTGGCGGGCGATGCGCTACGGCGACGGCCATGAGGGCGGCGCGGACCTGCGGGCGCTGGCATTCCCCGGCGTTTACGAGCCCCTGTCCTCGGAGAACGACGGGAGCGCCGGGTACCGCACGCTGAGAATCCGCGACGGCGCGCCCAGGCTCACCCGTGCCAGCGGCTATTTCGCCTTCGTGCCCGCCGCCAGCACCAGCCGGGCCACCGCTCAGGAATACCTGAGGACGCTGGTAGCGGTGAACCGAACGGCCACCGATGGGAGCCTGCCGGCGGCTGCATGCTACGACTTCGCGACTGACCCCGAAAACCTGGCCCGTGAAGCGGGCATGGGCTACACCGCCGATTCCATAAGGAGGTACCGGGAACAGGTGGGCGACGCGGTCATCCCCCTCATGCACGACAATGAGACGGTGGTCAGGGCGCGGGACATCGCGGCGGAATATGTGGCGGGAAAGATCGACGCGGGGATGCTGTGCGGCGCGCTGAACGGGGTGTACGGGTGAACAAAAGGGCTTGTCATTCCCGGGCTTTTCGGGTATAATTAAGGAGAAGTAAAAGCGAAGGAAGGGCGTTTGCCACGCCGCAGGCCAACCGGGAATACAGGGACCGGCTGTTCAAGTTCATATTTGGCAATCCGTAAAACCGCGATTGGACGCTGAGCCTGTACAATGCCATCAACGGCTCCAGCTATACCGACGCCTCTCAAATACGGTATACCACCATAGAGGACGCCGTGTATATGAACATGAAGAACGATGTGTCGTTCCTGGTGGCGGACACGATGAGCTTTTACGAGCAGCAGGCGTCCTTCAATCCCAACATGCCGATGCGGTTTCTGATCTACGCGGGGATGGTGTACGCCAAGTACATCTCCCAGACCGATTCGTATTACCCCTATAGCACCGCCCAGCAAAGGGCGCCGACGCCCAGGTGCGTGTGCTTCTACAATGGGGAGGCCGAGAGGGAGGACCGGCTGGTGCTCAATCTGAAGGATGCCTTTGACCGGGAGGCGGACATCGACGTTCGGGTGACGATGCTCAATGTCAATTACGGGCGCAACAGGGCGCTGATGGAAGCCTGCAGGCCCCTGAGGGATTATGCCTGGTTTGTCGGCGCGGTTCGGCAAAAGCAGGCGATACTGGACGACCTTGACGCCGCGGTGGACGCGGCGCTGAACGAAATGTCGGAGGAGAGCGCCCTCAAGGCGTTCATGACGGCGAACCGAGCGGAGGTGAAGCGCATGTGCATAACCGAATACAACGAAGTGAAGACCCTGGCGGACGAGCGCGAGGAGGGCCGAATGGAGGGCGCGATTGAGACGCTGCTGAGCCTGGTGCGCAAGGGACTGATCAGCGAGGAGCGCGCCGCCGAGGAGGCGCACATGAGCGTTTCCCGGTTCCGGGAGCGCGCAGGGCTGGCGTGACGGCGGTGGGATGGGTTGCTCACACGAGCGGGGACGAATTCAACGAATTCGTCCCCGCTCGTGTACGTTCTGCCCTTGCAATGGCCCGCCAAAGATGCTATAATCCTGTTATAATAAGGAACGACTATGCATTGGAGGGGATGCGCGTGTATTTGAAGCTGAACGGGGTCGAGATGGAATGTACGGGGCAGGAGAAGTGGATCGACCTGCTTAAGCGGCTTCCCGACGGCGGCGCGGGGGCGCTGGGCGTCTCGCTGCGGGGGCGTACCGCGTCGCTGAAGGACCCGGTGGAGGAGTATGCCTTCGCCCAAACGCTGACCTATGCCGACGAGGAGGGGCGGCGCATCTACGAGCGTTCGCTGCAATTCCTGTTCCTCACGGCGGCCCAGCGGCTGTATCCCGGCGAGCGGGTGCGCATCCGCCATTCCCTGGCCCAGGGGCTGTACATCGACCTGCCCAGCGTCACGGTCACCGGGGCGATCGTAGCCGAGCTTAAGGCGGAGATGAAGCGCATCGTGGCGGCGGATATGCCCATCGAGCGCTTCAGCGTGTCCACCGAGGACGCCAGGGTTTACTTCACCCGCACCGGCCAGACCGACCGGCTGCGGATATTGGGCTATCGCCGCTTCAGTCACTTTACGCTGTACCGCATCGACGGCTTGGAGGACTACTTCTATGGCGAGATGGCCCCCTCGACGGGCTGCCTGGGCGTGTTTGACCTGAGGGCCTATGGCAAGGGCATACTGCTTCAGATGCCGGATGTGAAGGATCCGAAGCGGCCCGCCCCGTTCGTGGACCTGCCCCACCTGCTGCACACCTACGACGAGGCGGCCCAGTGGCACGCCATACTGAACTGTGAGAACGCGGCGGACCTGAACGACATGGTGGTCAGCCGCCGCCTGAGGGAGTTCATTCGCGTGAACGAGGCCCTGCATGAGCGCAGGATCCAGCAGATCGCGGACCAGTTCGTCGCCTCGGGCGCTCAGCTGCTGCTGATCGCCGGGCCGTCGTCCTCGGGCAAGACCACCTTCTCCCACCGTATGTCCATCGCCCTTCGGGTGCAGGGGCTGCGGCCGGTGAAGGTCTCGCTGGACGACTACTACCTGGACCGGGACGCCATTCCCCGGGAGCCCGACGGCTCGCTGGACCTGGAACGCATTGAGACGCTGGACCTGGAGCTGCTGTGCGACCACCTGCCCCGGCTGGTGCAGGGCGTGACGGTGAACGTGCCGGAGTTCGACTTCAGGTCCGGCAAGCGCAGGGAACAGACCCATCCCTTCTCGGTGGAGCAGGGCCAGCCCATCATCATCGAGGGCATCCATGCCCTGAACGAACGGCTGACCGCCACGATCCCGGCGGAGCTGAAGTTCAAGGTGTATATCAGCCCGCTGACGATGCTGAACCTGGACGACCACAACCGCATCCGCACCACCGACGCGCGGCTGCTGCGCCGCATCGTGCGGGATAACCTGTTCCGGGGCACGCCGCCCGAGGATACCATGGCCATGTGGGCCTCGGTGCGCCGGGGCGAGGAGCAGTACATATTCCCGTTCCAGGAGAAGGCCGACGCCATGTTCAATTCGGCGCTGACCTATGAGCTGGCGATCATGAAGAAATACGCCTATCCCCAGCTGCTCGCCATCACCGAGGACAGCCCTTACTATACCATGGCCCGTCGGCTGGTGAAGTTCCTGAACTACATCCAGACTGCCGATGTGGAGGACGAGATCCCCGTCAATTCGATACTGCGGGAATTCATCGGCGGCTGCTGCTTCTACAAGGACGAGGATTGACGCGGGGCGCTTGCGATACAGCCGAGAGGGTGAAAAGATGAAACACGTAAAAATGTTCCTTGCAATGGCGATGGCGGCCATCATGGCACTGTCCGCGATCGTGGCCGTGGCGGCGGATAGCGGGGACGGCTTCTATGACGACACCTCCCAGGGCGTCAACGACGGGTTCGAGTTGCCGGAGATTATGATCGTCGATCGCAACAGTGAATCGGCCCAGCCGACCCAGGCGCCCGATGCCGACGAGAAGCCGTTGCAGATCACCTTTAACGGCGTGATGGCCTCGGGGGATGACGTTTTAACGATCACGGACGACTATGTCGAGATGGAATGGTTTGCCTCGGGCGACGTGGAAAGCTACCAGGTGCTGATCAAGGATGAAAATGGCGCCCGGATCAAGAATATCGATACCGATGAGGCCTGGTACGAAATGAGCAGCGCGTCGCTGGCGGAAGGGGTGGTCTATACCCTGACGGTGAGGGCGACCCTCAACCGCGGCACGCCGGAGGAAAAAGAGGTCAGCCGTTCCGCGCGGTTCATGCTGTATGCCGCATTTAAGCCGACGCCGGAGCCGACGCCGGAGCCGACGCCCGAACCGACGCCTGAACCGACGCCCGAACCGACGCCTGAGCCGACGCCCGAACCGACGCCCGAGCCGACGCCCGAGCCGACGCCGGAGCCGACGCCCGAGCCGACGCCCGAGCCGACGCCGGAGCCGACGCCGGAGCCGACGCCCGAGCCGACGCCCGAACCGACGCCCGAGCCGACGCCCGAGCCGACGCCTGAACCGACGCCGGAGCCGACACCCGAGCCGACGCCGGAACCGACGCCGGAGCCGACGCCCGAGCCCCGGATCGATTCGATATTGGAGGAGAAGGCACAGCCGGAGGAACGTCCCGTGCTGCGCGGCGCCGTATTGCAGGAGGCGCAGATCAAGGACGGCGGCTCCGCCCTGATCGTGCCGGGCAACGGCGCGCTGACCCGCGGCCAGGTTCGCGCGATCGAGTTTGTCGACCGACTGGATGGCGCGGGCGGCGACGCCTGGGATATTTCCGCCGCCGCGAACGGCAGTGCCCTGGCCTGGATGTCCGACGGGACGCTGGTCATTGCCGGACAGGGGGGCGTGACCGCGCCGAAGGACGCCAGCTACCTGTTCGCCGGGTATGACAGCTGCGAGTCGATTCGCTTCAACGGCTGCTTCTTCACCGAAAACACGACGACGATGGAGGGCATGTTCTATGGATGCGGCAGCCTGAAGACCCTGGATGTGGGCGGATTTGATACCCGAAACGTGACGGATATGAGCCGCATGTTCCAGGGCTGCGGCAGCCTTGAAGCGCTGGATTTGAGCGGCCTGGACGTCCCGGCGCGGCTGGAGTTCAACAGCCACGACGCGCTGGTGGGCCTGACGGGAAGCGGCTTCGATACGGGCAGCGTGGCGGACATGCAGTTCATGTTCGCCGGCTGCGGCGCGCTCCGGGAGATCACCGTGGGCGACAGCTTCGCGATTTTGGACGTGGACGCGCAGGATCTCGACGGCATGTTCGAGGGCTGCCCCGCCGCCATCCGGCTGAACGGCAAGGAAGTGGACGCCCCCGCGTGGCTTGGGCAGGCGAGCATCACGGCCGCGTTCGGCAAGGGCGACAAGGGCGTGCAGGTGGAATGGCTGCAGCGCATACTCAAAAAGCTGGGCTGCCTGACGGGCGCCGTGGACGGCGACTTCGGCGGCATGACCGAGCAGGCGCTGAAGGCCTTCCAGGCGGACGCGGGATTGGCGCAGAGCGGCACTGCGAATTGGGAAACGGTTCGCGCGCTGTGCGCATGGGCGACGCGAGTGAACCTGGAGCAGCCCAGGGTGGGCGATATACTGTCCTTTGGCAGCTATGAGCAGGACGGCGACGCGGGCAACGGGCCGGAGGCGATCGAGTGGATCGTGGTGGAGACGGACGGCAAGGCGGCGACGCTGATGAGCCTGGGCGGCCTTGACGCCATGCCCTACAACAGCGAGGCGAGGGGCGTCACCTGGAAGGACGCGACGCTGCGCGCGTGGCTGAACGGCGACTTCCTGAGCGCCGCGTTCACAGCCGACCAGCAGAAGCGGCTGAAAACCCTCGTCGCGATGCCGGACGCAAATCCCGTGTACGGCACCCAGCCCGGCGGGGAAGCGACGGGCAAGGTCATACTGCCGGGCATCGGCCAGGTGGAAAAATGGCTTCCGACGGAGGCCGCCCGGATGTGCCTGCCGACGCTGCGGGCCGTGCAGGACGGCGCGGCGGTCGACGCCGGCGCAGGCAGCTGCCCATGGTGGCTGAGGACGCCGGGCAGCGCCGCTGAGCGGGCGGTCAGGGTCGGCGCGGACGGCGCGATCGACTTCGAGGGCGCGCCGGTCAATGGGAGCGGCACAGTTGTCCGCCCGGTGATATCGGTGCAGCTGGTGGAAGAACAGAAATCCACGAATACCAATACCAATAACACAAACAGGAAGAAAAAGAAGAAGAAAGACAACGACAACACGGATGACACTGGGCATTTCCATTGACCTGACCGAAGCGTGATAAAACGGAGGGATTGTTTATGAAGCATTGGAATCGCTTTTTGGCGGCGCTGTTGACAGCAATGGTGCTGTGCGCGCCGGTGGTTGCGGAGGAAGCCATTGTGCTGGACGACGGTGGGGAAATCCTGCCGGCGCAGGGCGCGGCGGGGGATGAACTGGAGATCGATACTGAGGCCATGCCTGAGATGCCGGAGGATGTCGGGCTCGAGCTTGACGATTCCCTGACGCTGTCCGGGGACCTTGACCTCGTCGGGGACGAGAGCGCCGACGGGAAAGAGATGCCTGGGCAGGCAGGACAGGCGGAGCCAGCGGCGAATGACAGCTCGGATTTCGAGATTGTGGATGGCGTGCTGGTGAAGTACAAGGGCAAGGGCGGAGATGTGGTCATTCCTGACGGCGTCACCAGCATAGGAAATATGGCGTTTTATGAATGTGACAGCCTGACCAGCGTGACAATTCCTGGCAGTGTACTAAGGATCAACGATGTTCAATCAAATACTTATACTAAAGCTGGAGCCTTTTTCGGGTGCTCTAAACTTGCTAAGGTTATCATGAAGGAAGGCATAACTCACATTGGCAAGTTGGCTTTCTCTGATTGCGTCAGTCTGAAGAGCGTGACGATTCCCAACAGCGTCATCACCATAGGAAGCTGGTCTTTTCGTGATTGTACCAGCCTGACCAGCGTTATCATTCCATATGGCGTCACCACTATTGGAAGGAATGCATTTGGGCGATGTAAAAAACTGAGAACAATTTCCATCCCTGATAGTGTAACCGATATTTGGGATTGGGCTTTTGGCAATTGTACTGGGTTGACCGAGGTTACCATTCCCGCTAGTGTACATTATATAGGCCAAAGTGCCTTCGAGGGATGTACTGGCCTCACCAGCGCTATCATTCTTTCGAAGAAGATAAACTTTAACGATGGGGTCCATCCGGAGCTAACTTTTAAAGACTGCCCTATTACTTTGCATATTGTCAGAGGCTCTGATGTCATTGATTGGGCCAAAGAGAACGGTTATCAATATGATATTATTATCTACGAAGACATCAGTGACGACACCCTGACGCTGAAGCCCGGGCAAACCCATAAACTGACCGTGTACGGCTACAAGAACAGCCAGGTCACCTGGTCCAGCAGCAACAAAAAGGTGGCCACGGTTTCGGGAGGCAAGGTCAAAGCGGTTGGCGTGGGTAAGTGCATAATATCTGCTAAGATCAAGAACGGCAAGACCCTGAAGTGTAAGGTCACGGTCTATTCGGCGAAGCTGAGCAAGACGAGCCTGACGATCTCGGCGGTGGACAGCGCGACGGTCAAGTTGACCGGAGCGTCGGGGAAGAAGGTCACCTGGACCAGCACGAAGAGCGGCGTGGCGAAGATAACGAAAAGCAGCAACGGCTCCGTGACGGTCGTGGGCGTCAAGCCCGGCACGGCGGTGATCCAGGCGAAGATCGCGGGAGGAGTGACGCTGAAGTGCACGGTGAAGGTGGTCGCGCCGCTGAAGATGACGACGACGAAGCTCGCCAACGAGTCGGGCAAGCGGATGCTCCATACGCGGTTTACCAATCAATCAGGTAAGAAGATCACCTTCATCAAGTGCGATATCCTGCAATACGACTACTGGAACCAGAAGCTGAAAAGCCCCTATAAAAATGGCTTTGACCTCACCACGACCATCAAGGCCCATGCCTCCGTGACGAAGAAGGTCGATGTCAACGGCCAAACCGACCATGTGAAATACAAGATATTGCAGGTCCGGTTCAGCGACGGTACGACGTGGAAGCCGTAACTTCTGATTTGTCGAGCTCTGCTCGACAAATCAGAAGTTAGGGGTTAGGAGTTAGGGAAGGATGAAATCCTTGCGGATTTCTTTTTATTCAAAGGCTTGCGAAGCGTAGGAACCCCTGTCTTTCCATAGAATCAAACAAATCCCGAAGGGATTTGCGACGCGAAGATAGC
>JAZTZK010000363.1:0-9755 GCA_045637485.1 Clostridia bacterium
GCTTTTTTTGCCGTGACGGTCGTTACAGCTCAGGATCGACACGGTGGAACCCCTCCGACCCCGCCTGTGGCGGGGCCACCTCCCCGACGCGAAGCGAGTCCTTTAGGACTTTCAGGGGCGGCAACCTCCAAAAGCCTCCCCTGAAAGGGGAGGTGCCGAGCGAAGCGAGGCGAAGGGGTTCCGAATAATCAGGACGCTGAGCTGTAACTGACGGCGCCCTGCCGACGCTTTCCCCGCTCCGCCTCCCGATTGACAACGCGGCATTTTTCTCCCATTACGTTACCATTCACCCTTGCGGCGAACCGCCGTAGCGGCGAGCAATGCTCGCCGCTACGGATATGTGCCAATCGGCTTGAAGGGTGAATCGTAACCCCATTACAGCTTCTGTCGAAAAAATTAACAATCTCCCCCTGTACTTTACCGCCATAAAGTGCTAAACTGTCATTACAATATCACGTTTGTGTGGAGGAAGACTGACATGAAGAAAATGCTTGCAGCCATACTGGTACTGATGTTCGCCCTGATCGCCTGCGCGAGCGCCGAGGGCGCCGTGTTCAAGATGGGCATCGACGCCGAATACCCGCCCTATTCCTACATGGGCGACGACGGCAACTACACCGGCTATGACGTGGAAATGTGCGCGAAGGTCTGCGAGATCCTGGGCTGGACCCAGGAGATCGTGCCCATCAACTGGGACACCAAGCTGATCGGCCTGGACGCCGGCGACTTTGACTGCATCTGGTCCGGCCTGACCATCGACGTCATCGACCCCGAGGCCTACTCCATCTCGATGGCCTACTCCGACAACAGCCAGATGATCCTGACCAAGCAGGGCAGCGGCATCGAGAGCCTGGACGACGTGGCCGGCAAGCGCGTGGGCGTGCAGCTGGGCACCTCCGCCGAGATCCTGCTCTCCGACGGCGGCGACGCGGCGGACTTCGGCGCGACCTTCGGCGAGCTGGTTCCCTATGAGAACTATAACATCTGCTTCACCGAGCTGATGGCCGGCGCCATCGACGCCATCGCCATCGACATCGGCGTGGCCAACCAGAAGATCGCCGAGTACGGCGACGAGTACTACTGCGTGGCCAAGCCCTTTGCCGCCGAGCAGTACGGCATCTGCTTCCGCAAGGCCGACGCCGAGATGTGCAAGCAGGTGGAGGACGCCTTCATGCAGCTGGTGGAGGACGGCACCTACGTCTCCCTGGCCGAGAAGTACGGCCTGGACACCGCGAACCTGTGCCTGGCGAAGTAAGACAGCGCCGCGTCCCATCCCATCACCGATCAAAGGGCCCGTCCCCGACGCGCCCTTTGATTTATGTATAAAGGAGCTAATCCAATGACTCTCACCGCAATGATCCTCAAGATGAGCGAAGGCCTGGGGCGAACCTGTATAATCTTCTTTTTGACGCTGCTGTTCGCGCTGCCACTGGGGCTGCTGGTGGCGCTGCTGCGCATGTCGAAGAACAAGGTCGTCAGCTCTGTCACCAGCGCCTTCATATCCGTCCTGCGGGGCACGCCGCTGATGCTCCAGCTGATCGCCGTGGCCTACGGCCCCTTCTACCTGTTCGGCTACACGCTGCTGGTGAAGGAGAAACTGCTGGCCATCATCATTGCCTTCTCGCTGAACTACGCGGCCTACTTCGCGGAGATCTACCGCGGCGGCATCGAGTCGATGCCCGTGGGGCAGTACGAGGCCGCCAGCGTGCTGGGCTACAGCAAGGGGCAGACCTTCCTGCGCATCATACTGCCCCAGGTCGTCAAGCGCATACTGCCCTCCGTCACCAACGAGGTGATCACGCTGGTCAAGGACACCTCCCTGGCCTTCACGCTGGCCTACATGGAGATGTTCTCCATCGGCAAGCAGATCGCCAACAGCCAGTCCAGCTTCCTGCCCTTCGTGATCGCCGGCGTGTTCTACTACCTGATGAACATGATCGTGGCCTTCGCCATGTCCCGGTGCGAGAAGGCGCTGAGCTACTACAGGTAAGGGGGGCGGACGCATGAACACCGTTGAAAACATGAAGATACTTGAAATCGAGCACTGCCGCAAGCAGTTCAGCGGCCGGGAGGTGCTCTCCGACATCTCCCTGACCGTCAGCGAGGGCCAGGTGGTGTCCATCATCGGGCCGTCCGGCTCCGGCAAGTCCACGCTGCTGCGCTGCGCGACGCTGCTGGAGACCATGGACGGCGGCAGCCTGAGGTATCTCGGCAAGAGCGCCGTGCGCGACGAGGGCGGCAGGGCCGTCTACGCCTCCAATGCCGAGCTGCACCAGCTACGCAGCTATTTCGGGCTGGTGTTCCAGAACTTCAACCTGTTCCCCCATTACACGGTGCTGAAGAACATCACCGAGGCCCCGATGCTGATCCAGAAGCGGGACAGGAAGGAGGTCTACGAGACCGCCCGGGACCTGCTTTCAAAGATGGGCCTCTCGGACCGGGAGAGCGCCTACCCCTACCAGCTCTCCGGCGGGCAGCAGCAGCGGGTGTCCATCGCCCGGGCGCTGGCCATGAACCCGAAGATACTGTTCTTCGACGAGCCCACCTCCGCCCTGGACCCGGAGCTGACCGGCGAGATCCTGAAGGTCATCCGCGCGCTGGCCGCCGAGCACATGACCATGGTGATCGTCACCCACGAGATGGCCTTCGCCAGGGACGTCTCCGACCACGTGATCTTCATGGACGGCGGCGTGATCGTCGAGCAGGGCAACCCCGCCGACATCATCAACAACCCCACCCAGGAGCGGACGATACAGTTTTTGAGCAGGTTCAACTGATTTGGCGGGGAGGCGGTCATCCCATGACCATCCACTACCAGAAGTACAGCCCCACCGGCAACATAACCCTCCTCGTGACGACGCCCGTGCCCCGCGCTCTCCAGCCCCGGCTGGCGGCCCGACTGCTGGATGGGGTGGGCGGCGAGCAGGTGGGATTCGTCGAGCCCGCCTCCGATCCCCGCTGCCCGGCGCGGCTACAGATGATGGGCGGCGAGTTCTGCGGCAACGCCACGATGTCCCTGGGGGCCATGCTCGCCCGGTCGGCGGGCCTGCCGGACGGCGGCGGGACAGACCTTCTGCTGGAGGTCTCCGGCAGCGCGGAGCCGGCGCCCTGCCGCATCCTGCGGGATGGGGAGGGATGGATCGGCACGGTGCGGATGCCCCTGCCCACCGCTGTGACCGCAATCACGCTGGACACCGACGCCGGGCCGCTGACCGCGCCGCTGGTGCGCCTTCCCGGCATCGCCCACCTGTTTCTTCCCTTCGACGGCCCGGACGAGGCCGAGCTGCGCCGCCGTCTGCCTGCGTGGAATCGAACCGTCGGCGCGGACGCCATCGGCGCGCTGCGCTTCGACCCGGACGCCCTGTCCATGGACCCACTGGTCTACGTGCCCTCCGCCGGCACACTGGTTCGCGAGCACGGCTGCGGCAGCGGCACCGCCGCCGCGGGATGCATGCTGGCCCTCGCCGCCGGACGCGACACCGAGGCCCCGATCCGCCAGCCCGGGGGCGTCATCACCGCGAAAGTGTCTGTAAAGGGCAATGCCGTCGCCAGCCTCTCCATCACCGGCCGGGTGCTGCTGCTGGAGGAGGGCGATTACAGCGCCTGATTCACCGGCAGCCTGGCAAATCAGAAGTCCGGAATCGCGGGAATTGCGTCGGGCGAAGCGAGGCGGAGGGGTCCCGTATCTTCCCATTATTTGACGACATTGGCGGGGGGCCGCCTCAGAATGCCGCTTTCGGGTCATTTTGAGGCGGCCCCCTTTTCTCCGGCGATCCACTTCAGCTCCCGCTCGCAAGGGACAAGGGGACGGTTCTCTCGTCCCACTTCCCAACCAGATTTATCGCCTGATATCTTCGATTGATCGTGGGAAGAGTGGGACAGAAGAACCGTCCCTTTGTCCCATACCCTGTCAGGTTCGGCGGTTTTTGCCGGATGAGGCATCCCTTTGGTCGGCTGGCTTAAAGTAGGTCACGGTTGCCTTGTTGATGGACTCTGCTACCAGCTTTGTAACGGATCGGATCCTTTCTATGGTCATTTCCAGGGGTTCGTCCATTCCGGATTTCGCCCATTTTATGAGCGAGTTGTAGATCATCCCCATCCACATGGACATGTAATAGGGGTCCGCGACATCCTCATAACATTCGTTCATCATATCCAGAAGGTGGTGTTCAAGGCCTGCGTCGATCAGGGCCTTCAACGCCGCCTTGTTTTTCTGCGCGATGGTAAAGATGATTTCTACGTTCTCGTAGATGGAACGGGAGAGCGCGGCAATGATATCATCCAGGAATTCGGCATAGATGTCGAGCATGATCTCCGTCTTGCCCTTGTAGTTTTTATAGACGCCCGCTCGCGAAACCCCTGACTTTTTGATGATGTCGGTCATGGAAATGTCGGAATAACGTTTTATCTTCAACAGCTCGACGAGCGCTTTTTTGATACACAGTCTCGCTTCCCGATGGGATTCTTCGTTGTTCTCCTTTAAAATGCGGAGCTGGTTCTCTGTTATTGGCATAAGACAAAACCTCCCTGTTTGTTTACTCCACGGTGGACGGCGTTGACAGGTGTTCTTTCCATGCATTATAATACCACATAAGCAAAATGCCTGCAATGCGCAGGACAAAAAAAACGGAGGAATTACCATGATGTGGAATACCGGAAGAAAGCTGCTGGGCGTCCTGCTGGCGCTGGTGATGGTCGTCGGGCTGATGCCGGGGATGGCGCTGGCGGCGTATGCAGCAGGTGGAGTTACCATCGGAAACGGCAGTTACCCTTATGGAAAGAATATGACATCCAGCATAACCTTCATTGTTGATGTTGCTGCTTCATCCGGCGGCGTATATCAATGGTATGTTTCAGACAGCAGCAATGGCAATTATTCTGAGGTTGCAGGAGCAAGTGGTTCTTTTGAGGCAAATGCCGATTCCTTTGAGACCACATTCACTCCTACCGATGGAAAGTGGTATAAATGCCGGATTAATAATGAAGCACAATACGAAACACAGCCGGTGATGGCTAAAACAGCAAATTACAGATGGTATATTTCCAACGGAACAATGGCGTATTCGTTCTTTGAAAGCAATACCCGATTTGATGTTATCGGGCAAATTAATGGGCAGTGGGTCAATCAAACGAGCTATGACACGTATTGGAATTTCTACACTTCTACGAACGCCACTCCTGCTCCATTAATAGTGGAGGGTACACGCCCAAGCTCCTCAGCCACATTAAAATCAGTCAAGGCGAGTTTCAGTACCTCAAACCCTCACGTTGTCAATTTTGCGGCGACGATCGGCGAAAATGAACATGCGTTTGCTTTCGGGTGCGATGTAAAAATCAGGAACAACGACGAAGCGCCGACTACCGCCATCATCGCCAGCCGGACGGGCTCTGTGAAGCAGATGCAGCTTGTGGATACGAGGAATCTTGCGACAGCCGCAGATACGGATGCGGCCATGGTGGTTAAATATACAACGATACCGACGCATTTTTGGATTGGCAAGTGGATACCCCGTTATTATTACGCAACAAACGACATGAATACTTCGACCTGTTCCAAAGATGATGATTGCTGCTCATGGAATGATGCGGGGGTTTGTTATCAATATCAGGGAGACGATTCGGGCATGACTGTATCTTGGACGAATCGCAATGGCGGAGATACGATCGGCTTCAGCTTTGCGCTGGGATCAGTTGCCGAAACCGGCGCAGTTACCGGCAAGATTGATTATTCCGTCGAGCAGATTGAAAGCCTCAAGGCCAATACAACGTATATCATCACGGTTCTTGACCAGGACGGTAATCCTACGAGCGAAACCTATACCATAACAAGCGATTCCAATGGGTGCATTCCGCTTGCCGGCACAGATGATAACAATAAAGCCTATGATCTGATTGGCAAATTGATTCAGATTGGTGTTAAAGACAGCTTGTCAGATCCTATGGAAATGGACATTGCCCCAAGACCGGATACGGAAGATCCGAGTCAGAGCGGAGAGGGTATATATGAAAAACCGGAAGATGTCAAAGAGAATGAGGTATTTGTAACCGAGAATTCCATCACAATCAAGCCTCAAACGGATATCGGCAAAAGGCAGCAATATCGGTTGTACAATTCTGATGGGGAGGAGATCGCAGGGCAGGATTGGCAATCCCTTGGCTCGGATGGTACGATCACCTTTACGGGACTTTCACCGAATACCAGTTATCTGGTCAAGGCATTTATCCCGGCGACACAAACCGCGCCAAAGTCCTTGCCGTCACAGGGAGCAACGATTTCCACGTTCGGAACGATTACCGTGACAAAACCGACACCGACAGAATTAACCTATAATAAAGAATTGCATTCTTTCCCGATAACTGTCGATCCATCTGACGCCACAGTAAGCTATTCTACTGGCGAAAATGTAAACTATAATAGCGAGGTTCCGTCTTTTACCGATGCGGGGGAATACACGGTCTATTATCGGGTTCTGAAGGAAAACTATACCAACGTGTACGGTTCGTTTCCTGTGAAAATCAATAAAGCAACGAATCCTACAACCGTCAGCGAGTCGACATCTGTGTGCAGCGGTGGAAAAACTGTCGATTTGTCGGCGAACGTCACACGGAACGGAGCGACGGGTGCGGTTAGCTATACAATCAGTGGGGAGGCGAACGGCTGCACAGTAGACAGCAATGGCATTCTGACTTCAGGCAGCACTGCGGGCAGTGTAACGGTAAAGGTCACCGTTGCGGAAGATACGAATTATCAGGCACTTCCCGAGAAAACTATTACTGTTACGATTAACGAAAAGCTGACACAGACCATTACCGCCTCTGACGTGACCGCCACCTACGGCGACACGGACAAGAGCATCAGCGCCACGACGGATGGCAACGGCGAGATCAGCTACGCCGTCAAGGCTGGAAGTGAGGATTACATCGGTATTGACTCCGACGGTAAATTGACGATCAAAAAAGTTCCGGCAGACGGTAAAGCCTATGTGACCGTCACCGCCTCCGAGACCAACACGGGCGGTACGGGCGATAAGGGCTATGCTGAGGATACCAAGGAAGTGATCGTGAACATAGGCAAGGCGGCGGTCACTATCTCAGCGAAGAATCAGAGCATATATGTAGGCGGCACATTTCCTACGCTCTCCGGCGCGGATTTCTATACCGTTACCGGACTGGTAGGAGAAGATACACTGACGACCGCCCCGATGTTGGCCTATCAGAAGAACGGAAGCGCAGCCACCCCGGACAATACTGCGGCAGGCACCTATGACATCGTTGCCTCCGGCGCAAGCGCAGGAGATAACTACACCATCAGCTATACAAACGGCACACTGACGATCACGGCGAGGAACACACAGACAATCACAGCATCCGATGTGACCGCCACCTACGGCGACACGGACAAGAGCGTCAGCGCAACAACGGATGGAAACGGTGAGATCAGCTACACCGTTAAGGCCGGAAGTGAGAACTATATTGATGTGAACACTTCTACCGGTGCACTGACCATCAAAGCGGTTCCGGCAGACGGCAAAGCCTATGTGACCGTCAAAGCCACTGAAACCACCATGGGCGGGACAGGTGACAAGGGCTATGCTGCGGCCACCAAGGATGTGACCGTGAATATCAGCAAGGCGACCGTCACCATTACAGCGAAGGATCAGAGCATCTATGTGGGCGGCACGGTTCCGACACTCTCCGGCGCGGACTTCTACACAGTAACCGGACTTGTGGGAGAGGAAACGCTGACGACCAACCCAACGCTGGCCTATCAGAAGAACGGCGAAGCGGCCACTCCAGACAGTGCTACAGCTGGTACATACGACATCGTTCCCTCCGGTGCAGCTGCGAGTGATAATTACTCGATCAGCTATACAAACGGCACCCTGACGATCATCAACAAGGGCACACAGACAATCTCTGCTGAAAATGTGACCGCCACCTATGGCGACACGGATAAGAGCGTCAGCGCCACTGTGACCGATCCGGCGACAGGCGGTGGAGACATCAGCTATGCGGTCAAGGAAGGCAGCGGAGACTACATCGAGATAAATGCTTCCACCGGCGCGTTGACCATCAAGGCGGTTCCGGCAGACGGAAAAGCCTATGTCATTGTAACGGCAGCGGAGACCAGCACCTACTCACAGGCAACCAAAGAAGTGACCGTGACCATCAATAAGGCAAACGCGGTAGCAGCAACCGTCACCGCAAACAACCGCACCTATGACGGGACGGAGAAACCGCTTGTGACCGTGACCGGCACACCGACCGGCGGCACGATGCAGTACGCTCTCGGCACGGCAACCGAAGCTACACAACCTTATACCACAGCCATCACTACCGCAACCGATGCCGGAACCTACTACGTGTGGTACATGGCGAAGGGTGACGACAACCATCTCGATAGCGACCCGTCCTGCGTATCGGTGACCGTGAACAAGGCGGCCAGCACACCGGCCACCGTCACGGCGAACACCCTGACCTACACCGGCGCGGCCAGGGCGCTGGTGACCGCCGACAAGTCCACGCTGGTGGGCGGCACGATGGAATACGCCCTCGGCAAGGACGACAAGACGGCCCCGACAGCCGATTGGAGCGAAGCCGTTCCCACCGCCACCGACGCCGGAACCTACTATGTCTGGTACCGGGTCGTGCCCGACGAGAACCACGGGGAATGCGGCCCCTATTGCGTGGCAGCGGTCATACTGAACGGAAAGGTCGAGCCCAAGGACCCCACCGGGGAGTCGCTGACCTACAACGGCAAAGACCAGCCGCTGGTGAAGGCGGGCGCCGCCGAGGGCGGCACGCTGCTCTATGTGCTCGGCAAGGACGGCAAGACCGCGCCCACCGAGGGCTGGAGCGAGACCATCCCCACCGGCAGGGACGCCGGCACCTACCATGTGTGGTACAAGGTGAAGGGGGATAAGAACCACAACGACACCGATCCGGCGGCCCTGAAGGCGACGATCGCCCGGAAGTCCCTGGTGGTGACGCCCGAGGCGAAGGGCAAGACCTACGGCAAAGCCGACCCCGAGCTGACCTGGACCCAGGAGGGCCTGGTGGACGGCGACAAGCTGGATGTGACGCTGAAGCGCGCCGAAGGCGAGAACGTGGGCAACTACGCCATCACCGTTGACAGGTATGAAGCCTCCGACAACTACGAGGTGGGCGTCAACGAGGCGGTGTTCACGATCGAGGCCCGCAGCGTCACCGTCACCGCCAAAGATCAGACGGTCACCGAGGGCGAGGCCATCGAGACCGGTGTCAAGATGGCGAAGCTGTCCGGCCAGGTGGAGGACCACGCGCTCAGCGCCGTGACGCTCACCGCCGGCGACGGCACGATTACCCCCAGCGGCGCGAAGAGCGCCGACGCCGAGGGCAGGGACGAGACGGGCAATTACAAGATCACCTACGTTAAGGGCAAGCTGACCGTCAACCCGAAGCCGACGCCGAAGCCGACCGTGACGCCCAGGCCCACGGCGAAACCGACCAAAACGCCGAAGCCCACGGCGAAGCCGACCGCGACGGCGAAGCCCACGGCGAAGCCGACCGCGACGCCCAGGCCCACGGCGAAGCCGACCGCGACGCCCAGGCCCACGGCGAAGCCGACCAGGACGCCGAAGCCCACGACGAAGCCGACCGCGACGGCGAACCCGACCGCGACGCCCAGGCCCACGGCGAAGCCGACCAAAACGCGGAAGCCCACGGCGAAGCCGACCGCGACGGCGAAGCCGACCAAAGCGCCGAAGCCCACGACG
>JAZTZK010000364.1:0-3824 GCA_045637485.1 Clostridia bacterium
TCGCAGCGCGACAAATCAGAATTTGCACGTCTCAGCCCTCTCACCTCGATATAGCAACGGGGCCGGTTCCCATTGGGAAGCAGCCCCTGTCTTATCCCTTGCGAATCGGAAGCCTGTCGATTACTGGGCAGCCTTCCACTCGGCGTACTGGGCCTCGACCTCGGCGATGATGTCGGGCATGCCGGCATCGGCCAGAGCGGCCTTCAGCGCCTCGATGCCCTGGGAGGCATCGTCGGGATCGACCTGGCCGCACATCAGAGGATTGGCCAGCTCGGTGACGACCGCGTCAACCGCCGCGATCTGGTCAGCCACGTTGTCCTTCACAAAGCGGAAGCCCAGGGAAGCGGTGGGGATGGCGTCGTCCGCATAGGACTGCAGCAGCTCGTTCTTCTGGGGATCCTCGCCCTCGGTGACGTACTGGAGCTTGGTGTTGCCCACGGTCCAGGCGCCGCCGTGCACGCCGTACCAGTTCTGGTCGGTCAGCTTGACGGTGGTGTCGTTGATCTTCTCGTAGTTCACGCCCTCAGCGCCGAACAGCATCAGGTTGACCAGGGTGGCGTCGCTGTGCATAAGGTTCAGGTACTTCATAGCGGCCTCGGGATTCCCGCAGGTCACCGGGATGCCGAACATGGAGCCGCCCGCATGGGTGGTCACGACGTACTTGGGCTGCATGGTGATCTCAACGCACTCGAACTCGGCGGTGGCGTTGGCCTGGTACATCTCGACGGCCTTGATGCCGTTGCCCTTCAGGGGCTGGGAGAAGGCCAGGAAGTCGCCGCGGCCGAAGGTGCCGTTGTAGTCGAAGGAAGTCAGGGCAGCGTCGGGATCGATGTAGCCCTTCTGGCCCCAGTCGTACATCAGGCGGATGTGCTCCTCCTGCTCGGGGGTCTCGAAGATGCTGTACACGGTCTCGTCGAAAGCGCCGTCAACCTGCGCCATCTTCATGGCCACAGAGTTGTTGATCATGCCGGCCCAGTCGGGGCACCAGGGCTCGTCGGCCCAGCGGCCGTTCTGGCCGTCCATCAGGTAGGGATACTTGTCGGGATGGGCTTCCTTATACTTGGCCAGCCAGGGCTCCAGGTCCGCGGTGGTCTTGATGGAAGGATCGTCAGCGGTGACGTCCCAGCCGATCTCGGCGGCAGCGGTCTTGTTGATGATGAAGCCTTCCGGCACGCACAGCTCCTTGTTGGTGGGGATGCCGTACAGCACGCCGTTCACCTTGACGCCGTCAAGGAAGGTCTGGGGCAGGGTTTCCTTGATGCCCTGGCCATACTCCTCGAGCAGCTCGTCCAGGGGCATCAGCAGGCCGCCGGACACCTCGACGCCGTAGCCTTCCCAGTCAGCGGTGAAGATGAGGTCCATCTTCTCGCCGGACTGCAGGGCGTTGATGGCCTTGTCGTTCCAATCGCCCCAGCCGATGATATGATAGCTGACCTTCGCGCCGATCAGGGGCTCAATGTAAGCATTGACAGCCTCTTCAACGCCCGCGCGGACGGCCTCGTTATCGCCGTTGCCCACCCAGTAGATGTCCAGGGTGTAGGGTTCATCGGCCACAGCCGCGGTCAGCAGCGACAGAACCATCGCCACAGCCAGAAGCAAAGTAACCAGTTTACGCATGTGTTTTCCCTCCTTGGTTGTTATATTTCCAGGGCCGCGTACGCCCTTGAAATCAGCTTGGAAACCGCGCCCCGACCGATCAGCCCTTCACGGCGCCGACCGTCAGGCCCTTGACGAAGTACTTCTGGAAGAAGGGGTAGGCCAGTATGATCGGGCCCACCGTGACCACCGCCATGGACATGCGGAAGGTCTCCGCCGGCAGGTTCGCCACGTTCACGCCGCCCATTCGGCTGGCGTTCTCTTTGATGAACCTCAGGTTGTTCATGGTCTGGTAGATCGTGTATTGCAGGTTGTAGTACTGCGCGCTGTCGTTGATCAGCAGGCAGTTGCGGAAGTCGTTCCACACGCCGATGGCGCTGAACAGCGCCACCGTCGCAAAGCCCGGCAGGGCCAGCGGGGCCACGATCTGCAGCAGCGTGCGCCACTCGCCGCAGCCGTCGATGCGGGCGGATTCGATGATGGCCTCGGGCACCGAGGATTGGTAGAACGTGCGCATGATGATGACCCAGTAGGCCGAGAACGACATGGGCAAAAACAGCGCCCACACCGTATCCTTCAGGCCCAGCACCGAACGGGTCATGTTGTAGTAGCTGACCATGCCGCCGCCGAACAGCATCGTAAAGAAACTGAAGAACGTGAAAAACTTCTTGAACTTGAAGTCCGGCCGGCTCAGCGCGTAGGCGTACAGGCCCACGGTGATCACCGAGATCACGGTGCCCGCCAGGGTGGCGATGATCGTATTCCTGTAGGCGGTCAGTATGATCGAGCCGCTGCGGAACAGGTAGGTGTATGCGGTGGTGGAGAATTCCAGCGGCCACAGCCTGTAGCCGTGGGTGGTCAGCGCCACCTCGCTGGTGAACGAGGAGACCAGTATGATCCACAGCGGGAAGATGGTCAGGATGCAGGCCACGATCAGCAGTATGTTGAAGGCCAGGTTCGCGCCGCGGGAGATCTGGTTCTTTGCCGCGCTGTGGCGCGCCGATTCCTTCTCCGCTCTCTTGAGCTTCTTAACGTCGACAACTGTCATCTTTCGCTTCCTCCCTTCATCAGAACAGAGCCATCTCGGGATGGGACCTGCGCACGATGCCGTTGGTCAACAGAATCAGCACGAAGCCGACCACCGACTGGAAGAAGGCGCCCGCGCCGGCGTAGCCGAAGGAGTTGCGCAGGTTACCCTTCTTCAGCATTTCGTACACGTAGGTGTCGATGGTGCTGGTCACCTGGCGCAGCGTGCCGGAGCCGTTGGGCAGGGAGTAGAACATGTCAAAGTCGCCGTTGAAGATGCGGCCCACCGCCAGGATCTGCAGCATCACGATGACGGGCATCAGCTGGGGCAGGGTGATGTACTTGAACTGCTGCCACTTGCTCGCGCCGTCGATGGCCCCCGCCTCGTACAGCTGCTCGTCAAAGCCGGTCAGCGTGGCCAGGTAGATGATGGAGCCCTGGCCGGTGTACTTCCACACGTTGGCGATCAGGAAGATCCAGGGCCAGTATTGCTTTTGGCTGTAGAACTTGACGGCGTCCCTGCCCATCATGGCGTTGATCTGGTTGAAGAAGCCGTTGGCCGCGATCATCGCGTACAGCGCGTACATGACCACGATCCAGCTGACGAAGTAGGGCATGAACAGTATGGTGTGGTAGACCTTCGCGGTGCGGCGGTTGCGCATCTCGTTGATCAGCACCGCCAGGCCCACCTGCAGCACCACGCCGACCACCATGAACAGCAGGTTGTAGCCCACTGTGTTGCGGATCAGCATCGGCGCGTCCTTGAGCAGGTAGGTGAAGTTGTTCAGGCCGTTCCACTCGGACTTCACAAGGCTGTTTAGGAATACGTTCTTGAAGAACGAATCCGCGGTGGGCACCGTCATCTGGTACTTCTTGAACGCCAGTACGATGCCGGGCATCGGCAGATAGCAGAACGCCAGCAGGAACAGCGCCCCGGGCAACACCATCGCAAGGTACGCGCCCTGCCGCTTGCCGGAATCCGCCAGCGTCTTTTGTTTCGGGCTCTTATTGCTCATTTGGATATCCCGCCTTTCCTCACACCCTCTGTCGCCCCGAAAACGCAGTCACCCTTTTGTGTGAGAGTTGCTGCATTTCTTTGGCAAAACGCAATCAGAAGATTACATAACACTGCATATTATAATACAGTAACCCGGCGCAAAAGTCAATACATCGTTTTCGTTAATTCTAAATTTTTCATAATT
>JAZTZK010000365.1:0-3165 GCA_045637485.1 Clostridia bacterium
CCGTGAACCGGCTGCGCATCGCCATCCGCCAGGCCCGGGAGCTGGGCCTGCTTGGACCGAACATTCTCGGCACCGACTTCAGCTTCGACTGCCACCTGCGCCTGGGCGCGGGCGCGTTCGTCTGCGGCGAGGAGACGGCCCCGCTCAATTCCATCGAGGGCAAGCGGGGCATGCCCCGGCCGAGGCCCCCGTTCCCGGCGGTGAAGGGCCTGTGGGGCAAGCCCACCATCATCAACAACGTGGAGACCCTGGCCTGCGTGCCCACCATACTGCGGGAAGGCGCGGAGTACTTCGCCAGCGTGGGCACCGAAAAGTCCAAGGGTACCAAGGTGTTCGCCCTGGGCGGCAAGGTCAACAACGTGGGCCTGGTGGAGGTGCCCATGGGCACCACCCTGCGGGAGCTGATCTACGACATCGGCGGCGGCATTCCCAACGGCAAGAAATTCAAGGCCATACAGACCGGCGGTCCCTCCGGCGGTTGCCTGACCGAGGAATACCTGGACGAGCCCATCGACTTTGACAACCTGGTGGCCAAGGGCAGCATGATGGGCTCCGGCGGCGCCATCGTCATGGACGAGGACAACTGCATGGTGGACGTGGCCAAGTTCTACATGGAGTTCATCTGCGACGAGAGCTGCGGCAAATGCTCGCCCTGCCGCATCGGAACCAAGCGCATGCTGGAGATCCTGACCCGCATCACCGAGGGCCGGGGCACCATGCAGGACCTGGACGATCTGGAGGAGCTGAGCCGCACGGTCAAGACCAATTCGCTGTGCGCCTTGGGCCAGACCGCCGCGAACCCCATCAATTCCACGCTGTCCCACTTCCGGGACGAGTACATCGCCCACATCGTGGACAAGAAGTGCCCCGCCCACGTCTGCAAGAACCTGATGGAATACCACATCGATCCGGACAAGTGCATCGGCTGCGGCATGTGCCACAGGGGCTGTCCCGTGGACTGCATCCACAAGACTGACTACATCGCCCCCGGCCACAAGATGACGTCCTGGGAGATCGATTCGAGCGCATGCGCGAAGTGCGGCTCCTGCATCAGCGTCTGTCGCTTCGGGGCCATTGAGAAGCGATAAGGAGGCGCAAGGCAATGTTGAACATCAAAATAGAGGGCATTCCCTATCAGGTCGAGGAGGGCTTGACCATCCTCGAAGCCGCCAAGGCCTGCGGCTATGAGATTCCGACCCTGTGTTCCTTCAATCATGGCGAGTGCAACCAGGGCTCCTGCGGCGTGTGCCTGGTCGAGGCCACGGGCGCGCGAGGCCTGGTGGCCAGCTGCGTGTACCCAGTGAGCGAGGGCATGGAGATTCGCATCGGCTCGCCCGCGGCGGTGGACGCCCGCCGCCACAGCGTGGAGCTGCTGCTTTCCAACCACAACAAGAACTGCCAGCAGTGCGACAAGAACGGCCACTGTGAGCTGCTGTACGTGGCCCAGCTGACCGGCGCCCGGGACGACGCCTTCGCCGGCGAGCATTCCGAGACCTTCGTGGACCGGCTGGCGCCCGGCCTGGTGCGGGACACCAGCAAGTGCATACTCTGCGGCCGCTGCGTGGAGCGCTGCAAGAACGCCCACGGCCTGGGCATACTGGGCTTTGAGAACCGGGGCTTCAACGTGGTCGTCTCTCCCGCCGAAAACCGTTCCTTCGCCGATTCCCCCTGTATCCAGTGCGGCCAGTGCGTGAACGTCTGCCCCACCGGCGCGCTGATGGAGCACAGCGAGATCGACAGGATCGACGCCGCCTTCAAGGCCGGCAAGCATGTGATCGCCCAGGCGGCCCCCGCGGTGCGCGCGGCGCTGGGCGAGGAGTTCGGCTATCCCATCGGCACCCCCGTCACCGGCAAGATGGCCGCGGCCATGCGCCGCCTGGGCTTCGAGCGGGTGTACGATGTGAACTTCGGCGCGGACCTGACCATCATGGAGGAGGGCACCGAGCTGCTCAAGCGCCTGACCGAGGGCGGCGTGCTGCCGATGATCACCAGCTGCTCCCCCGGCTGGGTCAACTATGCCGAGTACAACTACGGCGACCTGCTGCCCCACCTGTCCAGCTGCAAGAGTCCCCACCAGATGCAGGGCGCGATCATTAAGCACTGGTGGGCCAAGCAGAACGACATCGACCCGAAGGACGTGTTCGTGGTATCGGTGATGCCCTGCGTCGCCAAGAAGTTCGAGAAGGAGCGGGAGCAGGAGAAGGTGGATGGCATACCGGATGTGGACGCTGTCATCACCACCCGTGAGCTGGCCCGCATGATTCGCCGCAACGGCATGCTGTTCCGCCGCCTGCCCGACGAGCCCTGGGATCAGGATATCATGGGCGATTACAGCGGCGCGGGCGTCATCTTCGGCGTCACCGGCGGCGTGATGGAGGCAGCGCTGCGCACGGTCTACTTCAAGCTGACCGGCAAGGAGAGCGAGCCCATCGAGTTCACCGCCGTGCGCGGCCACGACGCGGGCATCCGCGAGGCTTCTATCGACATCAACGGCACCGTCGTGAACGTGGCCATCGCCTCGGGCATGAAGAGCGCCAAGGTGCTGCTGGACGATATCCGCGCCGGGAAGAGCAAGTACCAGTTCATCGAGATCATGGGCTGCCCCGGCGGCTGCATCAACGGCGGCGGCCAGCCCTACGTGCGCCCGGTGTTCCTGCCCGACGAGGACGACGATATCCTGGACACCTACAAGCAGAAGCGCGCCCAGGCCCTCTACAGTGAGGACGAGCGCCAGGCGGTGCGCCAGAGCCACAACAACCCCCAGATCGCCGAGCTGTACGAGAAGTTCCTGGGCGAGCCCAACGGCCACCTGTCCCACGAGCTGCTGCACACCAGCTACGCGGCGAGGGAAGGGTTCAATGAAGTGAAGTAAAGATACATGACGCGGGGCGAGAAATCGCCCCGCGTTGTCGATGGAAAGCGAATCGGATGGGTTTTTTTGACAATTCGCCCGACATGGGGTATAATGGTCCGGACCGTTGTGACAATGACGGCGTCGGGAGATGGTTGGATGTACTTCTACTGCATATTTTGCGCCACGGTGAAGTGTACGCTGGTGGCCTCGGCCATACAACAGCGGTTTGGCCTGTCGGCCTTTTCCCCCAGGATCATACAGCGAAAGTGGATCAAGGGCGCGTGCTTCGAGGAGGAGAAGCCCTACCTGCC
>JAZTZK010000366.1:0-2052 GCA_045637485.1 Clostridia bacterium
CCTCCGACTTGCTGAACAGCGCCTCCGCGGCCTGTTGGGCCTTGCGGGCTTCCTCCTCGCCGTGCACGTTTTTGGTGACCTCGAAGGCCAGCACCCGCTTGGCCTCGTTGATGGCGCTGTCCTTCAGCGCGCCCAAGCGGCGCACCTCGTCCATGGGCAGGAAGGTCAGCAGGCCCAGGCACTTCTCCACGTCCTGGTCGTCCACGTTGCGCCAGTACTGATAGAAGTCATAGGGAGAGCACTTGTTCGGGTCGAGCCACAGCGCGCCCTTCTCGGTCTTGCCCATCTTGCGCCCGTCATGGGTCAGCAGCAGCTGGAAGGTCAGCGCGAAGGCCGGCTTGCCGTCCTTGCGGCGGATCAGGTCCGCGCCGGAGAGCATGTTGCTCCACTGGTCGTCGCCGCCGCACTGCAGCGTCACGCCGTAGCGCTGGCTCAGCTCCAGGAAGTCGTAGCTCTGCATCAGCATGTAGTTGAACTCCAGGAAGGTCAGGCCCCGCTCCAGGCGCTGCTTATAGCACTCGGCGGTGAGCATGCGGTTCACGCTGAACAGCGCGCCCACGTCCCGCAGGAAGTCGATGTAGTTCAGGCTGCGCAGCCAGTCGGCGTTGTTGACGATCCGGGCGCAGTTGGGCTTCGACTCGTCGAAGTCGAGGAAGGATTCCATCTGCTTTCTGATGTGGGCCACGTTGTCGTCGATGTCCTCCACCGTCAGCACCTTGCGAAGGTCGCTCTTGCCGGAGGGATCGCCGATCATGCCGGTACCGCCGCCCATCAGCGCGAAGGGCTTGTGGCCGGCCTTCTGCAGGTGGGCCATGGCCATGATCGGAATGTAGTGGCCGATGTGCAGGCTGTCCGCAGTGGGATCGAAGCCCACGTAGAAGGACACCATGCCCTCGTCAAAGGCCCTGTACAGCTCGTCCTCAAAGGTGATCTGCTTGACAAAGCCGCGCTCTTTCAAAAGATCCAGTGCGTTCATTTATTATGCATCCTTTCTTTTCTTGTCGACGGTCATTTCTGTTTAATTCGGAACGAGGAACGGCGGCGGAATTCCTGAAGGCTCTCATTGATCAGACAGGCAGCCTGTCAATCCAACGCCAGCCAAACAAACATGGCATATCTTTCCACAAGCTAAATTTTTAATTCCTAATTCCTAATTCCTTCTATGACCTTCCCCAGCTTCGCCATCCCTTCTTCGATGGTCGGTATGTCGCACATCGAGAAGTTCAGGCGCAGGGTGTTCAGGTGGCCGCCCTCGGTGTAGAAGTGGGTGCCGGGCACGAAGGCCACGCCCGCTTCCACGGCGGCGTGGAAGGTCTTCAGGGCGTCCATGCCCTCGGGCAGCTCGGCCCAGACGAACAGGCCGCCCTGGGGCACGGTATGGGTGCTGCCCTCTGGGAAATGCCTGAAGCTGTCCAGCATGGCGCTGAGCTGCTTCCGGTAATCGCCGCAGATGCGCTGAAAATGCCCGGGCATGAGGCCCTTTCTTATGTAGGCGTCCACGATGGCCTGGTTGAGCAGCGGGGAATGGATGTCGACGGACTGCTTGCCGATGATCATCTTGCGCCGCAGCAGGGGGTTTTTCACCACCGCCGCGCCCACGCGCAGGCCGGGGGAGATGTACTTGGAGAAGGATGACATGTACACCACCCAGCCCTCTTCGTCAAAGGACTGTATTGGCGGCAGCGCTTCGCCGGAATAGCGCAGGTCGCGGTAGGGGTCGTCCTCCGCAATGACCACGCCGTACTTGCCCGCCAGCGCCGCCAGGGCCTTCCGGCGCTCCAGGGACAGGGTGATGCCGGTGGGGTTCTGGAAGGAGGGGATCACGTACATCAGCTTCGGGTGATGCGCCCGAATCAGCGCCTCCGCCGCCTCCACGATCACACCCTGGTCGTCGGTGGGCATGGGGACCAGCTTGGCGTTGTACTCCCGCATGGCCTGGATCGCGCCCAGGAAGGTGGGGCTTTCGCACAGCACGGCGTCGCCGGGGTCGATCAGGGCCTTCAGCAGCACGTCAAAGGCCTGGGTGCCGCCCTGGACGGGCAGTATGTCCTC
>JAZTZK010000367.1:0-26729 GCA_045637485.1 Clostridia bacterium
TCACCGGCGACCCTGTTAGCTGTCAGGATCTGGACCTTGCCGGCCGTATGGCTGCCTGGATGCGTAACGGCATCAACCCCACCATGTGCTACACCGTCGAGCATCAGCCCGTGCTGATCCATGCCGGCCCCTTCGCGAACATCGCCATCGGCCAGTCCTCCGTCATCGCCGATCGGCTGGCCCTCAAGCTGTTCGACTACCACGTCACAGAATCCGGCTTCGCCGCCGACATCGGCTTTGAGAAGTTCTGGAACGTCAAGACCCGCCTGTCCGGCCTGACCCCGAACGTCTCCGTCATCGTGGCCACCATCCGCGCCCTGAAGATGCACGGCGGAGGACCCAAGGTCGCCCCCGGCCGTCCGCTGCCAGCGGAGTACACCGAGGAGAACCTGGAGCTGGTGGAGAAGGGCTGCGAGAACCTGTTCCATCACGTGAACACCGTGCTGAAGAGCGGCATCGTGCCCGTGGTGTGCATCAACCAGTTCTACACCGACACCGACAACGAGATCGCGCTGATCAAGCGCCTGTGCGCCGAGCGCGGCGTGCGCTGCGCCCAGTCCAACCACTGGCGCTACGGCGGCGAGGGCGCGAAGGAGCTGGCCGAGGTCGTCGTCGAGGCCTGCGAGCAGAAGCCCGAGATCAAGTTCCTGTACGACCTCGAGATGCCCCTGCGCGAGCGCGTCGAGCGCATCGCCAGGGAGGTCTACGGCGCGGACGGCGTCGATTGGGCGCCCTTGGCCATCGAGAAGGCCAAGCGCTTCGAGAGCGATCCGAAGTATGCCGATTACTGCACGATGATGGTCAAGACCCATCTGTCCCTGTCCCACGACCCGACCTTGAAGGGCGTGCCGAAGGGCTGGCGCCTGCCCATCCGCGACATCCTGGAGTACGGCGGGGCGAAGTTCCTCTGCCCGATGGCCGGCACCATCTCCATGATGCCCGGCACAGCCTCCGACCCGGCCTATCGCCGCGTGGACGTGGACACCGAGACCGGCAAGGTCAGCGGCCTGTTCTGAGGATAATATGTGTAATTGAAGGGAGATATGGGTGACAGCGATGTCACCCATATTTCCGGTAAAGGAGTATAGCTATGGCAAAGGATTTCACCCAAAACACCTGCCGTGAATTCGTGGAGGTGCTGGCCTCCAGCGCACCGGTTCCGGGCGGCGGCGGCGCGGCGGCGCTGGTGGGCGCCATCGGCACGGCGCTGGGCAACATGGTGGGCTCCCTGACCGTCGGGAAAAAGAAGTATGCCGACGTGGAAGCCGAGATCGTCGCCCTGAAGGCCAGGTGCGACGGCCTGCAGAAGGACCTGCTGGACCAGGTGCCCGCGGACGCGGAGGGCTTCGAGCCCCTGGCGAAGGCCTACGGCATCCCCAAGGACGATCCGAACCGCGACAAGGTGCTGGAGGAGGCCACCGTCGTGGCCTGCGCGGTGCCGATGAAGATCATGGAGCTGTGCTGCGAAGCCATCGAGGCCATCGCCGTGTTCGCGGCGAAGGGCTCCCGCCTGGCCGTCTCCGACGCCGGCTGTGGCGCGGTGTGCTGCAAGGCGGCGCTGCAGAGCGCGTCCCTGAACGTGTTCATCAACACCAAATCCCTGAAAAACCGCGAGGTCGCCGAGCAGATGAACGCCAAGGCCATCGACATGCTGGACAAGTACTGCGCCCTGGCCGATGAGATCTTCGAGGGCGTTCGAAAGAACTTCTTTTAATCCGGAGGTACAGAATGGCAAAGCTTTTACTGGGCAAGGAGGTCACCGCCGCGCTGAACGCGAAGCTCCAGGCGAAGGTGGCCGAGCTGAAGGCCAAGGGCATCGCGCCGAAGCTGGGCATCATCCGCTGCGGCGAGAATCCCTCCGACCTGTCCTATGAGAAGGGCGCGACCGCCCGCGCCGAGCTGATCGGCGTCGAGGTGCAGAAATTCCTGCTGCCCGAGGACGTGACCAAGGCGGCGCTGATCGACCAGATCAAGGCCATCAACGCCGATCCCACCATCCACGGCGTGCTGATGTTCCGGCCCCTGCCGAAGCACCTGAAGGCCGACCAGGACGAGATCTGCAACGCCCTCGATCCGGCCAAGGATGTGGACTGCATGACCGATCTCTCCAACGCCGGCGTGTTTGAGGGCCGCGGTGATCTGGGCTTCCCGCCCTGCACCCCCCAGGCTTGCATGGAGATACTGGATTACTACGGCATCGACTGCAAGGGCAAGAAGGCTGTGGTCATCGGCCGTTCCCTGGTGGTGGGCAAGCCCGCCGCGATGATGCTGATGGGCAAGAACGCCACCGTCACCGTATGCCACACCCGCACCGTGGACGTGCCCGCCGAGGCCCGACAGGCCGACATACTGGTGTCCTCCGCGGGCGTGCTGAGGAGCCTGACGAAGGATTACGTCAAGCCCGGCCAGATCGTGATCGACGTGTCCATCAACTGGGACCCCGAGAAGGTCAACAGCAAGGGCGGCAAGGGCGCCATTGCCGGTGACGCGGTGTTCGAGGAGGTCGAGCCCATCGTCGAGGCCATGACGCCCGTGCCCGGCGGCGTCGGCTCGGTGACCACCAGCGTGCTGATCGGCCATGTGGTCGAGGCCGCGGAGCGCCAGGCGCGGTAATCACAGCGGAAACCAAACATTTACATCCGCCCATCAAGAGCGTTGACGGGCGGATGCTCAATCGTTAGGGGGATATACATATGAGCGCCAAGACGAAGCGCGTCATGGACAACGGCAAGCTGCTGCGCGCGGTGATGTGCGCGTTTACACTGGCCTTCCTGATCGGAGCCTTTTTCGCGCCGGATGTGAACCAGATGCTGCCCGGCCTGCGCCGCATCTGCCTGATGCCGGCGCAGCTGACCAAGGACTACTTCAATCCGGAGATCGGCAGCATATCGGGTTCGATGCTGAACTACTTCCTGATCGGGGCGGTGTGCTGCGCGCTGATGTTCCTGCCCGAGGCGAAGGTCACCGGCGGCACGGTGCTCGCGTTCTTCCTGACGCTGGGCTTCTGCTCCTACGGCATGAATCTGGTGAACATCCTCCCGCTGATGCTGGGCGTGGCGGTTTACGCGCTGATCAAGCGCCAGCCCTTTGGCAAATTCCTGAACTTCTTTATGTTTTCCACGGCGGTCGCGCCCATCATCACCCAGGTGCTGTTCTACTACCCGGTGATGGGTCAAACGCCCCGCCTGACGCTGCTGGGCGTGGTGCTGGCGCTGGTGATCGGCGTGGTGGTGGGCTGCGCGATGCCCGCGCTGTGCGCCCATTCCCCGAACTTCCACAAGGGCTACAACCTGTACAACGCCGGGCCCGCCGCGGGCTTTCTGTGCTTCCTGATCTTTGCGGCGCTCTACAAGATCCCTGGCGTGGAAGCGCCGCCCATCACCGCCACGCTGGGCGATGGGAACCGCGTGTTCGTGAACGCCTTCTGCGTCACGCTGTTTGCCCTTTGCGTGGCGGGCGGCCTGGCGCTGAACGGGGGCCTGGGCGATTACACCCGGCTGATACTGGATACGGGATACAAGTCCGACTTCACCGCGAAGTACAGCGGCGGCTCCAACCTGATGAACATCGGCGTATACGGCCTGTTCATCATGCTGTACTACAACCTGATCGGCGCCAAATTCACCGGCGTCACGATGGGCACGGTGTTCTGCATGGTGTGCTGCGCCTGCAACGGCGCGACTCCGCTGAACGTGTTCCCGATCCTGATCGGCTACGTGATCATGGGCCTGCTGAACAGGGCGGGCGTCGCGTCCTTCGCCGTCAACGCTCAGGCCATCGTCGTGGGCCAGTGCTTCGCCAGCGGCCTCGCGCCGATCTCCGGCGAGTACGGCATCGTCGCGGGCATCGTCGCCGGCATACTGCACTACGCGCTGGTCACCAGCGTGCCGGCCATCCACGGCGGCTTCAACCTGTACAACGGTGGCTTTACCGCCGGCATCGTGTGCTTCCTGTACGTGCCGATACTGGAGCACTATTTCAAGAGCAGGAGCCAGAAGCGCGCGCTCAACGGATAGTTGGTTTTCACGTACCTGTTCAGTCATGGCGGCGTAGACGCCGCCGCTACGAGGAGATACGCCTGTAGAGGCGACACGAAGTTAATCCTTTAGGGCGGCCTCCAGGCCGCCAAAGTAGCTGCATTTTCATCAGGTCTGAACAGATACGTTTTCACAAGGTAACCCGTCCTGCCTCGTTGACGTCGGCCAACGCACGGTGCGCCACAAAAGAGGAGCAACGGCTTGTTGCTCCTCTTTTCGATCAATCCGTGATGACCAGATCCACCGGCACGTCGAAGTCGTCCACATCCAGGCGCTCAAGCATCTGGAAATCGTAGCACAGCGCCACGGTGGGGTGATCGGGCTGCGCGGCGAGGTAGCGGTCGTAGTAGCCGCCGCCGTAGCCCACGCGGTGCCCCTCCGGGTCGAAGGCCAGCCCGGGCATCAGCACCAGCGCGGTCGCGTCGTCCGCGACAGGGCCGTCTCCGACGGGCTCCATGATCTGAAATGCGCCCTGGGGGGCCAGGTTGTCGAAGCTGTCGATCCAGATGAAAACCACCTCATCCCCAACGACCTTCGGCACCGCCACCCGCTTGCCGTCCGCCCACGCCCGCTCGATGATGGCGCCGGTGCGCACCTCCTGGTTGAAGGAGAGGTAGGCGTAGAGGGTGCGCGCTGTTCTGTATTGGCGGGTCGCGTACAGCTTTTCCGCCAGCACCGCGCTTCTCGCCTCGACCTCCGCGGCGCTCAACGCCCGCTTTTTTGCGCCGATTTCCCGGCGAAGGGCCTTCTTGTCCATCCAGTCACCCCTCATTTTTAAGGATTAACGCTTCTTGTACAGCACGAGCTCCGGATTGACGCCGTCCTTCTCGTAGGTGCAGACCAGTATGAAGTCCATGCAGGCCAGCACGCCAAAGCAACGCTCGCCGCCAAACTCGGATTCAAGCTGGTTGCCCAGGTAGGTCGTCTGGTCGTTGAGAAATTTCACCTTCATGCCGCTGGGAAGCGGGTATTCCAGGTTGACATAACTGCCGACCAGGGCGTTCAGCCTGTCGATTTTGGGCAGGCCCTCGATTTGCAGCGCGTTGATCTCCCCGATCAGCTGCTGCTTGAACGCCTCGAACTGTCCGCCGTCGCTGAGCTCCTCGTAGCGCTTCCAGTAGTCCAGCTGGGGCAGCGTCTGCTTCAGGTGGGCCCGGGCCTGTTCCTCAGTAAAGCCTTCCTTTTCCATCTGGACCACGCAGACGTCGATCAGCTCGTCCATGTCGCTGTAGGTATAGGTCCCGTCGGCGTAGCACCACTGGCAGTAGTGATCGTTGAGGGCTCCGTCACTGTCCCTGCCGAGGATGCTGTCCTCCAGGGGCATGCCGCAGCACTGGCAGACCAGTTTCTCCGGAGAGCCGAGCAACGTGTTGATGGAGACGTTGAAAAGGCGCGACAGCAGCTTCAGCGTCTCCGTGTTCGGCACCGTATCGCCATTCTCCCAGCGGGAAACCGCCTGCCGGGTGACGAAGATCTTCTCGGCCAGCTCATCCTGGGAAAGCCCCATGTTCGTCCTCAGCTTGTAAATCACATTCTGCTTATCCATTGCAAGTACCTCCCCGCGTCTGATTTCAAGGATATTGTACTATAGAGATACCCGCGGTGCAAGCAACCCGCTGTTGCCCCTGACAGGCTCTTTTTTCATTGGTTTTTTGAAACGGCGTCAGCGGTATAAAGACCGTCAATCCACGGGGCGTTTTTTAATGAAACACCCACCCGCCCCAAATGTGTCGGAACGGGTGGGATGTGCGGCGGCGATTGACCGTCGCTCTGGATTACATCAGCGGCTCCATACCCAGCACGGGATGGCCGACCTCGGTCAGGTAGTTGAGGAGCTCCTCGGGATCCTCGGTGCAGACGGTCTCGTCGGCGATCATGCTGGTGAAGTTTTCGATGCCGTAGAGCTCCTTGGCGGACTCGTCCAGGCGCTCGGCGATCTGCTCCTTCAGGGCCTTCGGCAGCCACACGATGCGGGCCAGGCCGCCCTCGGCCTTGATGAACTTCTTGGAGGCGATGAAGTGCTTGCCGTGGCCCATGAAGCCGGGGGTTTGCACGCCGCCGCCGGTCATGGAGGCCAGCTCGGAGAAGCTCATGCCCATGGGGGTCATGCCCACGTGCTCGCGGTTGACGATGACCACGCCGTTGGACAGGGGCTCGATGCCGCAGATGCACTCGAAGCAGCCGCAGGAGGTCATCGGGTCCTCCATGATGGAGTACAGCGTGACCTGCTCCAGCGCGCCGTGGCTGTACTGGTTGACGGCCTCGTTGACGTCCTCATAGCGGCCGGTGCGCTCGTCGATCAGGCGGGTCTTGGGCACGATCTGGCAGGGGCCGTTCGGGTCCAGCTCATTGGTGGCCTTGGCATCCAGCCAGGACACCGCGCCGCACAGGCCCAGACGCTCGGGGGTGACGATGCAGACGTGGGAGGGGGAGAAGGCCTGGCAGAGTATGCAGGTGTAGAACACGTCCACACTCTCGTCGGTCATGGTCTTCAGGCGCTCGTCGCGCTTGTCGAAGGTGTGGTTGGCCTCCTCGCGCAGCTGCCTGACCTTCTCGGGGTCGGTGTAGATGCGGACCTGGCACTTGTCCACGACGGTGTCATACTCGCTCTTGATCTTGGCGTACAGCACCTCGCCGATGTGCTTCGCGCGGAAGCCGGCGTCGAAGGAGGCGTTGGACACGCGGATGCGGATCATGTCGCGCTGGCCGGTGTGCATGACGCCCTCGATGCAGTTCAGGAAGCTGTGGAACTTGCGCTCGAACACGCCCTCGAAGTCGGTCTGCATGCTCTTGCCGCAGACGTCCACGATGTAGGCGATCGGGATCTTCGCGCCGACCTCGAACGCGTCGAAGTCGGGGCCCTCCAGGGTGATGCGATGGTCCTCGATCTCGTGGGGCTCCTTGGTCTGCACCAGCTCGACGCAGTCCACGCGGGAGCCGTCCATCTCGATGCGCATGTCCTTCTTGCGGATGATCTCGCCCTCATAGGCGGAGGAGAAGGCCACGGGGATGTCGATGTTGGTGACCTTGATCTTGATGTCGCGGGCCTCCAGGGAGGTCTCGATCCAGTCCTTGGTGTCCTTGTAGACGATCAGGCTCTTCGGCACGGGCCAGGTCGGATCGTGGTCGTCGTTGGTGATGACCGGGAAGCCCATCTTGATGGCGCCCGCGCCGCAGGCCACGACGATGTCATCGACGGGCGCGTAGGCGTTGACGAAGGCGAAGATGCGGGCCATGGTGTAGTCGTGGAAGGCCTGGGCGTCGCCGGGCTCGGTCGCGCCGAAGATCATCGTGGCGCGGGTGACCAGGCTGATGACGTGGCCGACGGACCAGATGTCGGGGCCGACCGCCACGGCGCGGACGTTGAAGCCGGTGTTCATGCCGGCGGAGTGTACCTGATCGATGATGCCGCCGATCATGAACACGAATATGCCGCGGCTCTGGTAGCCCTTGACCATGTCCACCGCTTCCTCGACGGAGGGGGCGGGGCCGATCATGACCACGAAGCCGGGGATGTCGCGGGTGACCAGCGGAACGCCCAGCTCGCGCACCTCGGCGTCGGAGAAGTGGCCGTGGTACTGGGTGTTCTCATAGGGGGTGGGGGTGCGGGCGTACTTGGTCGCCTCGATGACCTCGGCCGCCATGGCGGTGGCCACGCCGGAATCGAAGATGCTCTTGGTGCGGTTGTCCCGGGTCATCATCGCGCGGATGGCGGCCAGCGCGGTCTTCAGCTCGCCCAGGGTGGTGACCTTCTGGCCCAGGTAGGCGTAGATACAGGCCAGGAAATAGGCGGTGTCGGGCATCGTCATGGGGGCATCCTCGCCCAGCTCAGCGATGACCTTGTTCAGTTCTTCCTCCGCCTTGAAGTACATATCGTCGGAGCCACGGAATACGGTTTGAAACAGTCCCATCTATCTCTACATTCCTTTCATGATTGATTCTGTGATCCTGCCGTCAGGGCTGCGCGCACGGCAGCGGGTCAGGCTTCCTTCTCGCTGTCGATGCGGGCCTTGATGGCGCGAATCTCATCGACGGTGCGTGCGCTTGTATCATAGGGCGACATGCCGCGCCGGTCGGCGTCGATCACGTCCGCGTCGTAGTGGATGAAGCCCAGCAGGGCGTCCTCGGGGATGCGGGCCTTCAGGAAGGCCTCGTCGTCCGCGTTGCGCACCTTGTTGGCGACCACGCGCACCCGGGTGATGCCCAGATCCGCGGCCAGCTGCTTGACCTTGGCGTAGGTCTGTATGCTGCGCGCGCCGGGCTCGATCACCACGATGAACTGGTCCATCATGCTGGCGGTGCCGCGGCCCAGGTGCTCCAGGCCGGCCTCCATGTCCATGATGACTACGTCGTCCTTGCGGAAGATCAGGCTGGAGAGTATGGCCTTGAGCATCACGTGCTCGGGGCATACGCAGCCGGAGCCGCCGGTCTCCACCGTGCCCATCACCAGCAGCTTGACGCCGTTGATCTCGCGGGCATAGGTGTCGGGGATGTCGCTGACCTGGGGATTCAGCTTGAAGAACTTGTTCAGGCTGTTCGCGCCGGTGCGCTCCTCAACCAGCTTGCGCATCTTGGAGATGGGGGTGATGGAATTGACCTCCTCCTCGGTAAAGCCCAGCGCCAGGCCCAGGTTCGCGTCCGGGTCGACGTCCGCGGCCAGGACCGTGCGGCCCTCGTCAGCATAGAGCCTCGCCAGTATGGAGGACAGGGTGGTCTTTCCGACGCCGCCCTTTCCGGTGATTGCAACCTTCATAGATGCCGAATCCTTTCAATCCGATCGGGGAGGGGAATATATCTGTACCATTCCCCGTTCCCGATTCCAAATTCCATATCAGATGCCCAGCGCGACGCGCTTCTGCTCGATGCGCTCGATCATGTCGTCGCCCATCTTTTCGATGTCCAGCTCGACGGTGAAGTTCGCGCCGACCCAATCCCTGATGCTGCCCTGCAGCAGCGCCTCGATGGCGGGGCCGCCCTTGGTGTAGGGGTTGACGCCCAGGAAGGTGTCGATGCCGGTGGCCACGACGTAGTTGCCGATGGACACGGCCTTCTCGGACATGTACTCGGGGGCGCAGCCCACGACGGGCACCTCGCAGATGTCGATGCCCCAGTCCTTGGCGATGTCGGAGGCCAGTATCATCATGCGGGAGATGTCCACGCAGGAGCCCATGTGCAGTATCGGCGGGATGTCCACCAGCTCGCAGACGCGCTTCAGGCCCTCGCCGCACAGGCTCTTGGCCTCCTTGCTCAGAAGGCCGGCCTTGGCGGCAGCCTGGGCGGAGCAGCCGGACACGATGACGATGATGTCGTTGGCGATCATCTTCTTCATCAGCTCGATGTGGGCGTAGTCCTGCCGGATGCGGGGGTTGTTGCAGCCGACCAGGGCCACCGCGCCGCGCAATACGCCGGACTTGACGCACTGGATCAGCGGGATCATGGTGTTGACCTCGTCCACATGGCTGTTGGTGACGCCGTCCAGGCACTTCTTGATGGCCTCAACGGAGTAGCCGACGGTGGCGTTGGTCTTCAGCTGGGGAATGTGAACAAGCTCGGGCTTGCGGTTCTTGAAGTTGCGGACGGCCATCTCCACGATCTTCCGGGCGTTCTCGCCGGCGGTCGCCTCGTTGAACTCGATGTAGTCGGAATCGGGCATCTGGGCGACGGGGGAGGTGGTCACGAACTTGGTGTGGAAGCACTTGGACAGGGGGCCGAGGGCGGGGAAGATGCACTGCACGTCCACGACGATGGCTTCGCAGGCACCGGTCAGCACCACGTTCTCCTGCTGCAGGAAGTTGCCGGCCATGGGGATGCCGTGGCGCATGGCCACCTCGTTGGCGGTACAGCAGACGCCGGCCACGTTGATGCCCTTCGCGCCCATCTCCTTGGCCAGGGCCACCATCTCGGGATCCTGGGCGTAGAACACGACCATCTCGGAAAGCGACGGGTCGTGGCCGTGGACGATGATGTTGACCATGTCCTTCTCCATGACGCCCAGGTTGGCGTTGGTGTCCACGGGCTTGGGGGTGCCGAACAGCACGTCGGAGAACTCGGTGCCCATCATGGAGCCGCCCCAGCCGTCGGACATGCCGGCGCGCAGGGACTGGCGGACCAGCGCCTCGGGCAGGGATGAGCAGCCCATATGGGTCATGTGCATGGACTGGGAAACCTCGCGGTCGATGGCGCGGGGCTCGATGTCGGCGTCGTGCCAGATCTTCTGGCGCGCCTCGGGAGCGCGCTTCAGGGAGCGCTGGATGCCGAAGGGCTTGCCGTACTCCATCAGGCCGGTCTCGGCGACCTCGTGGGCCAGGTCGTAGATGTCGCGGCCCTCCGTCTCGATGTCCCATTCCTTGGCGATGCGAATCAGCTTCTCGGGGTCCTTGACCTGGTAATCGCCGCCGTCCCTGGACAGGTACAGCACGTGGGCGATGTTGCGTCCGTGGTCGGAGTGGGTCGCCGCGCCGCCGGCGGTGAAGCGCAGGTAGTTGCGGCCGACGATGCCGTCGCGGTCGCAGCCGCAGATGCCGCGGGGCGCCTTGGGGGTGATGCGGCAGGGGCCCATGGTGCAGATGCGGCAGCAGATGCCCTCCTCGCCGAACTTACAGTGGGGGGTCTGGTTCTTGACGCGCTGCTGCCAGGTGTCGGCGCCTACCGCCGCTGCGGTTTCGAGCAGGCGATTGGTCGCAGCTTCCATCTCTTCGAGAGTGATGAAGGTTTTGGTGATCTCGCTCAATGTGTCTTCCTCCCAAACATTGTAGTTGTAGCATAACAGGCGTGGTGCAAGGCCGCGCCGATGGATGCGCACCCGCGCTCCGGCAGCCCTTGTGATGTCTGTACCGTCAGGAAAAAGCGACAGGTATCAACCCTTCGGGCCAGAGGTCTTCTGCAGCTTTGCATACCAAACCTAACTTAGTATCATTTTATCAAAACGGCGTTACAAAGTCAATGAAAATATCCCCCCCGGAGGCATATTTGTGGCAAATATACATTTAATTTCTATGATGCAAAAATGAAATAAATATTACTGCACAGTTAACACGCGGGACATAGTTTGAATTAGAGGATACTAATATGTGTTATATTTACATAACCGGCTTCGATGGTTTATAATATGACACATACATGTGTATGGAGGGGTAAGCGATGAAGAAATTGGTTGCAAGTAAAGACATCAGGTGCATGGCGTGCCTGAGCTGCGTCCAGGCCTGCTCAGAGGCCTTCTACAAGGTGTTTGACCCGGCCAAGAGCTGCATCCAGATCGTGGACAACAAGGGCGAGGCCAAGGTCAAGACCTGCATACAGTGCGGCAAGTGCATGCGCACCTGCACCCACGGCGCGATCAGCCAGAACCCCAAGACCGGCGTCTATATGATCAACAAGAAGCTGTGCGTGGGCTGCGGCGATTGTGTCAGGGCGTGCCCCATGCAGGTGATGACGCTGGGCGAGGTGGCCACCAAGTGCATCGCCTGCGGCATATGCGCCAGGGCTTGCCCGATGGAGCTGCTGAGCGTGGTGGAAAAGTAGAGCATGTGCGTATAGAGAACGGGGCATTCTCGCTCAACGGCGAAGATGCCCCGTTCTTTATGCTTTGGTGAATTCAATTGCGCATTGCCCATGTTTTTTGATATAATGGCAATCGCCGTCAATGATACCATATCCGACAGAAGGGTTGTGTCGATGTGCGCGAAGCGCTGAAACAACTGAAGCAAAAGCTCAACGATGAAAGCTACATTGCCGACGACGCCCTGGTGACCACGCTGTATATCGCGGCCAGGCTGAACCGGCCGCTGCTGATCGAAGGCGCGGCGGGCGTCGGCAAGACGGAGGTGGCCAAGGCCGCTTCCCGGGCCTTTGGGCGCGAGCTGGTGCGCCTGCAGTGTTACGAGGGCCTGGACGAATCCAAGGCCCTGTACGAGTGGAACTACCAGAAGCAGCTGCTGGCCATACAGATGGGCGACCGGGACGGCCAGCGTCAGTCCGTGAAGGATCTGTTCGGCGAGGAATACCTGCTGGAGCGCCCCCTGCTCAAGTCCATACGCAGCCAATCGCCGGTGGTGCTGCTGATCGACGAGATCGACAAGGCGGACGCCGAGTTCGAGGCCTTCCTGCTGGAGCTGCTCAGCGAGATGCAGGTGACCATTCCCGAATACGGAACCGTGCGCGCCCGAAGCATGCCCTTTATCGTGCTGACCAGCAACCATACCCGACCGCTGTCGGAAGCGCTGCGCAGACGCTGCGCCTACCTCTATCTGGAATATCCGGATATCGAAAAGGAGATCGCCATACTGACCTCGAAGCTGCCCGGTCTGGACGGGGTGCTGGCGGCCCAGGTGGCCCGGGCGGTGGCCTGGCTCAGGCAGAGCGAAAAGGTGACCAAGAAGCCTTCGGTGGCGGAATCGCTGGACTGGGCCAGCGCGCTGATGGCCCTGGGCGCGGACGAGCTGGACGACGAGAACTGCGCGCAAACCATCGGCTTTGCCCTTAAAAACAACGACGACATCCGGGAGATGCTTGCCGATGACGATTTCATCAGGAGCCTCGTTTAGCGATACGCCGCGCGATAGCGGCGAGTTTTGCGAATACTCAAAAACAGACCGTGGTCTGACACGCGACTGCGATGGCCATTGTCATTATCACGACTCCTTCATCGAACCACACGCCTGGCTTAAACCGACACCGGTCGGAAAGATATCGGGCTTCGTCAGTTTTCTGCGCACACAGGGTCTCTCCGTAGGCATTCGGGAGACGGAGGATGCGCTGAAAGCATTGACTCTGGTCGGTTTTGACGATCGTGACACCGTCAGGGCGGCGCTGAAGGCGATGCTCACGGGTTCGAGGCGCCAACAGCAGGTATTTGACCGCTGCTTCGATATGTACTTCGTCTCCGAGAAGGCATTCCAGGCCAATCAGGCGGCTATGAACCAGGCGCAGCTGGAATATGAGGCCAGGCGACGGGAGCTGGAGGAGCGCCTCAACGTCCAGGGAAAGCCCATCGACCTGCGGGAGGATCTGAGGGATGTCTATGCCCGCATGCCCCAGAGCGAACGGGATCACCTGAAGGACCTGGTGGACAAATATACGGAGAAGATGAAGCACGCGCCCAAGCTCTACGAGGGCTTCATACGCTCCGTGTTCATGAAGAGCCTGATGGAGCAGCAAATACTGCTGGAGGACGCCGCCGAGGGCGTCATGCAGGCGGACAGCGACGCCGACCTGCTGTTCAGGGACATATCGGGCTTCAGGGAATCGGACATCCCAAGGGCCCACCAGCTGATCGACCAGGTCACCCGCCGCATCAACGGGGAAATCATTGCCCGGCGCAGGAAGGCCGGGCGTTCGCAGGCGCTGGACTTCCGGCGCACGATCCGGGCCGGTCTGTCTACCGGCGGAGCGCTCTGCCGGCTGCGCTACCGGCCCCATCACAGCCGCAGGAAGCGCATCGTCATGCTCTGCGACGTGTCCGGCTCAATGCTCCAGTTTTCAGAATTCGCGATACGCTTCGTCAAGTCGATGTCAGAGGTCTCCGACCACTCCGAAATATTCCTGTTCTCGGAGCAGGTCCAGCGGGTCAATCCCTTCGCGCTGCAGAACATGGACCTGTTCAACGGCTATGTGCGCACATCGGGGGTGTGGGGCAGGGGCACCAACGTGGGCAGGGCGCTGGACGCGGTGCTGGCGATGGCCCCGCCGGTATTGACGCCGAACACCGTGCTGCTGGTGCTCAGCGACGCCAAGTCGGTTGGCCTGGACCGGGCCGAGGCCAGCCTGGCGTGCGCAGGAAAGGCTGCGGGCAGCGTGATCTGGATGAACCCCATCCCGGAGGCCAAGTGGCAGTACATGAAGGGCGTCGCCAGGCTGCGGCAGCATTGCAGCATGGTGCCCTGTGGCACGCTGGACGAGCTGGCCCGGGCGTGCCGGCGGCTGGTCGGCGGTTAAAACATCGTGAAACATTTGACTTTTGCCGCATTAGGCGTAAAATAATATTCTGAAGCTGTGCTTTTCACAAGCGACAGGAGGTGGCCTTCGTGCCCATCAAGATTCCAAACAGCCTGCCCGCCACGAGCGTGCTGGAGAGCGAGAACATATTTGTCATCACCGAATCCCGGGCCATCAGCCAGGACATCCGCCCGCTGCACATATTGCTGCTGAACCTGATGCCCACCAAGGTGGCCACCGAGACGCAGCTGGCCCGGGTGCTGGGCAACACGCCGCTGCAGGTGGAGCTGGAGCTGCTGCAAGTCAGCTCACACGAGTCCAAAAACGTGTCCCAGGATCACATGCTGGCCTTTTACAAGACCTTCGACCAGGTGCGGGACAACAAATACGACGGCATGGTGATCACTGGCGCGCCGGTGGAGCACCTGGACTTTGAACAGGTGGATTACTGGGACGAGCTGTGCCGGATCATGGCCTGGAGCAAGAGCCACGTCCACAGCACCTTCCACATCTGCTGGGGGGCACAGGCGGGCCTCTACTACCACTACGGCATCCCCAAGCTGCCGCTGGAGAAGAAGCTGTTCGGCGTGTTTCCCCACCGAGTGGAGCGAAAGAGCAGCATACTCTTCCGGGGCTTTGACGACGTGTTCATGGTGCCCCATTCCCGCCATACCACGATACTGCGCAGGGACGTGGAGGCCGTCGGCGCGCTGAAGATACTGGCATCCTCCGAAGAGGCGGGCATCTACGCGATGGCCACCGACCAGGGTCGACAGGTGTTCATTACCGGCCATTCCGAGTACGATGCGGACACGCTGGAAAAGGAATACCTCCGGGACAGGAACGCGGGCCTGCCCATCGAAGTGCCGAAGAATTACTATCCCAATGACGACGATACCCGGCCGCCGCTGATGAGCTGGCGCGCCCACGCCAACCTGCTGTACTCCAACTGGCTGAATTACTTCGTCTACCAGAACACGCCCTATGACCTGAGCGAAATCCAGGCTTGACGCGGGCTGTTTTAGTTGATATAATGATGTCGGCTTCCGCGCGTCTGTGGTTGAAAGTCGATGCCAGTCGCAGGCGAAGCGATCCACGTAAGCCGGAAAAAACCCGGTGAGCATGGTGCGGCTTAGAAGTAAGTCCTGCCGGTAAAAACCGAGAGCTGCAGTAGTGGGGAGGCGGAGTCCTTAGGAGCGAACCAGCCAGCAGGCGGGTGTGGGGTCAAAGACCAGGTCAGGCGCAGAAGCCGCTTTTCCGAAAAAAATCGCCGCCAGTCAGAACAACGATTTGTTTTGACTGGCGGCGATTCATCATGTCTTACTTTACGTACTTCCTCAGCGCTTCAACCTTGTCCAGCTTCTCCCAGGGCAGATCAAGGTCGTCCCGACCGAAGTGGCCGTAGCTGGCGGTCTGGGCATAGATGGGCCGCTTCAGGTCCAGCTCCCGTATGATGGACGCGGGGCGCAGGTCGAATTCCCTTTCGACGATCTCCGCAAGCCTGTCGTCGCTTAGCGCGCCGGTGCCGTAGCTGTCCACGAACACCGAAACGGGTTTTGCCACGCCGATGGCGTAGGCCACGCCCACCTCGCACCTGCGGGCCAGGCCGGCGGCAACCAGGTTCTTGGCGACGTGGCGCATGGCGTAGGCAGCGCTGCGGTCCACCTTGCTGGGATCCTTGCCGGAGAACGCCCCGCCGCCGTGATGGGCGTAACCGCCATAGGTATCCACGATGATCTTGCGGCCAGTCAGTCCCGCATCGCCCTGGGGGCCGCCGATGACAAAGCGGCCGGTGGGATTGATGAAGTACTTGATGTCCGCGTCGATGAGCCCGGCGGGCAGCACGGGCTTGATCACCTTTTCGATCATATCTTCGCGAATCTGCTCCTGGGAGACCTCGGGCGCGTGTTGGGTGGAAATCACCACGGCATCGACGCGCAGGGCCCTGTCGTCGTCGTATTCGACGGTCACCTGGGCCTTGCCGTCGGGGCGCAGGTAGTCCAGCGTGCCGTTCTTGCGCAGCTCGGTCAGCCGCCGGGTCAGCCTGTGCGCCAGGGAAATGGCCAGGGGCATGTATTCCTTGGTCTCGTCGCAGGCGTAGCCGAACATCATGCCCTGGTCGCCGGCGCCCTGATCGGCGTTCTCGCGCACCACGCCCCGGGCGATGTCGGGCGACTGCTCGTCCACGCTGACCAGCACCGCGCAGGAACGGCCGTCAAAGCCGTATTTGGCCCGGTCATAGCCGATTTCAACAATCTTGTCCCGGGCGATCCTGTCGATGGGCACATAGGCCGTGGTGCTGATTTCACCCATCACCAGGACCATGCCCGTGGTGGCGGCGCATTCGCAGGCCACATGGGCGTCCGGGTCCTGGGCCAGTATGGCGTCCAGCACGGCGTCGGAGATCTGGTCGCATACCTTGTCCGGATGTCCCTCGGTGACCGATTCGGAAGTAAAGAAATGCCTCATGTTTCATTCTCCTTTAGCATGGAAAGATCAACAAAAAACCCGCTCTGTCGGCGAGTTGAAGGTACATCAATCTCGCCTCATCTTTCGGCCGTGTTATCAGCCGCAGGAATTGGCACCTTGCACGCGCTGCCGCCTGCCGGTTGCCGGGCATCATCGGGCCTGTCCCTCCGCCGCTCTGGATAAGGCTTTTCTGTTGTCGATAGTATTATAGCGGCTGTCGTATTAAGAATCAAGTGAATCCTGCTAAGAGGGCGCAACGATTTGACAAAATCCGCGAGAGTTGATAAAATATCCATAGGCAGTGGAAGGGGAGATGCGCATGGCATTGACGATGGTACACCTGGCGGTGGCGGACCTTTGGGCCCGCGAGCATCCCGAGTATGTGGAAAGCCCTGAATTCTATTACGGCGCGATATCGCCGGACGCCATCCACATACGCGACGGCAGCGACAAATCCCACAAAAACGAAGTCCATCTGAACAACTGGTGCTCGCCCCATCCGGACGACGTGATTGACTATTGGAGGAAACATGCCGAGCCCTTTGACATCGGGTACGGCGTACACGTGCTGACGGACGGCCAGTGGGTTCCCCGCTACAGGGAGAAGCTGCCCGGGATCCTGCGACCGGACGGGTTCTTGAATACGGATATTTATTACAACGATACCTTCGTCACGGACTTTAAGCTGTACGGTACTCGGCCCCGCCTGCGCCATATCCTTGCCCTCCTGGAAAACGCCCAAACCCCCCGGGACCATCCTTTGCTGGAGGGCTATATGTTCAGCCAGTGGCGCAAGAATCTGGTGAAGGCCTACCGTGGCGATTGTCCCCGCCATGACCCGGTTCAATTCATCGACGAGGCCTATATCGACGCCTTTATCGGGGACTGCATCCCTCTGATCGAGGATACATACCAGAAATTAATGAAAATGAGGTCTTGACAAATCATATCACAGACGCTATAATTCTATTTGTTGGCTGTCGCGGCTGCTTTCCCGGTATTCCGGGCAGCGCGTTCATCCCCGAGCAACCTGCGGGCGTGGCGGAATTGGCAGACGCGCCAGATTTAGGTTCTGGTGCCACACGGCGTATGGGTTCAAGTCCCTTCGCCCGCACCTGATCGGTATGCGGTAGTAGCTCAGTTGGTAGAGCGCCACCTTGCCAAGGTGGAGGTCGCGAGTCCGAGTCTCGTCTACCGCTCCAGCCTTTCCATTGAAGCGTGCGGGTGTAACTCAATGGTAGAGTTCCAGCCTTCCAAGCTGGCTACGTGGGTTCGATTCCCATCACCCGCTCCACTCACCGTCAGACAAGCGGTAGTAGCTCAGTTGGTAGAGCGCCACCTTGCCAAGGTGGAGGTCGCGAGTCCGAGTCTCGTCTACCGCTCCATATGCACCATTAGCTCAGTTGGTAGAGCACCTGACTCTTAATCAGGGTGTCCAGGGTTCGAGCCCCTGATGGTGTACCACGAAAAAAGGGCACTTCGTACAAGGAAGTGCCCTAAAGCTTTGCAAGAGTCATTCAATAAACATCGTCCTCTTTGTTATCCGGTGATTAACCAGCACAAGTAGCATTTTTTTGGCATTTTTCCAAAACGCACAAGATGGCGCACAAGGGGATGCGTTCATTTTACATACTGCTCTCGCTTCATCAGCGTCATAAGACTTTCTCAGAATGCCACATTACCAATGCAAAACAGATCCTTATGCGCTCTTGAATACCGTTTTTCCCATAAACACAGTTTCGAGCACCTGGATATCCTGAATCTGTTCCACCGGTATGGTTTCGATGTCACTGTCCAAAACGACGAGCTCCGCGGATTTTCCGACTTCAATGGAGCCGGTGATGTTTTCCATATGCGCCTGGAATGCCACATGGATCGTGTGGGCCTGAATCGCTTCCTTGAGACTGACGCATTCCTCCGGCAAGGCGGCGGGAACATCCTTGTACAGCTCATAGGTCGGATCCATTTTTACATGCCTTCGGGTCATGGCGACCTGAATACCCGAGAGACCGTAGGAGGGACTGACAAAAAAGTCCGATCCATAGGCGCACACCACGCCGTTATCGATCAGCGACTTGCTCGGATAGCTTTGCCTGACGACATCCTCACCCCAGTCGGCCACAAGAACCGGCTCTTCGGTCGGACTGTCACTGAACCATCCGGGCTGATTGCTGGCAATGATATGGCTCTTACCCATGCGCACTCTGTCCTCCGGCGCGATAAATGTGTCATGCGCAATGATATTCCGGATGTTGGGATTCGGGTACAGCTTCTGCGCGTTCTCATAGCAGTCGATGACCCTGTGGATGGCATAGCTGCCCATGGCGTGGGTATGGATGTTGAAGCCTTCCTTGTTGGCCAGCGCCATGGACGCCTCCATATGCGCTTCATCCCAGAGGAGCGGCTCTCTGGTGCCGGGTTTATGATTGAATGAAGTCTCCGCATAGGGCTCTATCATTGAAAATTGACCGTCCGCGAAATACTTTACCGTATCCACAGTGAAGAGACCCTCGACATCAAACTTCGTGCGGTTGGCAATAGCCCTTTCAAGGTCCGCCTCCCGGGTCGCGTCGTTGACATTATGGACGCCGGATACTCTGACGGTAAATTCGCCGTTCCTGGCCATGTCCTTCAGGATAGAATAGGACGTGCCCTGCTGGCAATCGCACAGCAGCGTATGTCCGGTTGCGTTAAACATATCAAAGCACTGCTTCAGGCAGTCACGATGCTCCTTCGGAGAAAAGTCATAGCCCGGAATGCTGTCGATGATGGGCAGAAAGGCGACAGGCTCCTTGATATAGCCGCTGGGGCTTCCGTCCGCTTCCCTGACGATCAGGCCGTTTTGATCGTCCGTGTCCTTCGTAACGCCGGCCGCTTCCAGCGCCTTCGTATTCAGCAGAACTCTGTGTCCGCAGTAGGACATCAGAACAGCCGGCCTGTCGGGCACAATCGCGTCCACATCGTGCCGGGTGAACGGTCTCACGATGCCCTGCAGGCCGCCGGAAAACCATGTTCTGTCCCAGCCAAGGCCCCGGATCACCGGCGCGTCACTGTGCGCGTCAACATAGGCCTTCAGTGTGTCCTGGAGCTGCCTGATCACGCCTTCGGGCGTGTCCTTCTCAGGGTCCGGCACAATACTGCTGAAGCTGCAGGTTCCATACTTTTTCGCGGCATGCGCGAGATGGTTATGCGCGTCTCCAAGACCGGGGATGACGCTCTTTCCGTGGCAATCGATGATCTCCGTGGTATCGTCGATCCACGCCGCAACGCCCGCTTCATCGCCTACGTATGCGAACTTGCCGTCCACGATGGCCAGCGCCTGCGCGTGCGTCTCCGTGCCATTCAGCGCAACAGAATAAACCTTCGCGTTCCTGTAAACTCTATCTGCGATCGGAGCCATTTGTATTACCTCACTTTCTATGTCTACATACTCAAACATATCAAAGATAGAAATACCTGGTCAGGGGATAGGTCCTGTCCCAGTCGACGATCTTCCGCTCCGATTCCCTTTCGGGATGGATATCGTGTTCATCGAATACCATCACCTTCCTGTCCTGCGGGTCGTAGAGCGGCCACTCGTGGGCCTTGCCATCCGGGGAGATGTCCGCGCTGAGCGACGGATTGCCAGTCCTGGCGAACTGAACCCACATTTTGCGCATGGTTCTGGAGAAGGTTTCGTCATAAGCCCTGCCCGTGAAGACGGTTTCCTCCGGATGCTTGAACACAGACGCAAGCTCAGTCGCATGTCCGCACTTCATGTACGGTAAAGTGGATTCAGGCGTGAAGTAATAGGTATAGGACTTTCCACCGCCCCTTGTCTGCGCCTCTGACAGCCTGATGTGCGCCGCGTTGAACCAGAGCTGGCTGAACAGGCGGCTGTCTTTTTCGTAGTCTTTCCCCTCCACGCTGTCGAGGAAGCGCTCGACCCGTCCTCTATCTTCGTCCGGCAGCTTTGCGATTTTCTTCGACTTGCGGTCAGCCGCCCACATTTCAAAGGGCTCAGGTCCCATGAGATGCACAAAATAATTCATCTCATCCTTGTTGCAGCCATGAAGTATCTCAATATCCTTCACCGCGCCCTTCTCATAGACTGCATACGGGTCAAGGGGCAGGTATTTCCCGTCTCTCTCCGGGCCTATGCGCAAGTCGGTCACCGCCGATGCCTTCAAAAGCGTTTCCGCATCGACCTTATTAAGATCAGCCACGGTTTTGCAGCCAAGTACTTCCATCACATCATTCGTACAACCGATGGCATCCTCCACAGACACCGTGATAGATGGGGCACCGCTCTGGGCGATAATCCTCTTGATATATTTATGGGAACCCTCCACCAGAGGAAGCGTCGTTACGCTCCCGCCGCCAGCGGATTCGCCGAAGATCGTCACATTGTCGGGATCGCCTCCGAAACCCGCGATATTCTCATGAATCCACCTGAGCGCCATCATCTGATCCATAGGACCCAAATTCTGCGCGTCCGGATAGTCGTCGCCATCCGGCAAGTGGGACAGGTGTATATAGCCGAAAATGCCGACCCTGTATTCGATGGAAGCGACGATGACCTCCGGGTTTTCCCTGACGAATTCGAGACAGTCATACAGCGGATCGGCGGTGCCTCCCATGGCGTAACCGCCGCCGTGGATCCATACCATGACTGGCTTTTTCAGGGCTGACGCCTCGTCCGCCTTCCAAATATTCAGATACAGGCAGTCCTCGCTCTGATAATACAGGGAACCGCCTTCGCTGATATCTTCCCCCTGTCGGGGGCTTTTCCCGTTGTAATACGCCTCGTATACACCGTCGTCCGGGATATATTCCATCGGCGCTTTCCAGCGAAGTTTTCCGACAGGGGGCTTGCCGGTGAACGGGATGCCCTTATAAGCAATGATATTCCCGGTCTTCCTTCCTACGAAGGTGCCGTTGACGCACTTCACCGCCAGCGACTTATCATAGTTGTCGTCTGTAATCCTCTTGTTCTCGCCGTAGCTGGCGCGCACCTTTGCCTTTGCCTCGTTCAAAGCCCTCAGCTTCTCTTCAGACGGAGCGGGCATCACAAAATCCTTCATGTCACTCATTGTCTGTCTTCCTTGTCATTGCGTAGCGGTGATACTGTCCCGGAGACAGCTTTGCCAGCTGCCACTGGTATTCGACTTTGTTTTACACCTGCGGATTCATCCTCTGGAGCAGGCCGCTGGAGCGCAGGGCGGGAAGGACGGCGTGGTAGAACAGCGGGGCGGCGACGATGGCCACGGCTGCATTGATCAGCGAGGGAATCAGCTTGGCCACAAGGGTGGCCCATACCGCGTCCATGGGATAACCGTAGACGAATTTCTGGTAGATGAAAGTCTTCAGCATGTACAGCGCCACGTAGGTCAGCGCGCCGCAAACGCAGGCCAGCGCCGTGCGGTCAATGCGGCCCTTGCCCTTTGAGTGAATTCGGCTTTCGAGGACTGTGCCGCAGACCCAGGCCATGGCGAATTTGCTGACGAAGGTGATCAACACGTTGACGAGGTCGTAGCCGGTCACGGCGTCGTAGAAGGCGGAGCCGATGCCGGCGGCCAGCCCTCCCTGCAGGGGGCCGAGCAGTATGCCGCTGAGCAGGCAGACGGCGTTGGCAAAGTGGACCTTGGAGCCCAGCAGCGGAAAGCGGAACAGCGTGACCACATAGACCATGGCGGCCATCATCGCTATGAAGGTGATGTTGAAGACAGAGAATTCGCGCTTTTTCATGGTAAATACCTCCCTCAAAGCGTTTGACATTTTATGAAAAACAGTATATACTAAAATTGACCTCATTGAAAGAGCCAGAAGAGGAGAAAAATATAAGACCAGATGAGCAGGCATAAACCGGAATACCTGATTCTGTATGAGATACTGAGGGATGAGATCACCGGCGGGTCGTGGCCCTTCGGCGCACGCCTGCCCTCGCGCAGGCAGACGGCCTTGGACAGAAAGCTGAGCGCGGTGACGGTGGAACACAGCTACGAGCTGCTGTGCCAGGAGGGCTATATACAGGCCCGGCCGAGGAGCGGCTACTATGTCATCTATCGCAGCGGCGACGGCTTTTCCGCCGCGGACGGCCAGCCGCCCCGACACGCGGCAGCCGACGCGACGGAGACCGAGGATACGCTTCCCTTTTCGGTGATGGCCAGGGCCATGCGCAAGGTGCTGGCGGACTACGGCGAGGCTGTGATGCGCAAATCGCCCAATGAAGGCTGTCTGGAGCTGCGGGCGGCGCTGTCCCACTACCTGGCCCGCAACCGGGGCATGCTGGTTTCGGAGGATCAGATCATCATCGGATCCGGCTCGGAATACCTGTACGGGCTGGTGGTGGAGATGCTGGGGGCCGGTCGCGTATTCGCCATAGAGTATCCCTCCTACGAGAAGATCGAGCAGGTCTACCGCGCCAAAGGCGTGGCGTGCGAGCTGCTGCCCCTGGGACACGACGGCATACGCAGCGCCGCGCTGGCCGGGATGAAGGGGTCGGTACTGCACATCACGCCCTTTCGCAGCTATCCCACGGGCGTGACGGCATCGGCCTCCAAGCGGGCGGCGTATATCCGCTGGGCGGAGCAGGGCGACCGCTATATCGTGGAAGACGATTTCGAATCGGAGTTTTCGCTGCTTCGAAAGCCGGAGGATACCGTATTCGCGCTGTCCGGCGGCGGGAATGTCATCTACATGAATACTTTCACCCGCACGGTGTCGCCCGCGTTGCGCGTGGGTTATATGGTGCTGCCCCCCGGGCTGGTCTCCCTCTTCCGGGAGCGGGTGGGGTTTTACTCCTGCACGGTTCCAGCCTTTGAACAGTATCTGCTGGCGGATTTGATCTCCGCAGGCGATTTTGAACGGCACATCAACCGCATGCGCAGGAAGCGCAGGAAGCAGGAGCGCGCGCCTGAGCCTGAGGAGAATCGATTCAAATGATCATATATTTACAGCTGGATGAAAGGAGATAAGCCATGCTGTTTGAACTTCGGGCACTGGCCGAAGCAAATGCCTCCCCGGTACAGGACGCGGTGGAGGAGGTGGGCGACATCATAGAGCACGCCGGCAACAGGGCGGAGAACCTGCTGAACAACCTTCCCGTGCTGACCACAAGGCTGCTGATGTCGGCGCTGGCCATCTTTCTGGGCATTATATTCATGCGGGTGGGACGGCGGTTGATCGCTTCCATCGTGCGGATGCGCAGCCAAAAGGGCGCGCATACGGTCCAACAGGTCAGCACGATCAAGTCGCTGGCGACCAGCGTGTTCAATTACATCATGTACTTCATTATCGTGACCGTCGTGCTGAGCATACTCGGAGTCAATGTCACCTCGATCCTCGCGGTGGCCGGGGTCGGCGGTATCGCCATCAGCTTCGGCGCGCAGACGCTGGTCAAGGACATCATATCCGGCATGTTCATTTGGATGGAGGGCAGTATCACCGTGGGCGACGTGGTGACCATCAACGACCTCTCCGGGGTCGTGGAGTCCATCGCCATACGCACCACCGTGATGCGGGACTATAACGGGAATATCTACGTCATACCCAACGGCGATATCCGCACCATCACCAACATGAGCCGGGATTTCAAGCGGGCCATCGTGGACATACGCTGCCCCTATGAGGCCGACCAGGGCCATGTGGTCCGGATCCTGGAGGATGAGATGGAAAAGGCCTCGAAGGAGATCGACGGCCTGACCAGCGTGCCCGAGGTCATGAGCATACTGTCCTTTGAAACGGACGCCGTGATGGTGCGCATCGCAGTGCAGTGCCCGGTGGGCCAGCACTGGCGCATCGAGCGCGACCTGCGCACCCGCGTCAAGGCCCGCTTCGACAGCGAGGGCATTGAGATGCCCCATTATCAAAAAGTTGTGATAAAGTAAAAAAAGAAGGGTTGCGCAAGTATAGTTTGTCGTGTATACTGAATATATAAACTACAGGGGAATACGGAGGCGATGTCAGTGGGTTTTTCACACAATATCGGCGTGCTGTTCACAGACGAGAGCTTCAGCGGCCTGACACATCCTTTTTTTGCGTCGGTGCTGAACGCCTTCAAGAACGAGGCGGAGAATCACGGGTATGACCTGACCTTTATCAATCACAACGTGGGCAGCGACGGACGCAGCTTCGTCGATTACTGCCACTACAGGAAGCTGGACGGCGTGCTGCTGGCGTGCGTCGATTTCTATTCAAAAGCCATACAACAGCTGTTGGACAGCGACATACCCTGCGTATCGGTGGACTATCCCTGGCCGAAGCAATCCTGCGTGCTGTCCGACAACCGCAACGGCATGAAGCAGCTGGTGGATTACGCTGTCTCCCTGGGCCACAGCCGCATCGCCTTCATCAGCGGCCAGCGCAATTCCGAGGTCACCGAGACGCGCAGGCAGGAGTACCTGCAGGCGATGGCGGACCACAAATTGGCGGTGCCCGAGGGATACCTGCTGGAGGCGGTCTATTCCGACAACGAGGTGGTTCGGGAATACGTGGCGAAGCTGCTGGCGCGCCGGGACCGTCCCACCTGCATACTGCTGCCCAATGATACCACCTATTTTGGCGCCCAGGAGGCCATTCGCGAGCAGGAGCTGCGCATTCCCAAGGACATATCCCTGGCCGGATATGACGGCATACCCCTGACCCAGACGCTCAGGCCCCAGCTGACCACCATTCACCAGAACAGCGAAGCGCTCGGGGAACAGGCCGCAAAGCTGCTGATTGCGCGGCTGGAGCAGCCGGAGGCTGCCGTGGAGGAGGTCGTCACCATTCCCGTGGAGCTGATCAAGGGCTCGACGGTGGGTTGGTGCGACATATGGTGAGCTTGGTATTACGCGAAACCATACAGCAAAAAAACTGCCGAAGCCGGCAGCTTTTTTGCTGTATATTCCTACCCCAATTCCGCCATCAGCCTTCGCATCAGCGCTACGGACGCTGAACCCGCGGAGCTCCGGTATTCCACGCTGCCGATACTGTCGTGGGAGCGCAGGCCGTTTTGATCCAGAAGGAACTTGAGCTGCATGGCGGTACCGTTCAGACCGTCGAAGATACTGGCACGGGGAAAGATATCCTGTATTGCGTCCCGAAGGAAGGGATAGTGAGTGCATCCCAGCACGATGGCGTCGATCTGCATGTCCCTGTACGGGTCAAGCAGCGCCTTCAGCCGGGAATGGGCCTCGGGCGAGCGAGCCCTGCCGGATTCCACCAGCTCCACCAGTCCCTCGCCGACCACGGTGATCACATCGTCGCCATAGAGGCGCATCAGCCTTTCAAACTTTTCAAGGCGAAGGGTGGCGGCGGTGGCCAGGACGAGCACATTGCCGCCGTGGCGGGCATAGTGAGCGGGCTTCAGCGCAGGCTCCATGCCCACGATGGGCAGATCGGGATGGGCGGCGCGCACGGTTTCGGCATAGGCGGAGGTGGCTGTGTTGCAGGCGATGACGATGGCCTTGACGCCCTGTGAGAGCAATACGTCGATCCCGGCAGCGCTCAATGCCCGTATTTCCTCCAGCGGTCGCGGGCCGTAGGGCGCGTGAAGATTGTCACCGTAAAAAAAGAAGTGCTCGTTGGGCAGCAGCCTGACGGCCTCGTGCAGTACGCTGACGCCGCCGACGCCGGAATCAAAAAAACCAATCAGGTCGTTCATGTTCAATCTCCCGTCAACATCGTTGAATCCATTATAGTGGGTTTGTGGATTAATTGCAAGGGGTTTCCCGCCTGACGGCAGCTACAGTACAAACTGTTAATTTTAGATTTTGACCGAAAAACTATTGACAAATCCTGTGGTTGGTATATAATAGTCAAAGAAAGTCAAATTGACTTTGAAACCAACGACGACCCTGAAGGGGGGTAGAGATATGAACCTTGAGAAATTCACCCAGAAATCCATCGAGGCCATTCGGGAGGCCCAGAGCTGCGCCATTCGCAACCAGAACATGCAGATCGACCAGCAGCACCTGCTGTACGCGCTGCTGAACCAGGAGGACGGCGCCGCCGCTCAGATTCTGAAGAAGGCAAAGATCGACACCAGGCGCATGGCCACCGCCTGCGACCGAGAGATCCAGCGCATCCCCAGGGTGTCCGGCCCCGGACGGGAGATGGACAAGGTCTACGTGTCCCAGTCCGTGGACGCGGCGCTAAGCGAGGCGGAGCAGCAGGCCCAGTACATGAAGGACGAGTACGTCTCCGTGGAGCATATCCTGCTGGGCATTATCGAGCGACCCAACGGCGCCGTCCGCAACATCTTCAGCGAATTCGGCCTGACCAAAGAGGCCTTTCTGGAGGCCATGCAGAAGGTGCGCGGCAACACCC
>JAZTZK010000368.1:0-6340 GCA_045637485.1 Clostridia bacterium
TGCGGGGGAGCCAACCCCAAAAAGCCTCCGCAAAAAGGGGAGGTGCGGAGCGAAGGGAGGCGGAGGGGTTCCGAATAATCAGGATGCTGAGCTGTAACGGCTTGCGAAGCGTAGAAACCCCTGTCGTTCCTTAGGATCAAACAAATCCCGAAGGGATTTGCGACGCGAAGATAGCCCTTTAGGGCACCATCCCTACCCCCTAAACCCTAACCCCTTTCTTTACCCGTGATTATACCACAACGATCGCACCGACGCAAAGAATTATGGGTCAATTTTTTGTTTATCTATCGACAATCCTGAAAATTGTGCTATAATATATTTGTGGGATTATGGACTTATCAGGGCCAGAGGCGCGTTGCGCCGGGCCGGGAGGTGTATCCAAATGGACGATTTCCTTGAAACCATTGCCGTAAGGCGCAAACAGGGCCTGTACACGCTGCTGTATTACGCGTGCTGGGTGCTCATCATCGTATTCGGGCTGGTGGCGGTCTATTCGCTGGCCGGCATCGTCGGCGTCAATCCCGAGACCGGCGGCATTGTGTTCGTGTGGCAGAACCTGCTTATGACGCTGGTGTTCGGCGGCGCGGCCTTTCTGCTGTGGCGGGCCAGCGACAACTGCAGGGTGGAGTACGACTATACCTTCACCAACGGCTGCCTGGACGTCTCCCGGGTGCTGAACAACAAGCGCAGGAAGTACCTGACCGCCCTGGAGATGAAGGACGTCATTCGCTGCGGCCCCGCCACCGGACCCGCCTTCCAGAAGACGCTGAAGGAGCCCGGCATCAAGGTGCACAACTGGTTCGTCAACCGGGACGCCAAGCTGTACTTCTTCTATTTCCAGCGCAAGGGCCTCAAGCACGTGATCGTGGTGGAGCTGACGGACGAGATGGTGGCCATGATCCGCAGCAAGAACTACCTGCCGCGGGAGGCCTGGTACGACGAGGAAGGCAAGCAGAGCTATGGCGTGCGCGTATCTTGACAACAGCGCCACCACCCGCCCCTGCGAGGCCGCCGTCGCGGCGATGGAAAGATCGCTGCGGGAGGAATGGTATAACCCCTCCGCCGTCTACAGGCCGTCGGTGGAGGCCTTTAAAGCGCTGCGCGACGCCCGCCAACGGCTGCTGGACGCCGCGGGCGGCGCGGGCTGCGACGCCATATTCACCTCCGGGGGCACGGAAGCCAACAACCTGGCCATACTCGGCGCGGTGGGCCGCATGCGGGGCAGGCAGGTGCTGGCCGTCAGCGCGGTGGAGCACCCCTCGGTGCTGGAGGCCTTCAACCTGTTGGCCGAGCAGGGGCACGACGTGCGCGTCATCGGCGTGGACGGAACCGGTCAGCTGAAGTGGGATGAACTGGAGACGGCGCTGGACGACGGCGCGTCGCTGGTCAGCTGCATGCAGGTGAACAACGAAACCGGCGCGGTGCTGGACGCCGCGCGGCTGCATGCCGCCGTGAACGGCAGGGCGCTGATCCACGTGGACGGCGTGCAGGGCTTCCTGCGGATTCCCTTCGACATGAAGCTGGCCGACCTGTACACCGTCTCGAGCCACAAGCTGCACGGGCCGAAGGGCGTGGGTGCGCTGGTCGTGAGGAAGGGCGTCCGCCTGAAGCCCCGTCACCTCGGCGGCGGACAGGAGTCGGGCCTGCGCTCGGGCACCGAGAACACCCCCGGCATCGCCGGCATGGACGCCGCCGTCGCCGAGCTCGTCAGACTGGGGCCGGACATGCCCCGGCAGCTGATGGCGAAGAAGCTGCGCCTGGTTGACGCCGTGCGCAGGGCCGTGCCGGACGTGATCGTCAACGGCCCCGATCCGGCGCAGGGCGCGCCCCACATCGTGAACCTGGGCTTTCCGGGCGTGCGGGGCGAGGTGATGCTCCACGCGCTGGAGGGGGACGGCGTGTACGTGTCCACGGGCTCGGCCTGTTCGTCGAAGAAGCTGAAGGTCAGCGGCGTGCTGACGGCCATGGGCGTGAAGCCCCGGGTGGCCGAATGGGCCGTGCGCTTCAGCCTCAGCCCCCACACCACCGATGAAGAGATCGATTATGCCGCAGGGCGCATCGGCGTCCAGTACGACCTGCTGAAGCGGTTCCAAAGGAGATAATAGAGCGATGCGGGATGTTTTGCTCGTCCGGTACGGCGAGGTATTCCTGAAGGGCGCGAACCGCCCTCATTTTCTGAAGGTGCTCACCGACAACGTCAAGCGGGTGGTGAAGCCCCTGGGCGGCCACGTGTGGCTGTCCGATTCCCGGGTCTACGTTTCCGATTTCAACGACCTGCAGGCGTGTATCGACTGCGTCACAAAGGTGTTCGGCGTGTACTCCGTCAGCCCGGCGGTGGAGATGGAGAAGGACCTGGACGTGATAGCGGAGCAGTGCGTCAGGATGATGGCCCCCTGTTCCGGCACCTTCAAGGTGCAGGGCAAGCGCAGCGACAAGAAGTTTCCCATGAACTCCATGGAGCTGGCCGCCGAGCTCGGACACCGCATCCTGGAGGCCAATCCCAACCTGAAGGTGGACGTCCACAAGCCCCGGCACAAGCTGGTGGTTGAGATCAGGGACAACGCCTACATCAGCGTTCAGGAGATCATGGCCGTGGGCGGCATGCCCATGGGCACCGGCGGCAAGGCGGCGCTGCTGCTCTCCGGCGGCATCGATTCCCCGGTGGCCGGCTACCAGCTGATGAAGCGGGGCGTGCGGCTGTGCGCCATCCACTTCCAGAGCCCGCCCTACACCGGCGAGCTGGCCAGGGACAAGGTGATGCAGCTGGCGCGGAAGCTGGCCTGGTATTCCGGCGGCATGCGGGTGTACCTGGTGCCGTTCACGAAGTGCCAGCTGGAGATCCACGAAAAGTGCCCCGACGAGCTGGGCACGCTGATCACCCGGCGCTTCATGATGCGCATCGCCCAGGTCATCGCCCGGCAGTTTGGCGCACAGGCGCTGGTCACCGGCGAGAGCCTGGGCCAGGTGGCCTCCCAGACCATGGACGCCCTGGTCTGCACCGACGCCGTGGTGAATATGCCGGTGTTCCGGCCCCTGATCGGCCTGGACAAGACCGAGATCATGGATATCGCGGGCAGAATCGACACCTACGAGACCTCCATACTGCCCTACGAGGACTGCTGCACCGTGTTCACGCCCCGCCATCCCGTGACGAAGCCAAAGCTGGACACCATGCCGAAGGCCGAGGAGAAGCTGGACGTCGAGGCGCTGGTCAACGAGGCGGTGGAGGGGACCGAGATGGTGATCGTGGAAGGGTAATTAGGAATGAGGAATGAGGAATGAGGAATGAGGAATGGATGGTGGGGGATACGGGACGCATTCTTCATTCCTCGTTAAAGCTATGACGATTGCGGAATACATCAAAAAACTCCAAAACAACCCCGCTTTCATGGACAATGTGACCTCCTGGCAGGTGATGCCGGCGCGGGCGGCGGTCTATGGCGAATTCCCGCCGGAGCTGGACGGGCGCATCGTCGGGACGCTGAAGAAGCGGGGGATAGACAGGCCCTACATCCACCAGAGCCAGGCCATCCGCGCGGCGCTGGCGGGGCAGGACTTCGTCGTCGTGACGCCCACCGCCTCGGGCAAGACGCTGTGCTACAACGTGCCGGTGCTCCAGTCGATACTGAGCGACGAGGCCTCCCGGGCGCTGTACCTGTTTCCCACCAAGGCGCTCTCCAGCGACCAGGTGGCGGAGCTGTACGGCATGATCCAGGACATGGGCGTGGGCATCAAGGCGTATACCTATGACGGGGATACGCCCGCTTCGGCGCGCTCCGCGATCCGGCAGGCGGGCCACGTTGTGGTCACGAACCCGGACATGCTGCACCAGGGCATACTGCCCAACCACGCCAAGTGGGTCAAGCTGTTCGAGAACCTGAAGTACGTGGTCATCGACGAGATCCACGCCTACCGGGGCGTGTTCGGCTCGAACCTGGCCAACGTGATCCGCCGGCTGAAGCGCATCTGTGCCTTCTACGGCGCCAATCCTACCTTCATCTGCTGCTCGGCCACCATCCGCAACCCGAAGGAGCTGGCCGAGACGATGATCGGGAGGCCGGTGCGGCTGATCGACGAAAACGGCGCGCCGGCAGGGGAGCGCCATGTGGTCTTCTACAACCCGCCGGTGGTGAACGCCCAGCTGGGCATCCGCGCCGGCAGCATCCCGGAGACGAGAAAGATCGCCGCCTCGCTGCTTCGGGCGGGCGTGCAGCACATCGTGTTCGCCCGTTCGCGCCTGACGGTGGAGGTGCTGGTGCGGTATCTGAAGGACATGGTCCGCGACCCGCTGGGCAACGCGGGGAGGGTGCGGGGCTACCGGGGTGGCTACCTGCCCACCCAGCGCCGGGAGATCGAGCGCGAGCTGCGGGCGGGGCGCATCACCTCGGTGGTGTCCACCAACGCGCTGGAGCTGGGCATCGACATCGGCCAGCTGGACGCCTGCGTGCTGTGCGGCTACCCCGGCACCATCGCCTCCACCTGGCAGCAGGCCGGCCGGGCCGGTCGGCGGGGGAGCGTGTCGCTGCTGATCGTGGTGGCGTCCTCCAGCCCGCTGGACCAGTACATCATCCAGCACCCGGAGTACTTCTTCGCCCAGTCGCCGGAGCAGGCACTGATCAACCCGGACAACCTCTACATCCTCCTCAACCACATGAAGTGCGCCGCCTACGAGCTGCCCTTCGAGGAGGGGGAGAGCTTCCAGGGCGTCGGGGACACGCCGGAGCTGCTGGACTACCTGCGGGACGAGAACATACTTCGCCAGGTGGCCGGGAAATACTACTGGATGGCCGAGGAGTTCCCCCAGGCGGGCATCAGCCTGAGGAGCGCCACCGACCAGAACTTCCTGATCGTGGACATCACCGACCCGAAAAAGCACCGGGTCATCGGCGAGATGGACCGCTTCACCGTGCCGATGCTGCTGCACCAGTACGCCATCTACATGCACGAGGGCACACAGTACCAGGTGGAGGCGCTGGACTTCGACGACAAGAAGGCCTACATTCGCCGGGTGGACGTGGGCTACTACACCGACGCCGACCTGACCACCAGCCTGAAGGTGCTGGACGAATTTGATCGGGAATCGGACGGCCCGCTGACCCGAAGCCGGGGCGAGGTGCTGACCTCTTCCATCGTGACGGTGTTCAAGAAGATCGCCTTCGACACCCACGAGAACCTGGGCTGGGGCCCGGTGACGCTGCCGGAGCTGGAGATGCAGACCACCGCGACCTGGTGGACGCTGCCGGACAACCTGGAGGAAATCTACGAGCGGGAACCGCTGAAGAACGCGCTGATCGGCCTGTCCCACCTGCTGCGCCACATCGCGCCGATGTACCTGATGTGCGCGCCCCAGCACATCAGCGTGGTCTACCACGTAAAGGACACCTTCACCGGCGGGCCGACCATCTACCTGTACGACTCGGTGCCCGGGGGCATCGGCCTGTCCGACCGGGTCTTCGAGATGCGCCGGGAGCTGTTCGCCCACGCCCGGGAGCTGCTGCTGGCCTGTCCCTGCGCCGACGGCTGCCCCGGCTGCGTCGGCGCGACCGCGGGACCGGGGGCCAAGGGGACGCTGCTGTCGTTGCTGGATCGGTTGCTGGAGGGGTGAGGAACCTCTGATTTTCGCGCCGCGACAGATCAGAGGTTCCCGGACTGAACGACAACACAGCCACACCACAATGACCAAATACAAGGAGAATGAACATGGCAGAAGTCAAGATCTATACTTCCGAGGACATGAGGTTTGAGAACCTGAGCAGGAATCACCTGACCCTGGTGGACTTCTGGGCCACCTGGTGCGGCCCGTGCCAGATGATCGCCCCCATCGTGGAGGAGCTGGCCGCCGAGACCGAGGGGGTCGACTTTGTCAAGGTGAATGTGGACGAGAACCCCGACGTGGCCATGAGCCTGGGCATCCAGGCGATACCGACCCTGTTCCTGTTCAGGGACGGCAAGCCCGTGGACAGGGTCGTCGGCGTGCAGAGCAAGCAGGCCCTGAAGGCCATGATCGACCGCAACCGGTAGCAGGGAACCACCGCTCAGTGCGCTCGGCAGTCTGCCGGTTGCCGGTCAGCCATCCGCGGCCTGCAAGCCCCCTGGCTACCCGCCGGGTAGCCTGCGGTATTTCCATATAGCAGCTGTGCTTTGTTTGTTACAGCTCAGGGTCGACACGGTGGACCCCCTCCGACCCCGCCTGTGGGGGGGCCACCTCCCCGACGCGAAGCGAGTCCTTTAGGACTTTCAGGGGAGGCAACCTCCAAAAGCCTCCCCTGAAAGGGGAGGTGCCGAGCGAAGCGAGGCGGAGGGGTTCCGAATAATCAGGACGCTGAGCTGTAACCTTTGT
>JAZTZK010000369.1:0-49621 GCA_045637485.1 Clostridia bacterium
TCCGCTTTCCCGTTTCGTCATGGCGTTTTACTCATAGAATTCTGACTGTTCGTCTCGCTTCCTCGCTCCTGCCTCTCGGCTATCTTCGCAAGTCCGCAAGACCTGTACTCGTTTCCTCTGTATCGTTTTCAAGGTTCGCTCACTGCCCGCTCGACTTGGGGTTTGAGCCCCTGTCTCGCTGACAGCTTTGCCAGTATATCGCAGACCGGATGGAAAGTCAATGGTTGTTTTGGTTAATTACATTCAAATAACTTATCCTGGCCTTTTTTTGTCACGAACACCGCAATAGCGGCTGTATCTGTCGCCCTTCCAGGGCCCATTTCACCGTTTCCGCCAGCATATCGAAGCGCGCCACCAGGGAATTGGGCTTTCCCATCGGATCATCCTGGGCGAAGGGCACGAAGTAAAGGTTGCGCATCGCCAGCAGCTGGCCGACGTTCCTCGCGTTCTGGGCCAGGGCGTCGTTGCTGGAAACGGCGATCACCAGCGGTCGTCCGTTGCGCAGGTGGGACTTGGCCGCCAGCGTTACAGGGGTATCGGCGATGCCGCCCGCCAGCTTGGCCAGCGTGTTGCCGGTGCAGGGGGCGATCACCAGCACGTCCAGCAGCTTCTTCGGGCCGATGGGTTCCACGGCGTCCAGCGTCAGCAGGGGCCTTTTCCCGGTGATGGCGGTGAATTCCGTCACCGCCTCCACCGCGGTACAAAAGCGGGTGTCTGTGGAGGCGGCATTGAAGGACATGATCGGCGTCAGCGCCGCTCCGGTGGCCTTCAACGCCCGCCATGCCTCAAAAACCGCCTTAAACGTGCAGAAGGAGCCCGTCATCGCGCAGCCGACGCGCGCATCGGACAACCGTGTCATATCTTCCCCTCCCCTCGTCCGGATCGGTTCATGGCCCTCAGGATAGCCTCTGCCGCGCTGTAAGGACAGTACCTTCCCGGCAGTCCCGGCTCCCGCCAGGCCCGCAACCCGCGATTCCAGGCCGTCCGCAGGTCGATGCCGTAGGGTGGGCTTGCCAGGTCGATGAGCATGGCGTCCGGGTCTGCCTGCTCCAGCGCCGACCCGTCCAGCACCATGGCCGGCGCGGTGTTGAATATGAGCTTGCGGCCAGGCAGCGCGCCGGCGATATGGGCAGTGTCCGCCGCCTCGGCGCCGCGCTCCACGGCCCGGTTTCGCCCCGCAGGCGTACGGGAAGCCACCGTCACCCGCGTTCCCATCGCCACCAGCATCTCTGTCAGCGCCCGTCCGACGCGCCCCCAGCCGATCACCATACAATTCATTCCGGTCAGCGCCCTCGTCGACGCCCGCATGGCCGAGGCCAGCGCCCCTTCGGCGGTCAAGCGGGCGTTATCCCACAGCAGCGTCTCGTCCGCCCACAGGTCGGTCACTCGCCCGTCGTCGATTTCAGGGTGTCCCGGTCCGCAGGCAAAGACCTTCGCGGAACCCGAAACGCCTTCCATCACATCCTCCAGCTTCAGATCCGATTTGGGCGGGCAGTTCATTATGACGGTATCCGCCCCGCGAAGCGCCGACATGTCCGCCGCCTTCACCCGGGGGTACGCGTCCCTTCCATATATTCCCACCGATTCGCCCCGTTCCGACAGCAGCCGCGCCAGGTACTCAAACCGCGCGTCGCCGCCAATGATGATGGTTTCCATGCGTCCATCCCCTTTCCGCCCCATCCTATGGCGAAGGGTCAGAAAGGGTGAACGGTAGATCGACAGAATTTCCCCATTGCCTTTGGCGCGTTGACCCACGGCAGCGCGACAACGGCGGATTCAGACGAGCGATACGCACCTGTCATTTGTAGATAGTTTCTTATCATCTTTTCGCTGTGCCGCCTGTGCCTCGACAGATCAGAACGGCCCCTTCTGTTTCGCTCCCCTCTCCGGGAAGCGGGCCTCATGGACCTTGCAATCGTCGACCATGCTGATGAAATCCCCGTCTGCGGGTTTGCCGTCCACGGTGACGCAGTTCGCCGTTTTGTCGCAGATCAAACGGTACCGGCTCCTTCCAAATCGCACCGTCACCGCCGTCCAGGGCCAATCGCCCAGCAGCGCGTTCAGGCGGACGGCGTTTCCCCTGCGCTCATAGCCCAGCAGGGCGAGTATCGCCTCGTACATCCAGCCCGCGGAGCCGGTGTACCAGGTCCAGCCGCCCTGACCCCGCAGGTCCGGACGATCGTAAATATCGGCGGCCATCACATAGGGCTCCACGCGATAGACGAGCGCCTTCTCCGGGCTGTCGGAATGGTTGTAGGGCAGCAGCATTTGAAGCGCCTCGTGGGCGCGGGCAGCGTCGCCCTGGCGGATCAGCGCCAGCAGCAGCCACAGCGCCCCGTGGGTATACTGGCCGCCGTTCTCACGCACCCCCGGCGGGTAGCCCCGGATGTAGCCAGGGTCAGGTCCTCGGCCGTCGAAGGGCGGCGTCAGCAGGCGGATGATGCCCGCCCTTCGGTCCACCAGCCTGTCCCAGGCGGCGTCCGTCGCCTTGCGGCAGCGACCGGCGTCCAGCCCCGCCAGCACGGCCCAGGCCTGGGAGATGGCGTCGATCTGACATTCCCCGCATTTTTCGCCGCCCAGTATCGCGCCGCCGTCGTCGTAGGCGCGAAGGTACCAGCCGCCGTCCCAGCCGTGGGCTTCCGTCGCCTGTCGCAGGGTCTCCGCCGTGCGCCACAGCCACACTCGGTCTTCATCCACCGGCGCGACCCTGCGATAGCGATCGGCGCAGGCGACGGCGAACTGGGTCAGCCACACGCTCTCCCCCGCGCCTCTCGCGCCCACGCGATCCATGCCGTCGTTCCAGTCGCCCGCGCCCATCAGCAGAAGGCCATGAGCGCCTGTGCGGCAAGCCCGTTTAAAGGCCCGCATGCAGTGGTCGTGCAGCGATCCCACCGCCGGTCCCGGCGTCATATCGCAGCAGATATCCACCGCCCCCGCGGGGATCTCCACGCCCTTCAGATAGGCGACGCGCTCAGACAGCACCCCGGTATCCCCGGTGGCAGCCACGTATGACGCCGTCACCCAAGGCAGGAACAGCATGTCGTCCGAGATCCGCGTGCGCACACCGGTGAAAGGCGCGTGCCACCAGTGCATCACGTCCCCCGCCTCGAACTGGTGGGCCGCGCAGCGCAGCAGGTGAGTGCGGACGCGCTCCGGCTCGTGGTGAATGAGCGCCAGCATGTCCTGCAGCTGGTCCCGGAAGCCCCAGGCCCCGCCGGGCTGGTACAGCCCGGTGCGCCCCAGCACCCGGGACGTGCGGACCTGGTGGAGCAGGAAGCCGTTGGCAAAGGCGTTCAGAAGCGTATCCGGCGTTTCGACGGCCAGCTTTTCAGGTATCCGGACGGGCGCGGTCGGCGGTTCGTTGCGCCACCGGTGCATCCGCCGCAGGGCGGCGTCCGCGTTTCCCGCCCAGCCCAGCGCAAAGCACAGGGTTCGCCTCTGACCCCGCTTCAATCGCAGCGGCACGGCCAGCATCGATCCCTCGCAGCTCGCCAAGGCGTCATAAGCGGCGAACCAGCCCGCGCCCGACATCGCGCCAGTGACCAGGCATATGCCATCCTCATGCCAGCGATTCAAGGCCACGGCGTCCCTGTTGTCGGAACCCATCAGCCAATTCACGCAGGTCTCCAGCCTGAAGTCCTCTCCCCTCAGTCGCCGGTTTTCGATCGTCACGTCGATCTGCGCCTCGGCCCGCTCCGGATGCATCGACAGGCACACCTCCGCGCAGACGCGGTCGGTTTCCATGCTGAAACGGGTGCGGCAGGGGTCGTGGATGACGCGGAAGGGCACATGGGGCCGGTTTCCCGGCAGCAGGGAGAGGGCCTCGCCGCGAAGGGCGTCCACCAATGCCAGCTCGAGCCCCCAGCCCTCGCACAGGGCGTCGTTGCCATACGCGGTCAGCCGATCCGTGCGGCTGTTGCCGCACCAGAAGAAGCCGCCGCCCCGCTCGGACAGCAGCATGCCCCCGGCGTCGTTGGCCAGCAGGTTGCACCAGGGCCTCGGCGGCAAGCACTCGGGCAGGACGTCGATGGCGTAGGCGCCGTCGTCGGCAAACCCGCCAAAGCCGTTGTCCGCCCGCTTTGACAGGGGTTGGAGCCGGTTTTCACCGGCGTTCATCGGCGTCCGGAGTCTCTGTCCCCGCTTTCCCATGCCATTCAGCAGTGTCTGCGCCTGGATGTCGAAATCCCTCGCTCCATCGAGGGTGATCGACGCGAAGCGGTCCAGCGCCCGCCGCTGCTCGCCGTCCAGCGCCGCTGCATCCAGCAGCCACACGCCGCCGGGCGCGCAGCGCAGGCGGTTCAGGTGGCTGGCGGAGATCAGGCTTTCGAGTCTGTCCCGAAGGGGCCGGTCGTAGCCTGCGCCTCTGTCGTCCACCAGGACCAGATCCGCCGCAAGGCCCATTGCCTGATAGAATCCGTGGGCGCGGATCAACGATCGCACCGGCCCGTCGTCCCGGATATCGGCGATATGCATCGACAGTATCGGCCTGTCCCCGGAGAGGCCCAGCGACCACAGCGCCTCCCTGGACACGCCTTCCTCGCCCCGGCGATGGGGTTTGGCCTCTGCTGCCAGGCTGCCGTCTGCCAACAGCGCCGTCAGGCGCTGAAGCCTGTGATGTCCGGCCGCATCCAGCCCCAGGAAGTCCAGCAGCGCCCCGGCGCGAATCCCGGCCAGGCTCAGCGCCCGCCGCACCTGGCGGGGCTGCCGCCAGCGCGCCATCCATTCCCCATCGGACGCGCCCGTTTCCAGCAAGCCCATGGCAAACCAAACCTGCGCCCGCTCTCCCGGCGCGAGGGCCAGCGCCATGCGCAGCGCGCCCACCGGGTTCAGCGTCGCGCCCACACCACCGGACAGGGGCCTGGCCAGGACGTCGCTCGCGCCTGCGTCGCCGAATCGCCCCGCCAGCTTCTCATAGTCGCATTCCCAGGTGAGTGCGCCCGAACCCTCGGCCAGCATCGCCAGTCGGAGGCCGTTCACGCCGCGGCTGCCCGGTCGCCGCACAAACAGCAGCCCGTCCGGCTCCACATGAGCGCCCTCCACAAACAACTCCTGGAACACCGCGTGGGCCCGCCAATCGGCTTCGCCGCACAGCGCCAACGGCGTCACGTCCGCCACCGCGCATTCGGCGTAAGCCGCGCCGGTATTCACGATTTCAACCCGCTTCAGCAGCGTTCCGTCCTCCGGGCAGAGGCAGACATCCATCGTCGCCTCCAGCCGGTTGACTTCCGCAAAATAGCGCACCGCCCCCGTTCCGTATACCGCGGGACCGGCCAGTGGCACGCGACTGCCGTCGGAGGCGTCCACCAGCCAGACCCGGGCCATGTCCCGGCGATCCCGAAGCGCGTCGGAAAAGCGGGTTACCATCAGGTCCCCGCGCCACAGGTGCAGCGCACCGTCGTCTGTACACAGCGCCGTCGCGCCTGCGCCGTGGAGGAGATGGGCCTCGATCCGGTCAGGGCTGCCCCGGCGGGATTTGTGCCCGGAGGAAACCGGGGGCATTCGCGTTTGGCGTCGGAATGATCTCCTGGGTCCCGCAGGGCACGCCCGCTCCTCCAAAAGCAGCGCGAGCGCCTTCGCCTCGGGCAGCGACATGAAGTCGTTGCGCAGCGTGTGGCCGGCGAGCGCTTCACAAAGCGCGCACAGCGTCATGCCCTGGTGGTGGGCCATGTGGCTCATCACCAGGGCGGGCGAGCCGTCCGGCTCCGGCCTCAGATAGTCCGCCGCCTCGCAGAATCCCCATGCGCCCGACCAGCCCAGCGCTTCCATGCGCATCAGGTTATCGGCGGACTGCCCCGGGGCCACCAATACCGCCAGCGCCGAAGCGTAAGGCGCGACCACGCCTTCGACCGCCTCGCCGTCAAGGGCCAGCGCCTTCAGGCCGAAAGCCCGGTACTGGTAGTTCATGGCGGCGTCCAGCGCGCAGTAGCCGGACTCGGACACGCCCCAGGGACGCTTCAGTCGCTTTCCCAGGGCAACCTGGGCCGCCACCGCCGTCCGCACGCCTGCGCCCAGCAGCGTCGTGGCCGGTGCGGTGAAAAACAGCTCCGGCATCAGATATTCAAACAGCGTACCGCTCCAGGACAGCGGAGCGACGCCCTCGCCCACCCGCACGCAAGCCCGGCCCAGCCGCTGCCAGTGGCGGGTGGGCGCCTGGCCCAGCATCATCGCGGTAAAGCTGAGGATGCGGGCTTCCGAGGCCAGCAGGTCGTAATGGGAAGCGCTGGCGCGGCACGTCTCCACGTCGAAGCCGACGGCGAACAGCTCCCTCCGCCCGTCGTACAGCGCCGCCAGGTCCATGCCCCGGGCAAGCGCGTTCATCCGCTTGGACAGCGTGCCGCCGGTCTCCGGCGCGTTGGCACACAGCAGCAGCGCCGCGGCGAGGTTGCCGCTGTCCACGGAGGAGACATAGCGCGGCCTCAGCGGGGCGAGGGTGTCAATGTCGTACCAGTTGTACAGCTGGCCGCGCCACTTCTCCAGCTGCTCCAGCGCATCCACGGTTGCGGTCATGCGCCGCGCCGCTGCCTCCACGCCCACAAGGCCCAGCCGCCGCGCCGCCAGGCAGCTGAGCAGATACAGGGCGATGTTGGTGGGCGACGTGCGCCGGGCCGCGCCTGCGGGCGGGTCCAGCTGCACGTTGTCCGGGGGCAGCGAACTGCCCTCCGGGGGCATGTTGTCTTCAAAGAAACGCCAGGTGCGGCGGGCCAGGTCATAGAGGGTGGCCCGCTGGTCCGGGGTCAGCGGTTCTTTCGCACCGGCGCTCTCCGCCTCCATGTCCCCGACCCAGCCCGGCCCGACCAGGAACAGCCCCATCAACGCGATCAACGCCATCGGAAAGCGGCCGTGCAGCAGGCCGGGGGCGAGCAGCAGCGCCGCCGCGACGCCCGGCCAGCGGGCGACCCGATCCGGATGCTCCTCGGCGTCGGCGGCGGTCACCCATTGCAGCAGACGTTTCCCCGAGACCGCCAAGCGCCACAGCGTGCGGCCCACGGCGTCAAGGGCATTGCAGGCCGTCAGCGGCAGCAGCGCCAGCCGCGCCGCAGCCCTGCGCCACTTCAGCGGGTCGCCGCCCCCGATGCCCAGCATCGGCTCCAGCCAGGCCAGCCCCAGCGCCGCCGCCAGCGCCCATTCCCGGCCCGTCCACGCGCCGCCCAGCAGAAGGGCCAGCAGCGCCGGCGTCCACAGCGAACGGACGAGGTTGTCCAGCATTCGAAAGCGATCCGCCATACCGAGGCGGAGCCTGCGGGAGAACATCACCGGCAGCAGCTGCCAGTCGCCCCGCGTCCAGCGATGCCTGCGGCGCAGCGTCGAAGCCAACGTGGCCGGATGGCCGTCGTACAGCGCCACGTCGCCCACAAAGCCCGCCCCGGCCAGCGCGCCTTCGGCCAGGTCGTGGCTCAGTATGCGCCCCTCGGGCAGCAACCCGTCTACCCGGGCCTGGAAGGCGGCCACGTCGTAGATGCCCTTGCCCCCATAGATGCCCTTGCCGGTCAGGTCCTGCCACAGGTTGGAGACGCACACCGGATAGGCGCTCACGCCGCCCGTCCCCGCAAACAGCTTGACGAAGCCGTTGACGCAGGCGGATGGAAGCGTCTCCATACGGGGCTGCAGCACGGCATAGCCCCGTTTGCCCCGGGGCCGGTTCAGCGGATGGGCCATCGCGCCGATCAGGCGGCGCAGGTCGTCCGGCAGGGCGCGGGTATCGGCGTCCAGCGTGATCACATAATTGAAGCGTCCCTTCAGCCTGTCACAGGCCCGCCCCTCGGCGCTGAAGGCCGCTTCCGCACCCTCCCGATCCAACAACAGCCGGTTCAGGTCCATCAGCGCGCCGCGCTTGCGGTCCCTGCCCATCCACACGCCGTCTGCGGGCAGCAGCCCTCGCCCCCGCACCAGCAGGGCGTACTTCTCCCTGCCCGCCCGGGCGTTCATCCCGGACACGCAGGCGCAGGCCCGATCCAGTATTTCCCCGTCGCCGGGCATGCGCGCCTCCGGCGCGTCGACCAAGTCGCCCAGCAGCAGGTATTCGATGTTATCGCTCTTCTCCAGGCAGCCCAGCGCCTCCAGCTGGGCGCAGACGTCCTCCGCTCGCCTGGGCGAGGACAGCAGCACCGGCATCGTCACCAGCGTCCGGCAATCCCCCGGCACTTCATCCATTGCCAGCTTCAAAAGTCGGGCGGGCGGGGCAAGGCGGGGATAAAGGCGGCCCGCCAGCAGGTCGGCGGCACCCCAGCCCAGCAGAGCGCAGGCCGGCCAGAGCCAGGGCGTCCCGGCACAGGCCGACAGCGCCAGCGCCAGCACGGCCGTCGTCATGATCACGGATAAGACGGTCCTGTTTCCCGTCGGATCCGGCGTCAGTTTGCGCAGCCGGACACCGCCCCGGTCCAAGTGATCCAGCAGCGCGCGCCTTCCCACGTCGTCGTACAGCCACCAGCAGACCTCATGCCGAATGCCCTTACCCATCCAGGCGGCGTCCACGGCAGCCCTGGCCACCGACGGCTCCGGCAGCTTCAGCTTTTTCGCAATGTGGGCCACCTCCCGGCGCACCGCAGCCCGGGAATCGTTGTCCATGCGCGGATAGGTGCCCGCTGTCTCGCGGGACAGTATCCGCTCCACCCCGGAGAGGGTTTGGAAGCAGGCCTGCCAATCCAGCGCGTCGATCATGCGCCGCGCAGCCAGCAGGTTTTCCAGGCGCATCAACAGCCCGGCTTCCCCGGACTGGGCGCGGGCGACGACAGCCCGGGGCGACAGGGCGCGACGCGCGAGGGAAGCGTCCAACCTGCGGCGCGCAAAGGGACTGTCCGCCTCGCCCGCCCGCTTCAGCGCCTGGGCCAGGAAGGCGACGTCCCGACGATCGAGCCCTCCGATCGGCCGACGCGCCCAGCGGTCCGCACGGGCCCGCTGCTCTGCCCTTGCCACGATGGCCTCCGCTGTGCGATCCAACGCCTCGCTGATCACGATCCTCAGAGCCGCGGGCGTCGCCCACAGCTCGGCCTCGGTCAGCGGTTGAAGGGCGTCCAGCGCAGTCAGCGCCTCCGTCAATCGACACTGGGTCAATGCGGTGTCGCCCCCGCACAGCGCCCGAAGCGCCACATAGAGCCTGGGCCTGCTCTTCCAGGCGGGCAGGCGCAGACCGCCCTCCGAAGCGGCGCGGGCGGCGCAGGCTTCGATCACCGACGCCTGGGCGTCCAACAGCGCCAAAGCCGTGCCGGAGGCGTTCTCCGACCGGCGCAGTTTTGCCGCCGCGTCCAGCCGCGCCGAAAGCCCGGCCCGCACGCCCCTCGAAAGCCGCAGCTTCGCGGCGCCCCGTACCGCGTACCGAGACGCCAGTGCGCGCATCAGCGCCGCGTCCTCCCGATCGCCACGCTCGCCCGATTGCCCTTCCGCCTGAAACAGGTCCATATACGATCCTCCGTTGATAGCATGGGATGCAGCCGCTATGCGGAAAATCCGATTTGTCGCGGGGCGGCAAGTCGGATTTCATCCACAACATTACTCACAAGTATGAACCTGTCTGGCATAAAAAATACGGGAGACCCCGTTTCGGAGGCTCCCGTTATTCTATATATACTGTGCTGTTACTCATTTTCGTCGCCCAGCTCGGCGCGGCGGCGGCGGATGTTTTTGCAGGCCTCCGTCAGCTCGTCCTCCACCGAGGAGAGTAGCTGGTAGGCGTCGTGCTGGGCCTTGAGGCGCACCTCGCTGGCCTCGACGCGGGCATCATTCTTGATGATGCGGGCCTCTTCCCTGGCCTGGCGCAGGATCTCGCTCTCGTCGATCATATGGTCGGCGCGCTCCTGGGCGTCCTCCAATATGGCGCGGGCTTCGTTTTCTGCGTCCAGCACGCGCTGCTCGGCATCCTCCCTGGCGCGGTCAAGGGCAGCGTTGACCCGCATCTCGGCGGAGCTGATGCGGTTCATGGCCTTGGTTTCCGCCTCGTTCATGATGCGCTCCTGCTCGGAATACATCTGAAGGCCATACTGTACGGCGTCAGGCAGGTTTTTTTCCATGTCATCGATTATCATCAGGCATTTTTCCGCGTCGATGATCTTCTTGCCGGTCAGCGGCACGCTCTTTCCGGCATTGATCGCCGCGCGAATATGCTTGAGAAGTTCGAGGAAATAACGCATGTCATTGACTTCGTCCATATGGCGCGCCTGCGGGGTTTCATTGGTTTCCTGCGCCTCTTCCTCGTAGAACTTTTCCTGATCCATCGTTCAGCCTTCCTTTCCGTACCCGGCCGCTGCCTGACGCAGCTTAGTCTGCCCGGGTTCACCGGTTTAATCCTCATCTATAGGGTATCATGATTGTCCCCGTTCTCCGCCGAGCGAATCTCGGCGAAATCCACCGCCGTATCGCCGTACTGCCTGGTATCGAAGACAGCCACGGCCCGGGGCAGCGGAATTTGCGCGCCCTTTTGGCGCTCCATGACGATCAGGCATCCCGGCGCGAGCATGTCCGCCTTCAGCAGCCTGTCCAGCGCCTCGCCGTAGGCCTCCGTCATGCGATAGGGCGGATCCAGGAAAACCAGGTCGAAGATCCGTCCCTCCAGCGCGGAAATGGCGCTGCGATAATCCTGGTTGATGATATGCGCGCGCAATTCAAAATCGTCCTTCAGCACATTGCGCGCATTGCGGTCGATGGCCTGCCAAGCCTGGCGCGAGTTGTCCGCGATGACGGCGCTCTCGGCCCCGCGACTCAACGCCTCAAGCGCCAGCGCGCCGCTGCCGCCGAAAAGGTCCAGTACCCGCGAATCCATCACGCGAGCGCCGATGATGTTGAACAGCGCGCCCCTGATTTTGTCGGATGTCGGTCGGGTCTGCGCGCCTGAAGGCGCGAAAAGCGGCCTGCCCTTTGCCTCTCCGGATATGATACGCATAGCTTCACCTATGATATTGCCTCAATTATATCATAATTGCACAACAATTGCAATCGGTTTTTCGAAAAAATATCAAATTTCAGGCCGTTGCGACCTGGGCGTGGTTTTTTTGCGCACCACACGGGATTTTGCCTTGGCTCTGCGCCGTCCCTCGGCCATGGCTTTTTCCGATTTTGCCCAAAGCTTGGGGCCCTGAATATAGCCCGCGAAGGTGCAAAGCGGCAGCACAAACGGCGAGATCATCAGCACCGCGACGACCGAACCGGTCAGGCGGTCAAAGGTCTGGCTGAAGGGCAGCATCGCCGGCCAGAAGGGCAGGGCGACCACCCAGGATACCAGCCGCAGGATCACATTCGCCGGATAGAGCTTCAACAGCGACACCACGATGTAGGCACAGCCCACCACATAGGGCGCCAGCGCCGAAGCCAGCACGCCCTTCACGCCCGTTGACATGCTCCAGGCGCGCTTCTGTACCTTTTCGTCCACCTGACCGTAGGAGGGGCTCTGTGGGTCCCTGGCCTTTTCCACCGTCTGCAGGATGCCGCAGGCTTCATGCCCGAAGCCCATGCCCTGGCGGTACGCCATGAACATGGCCCCCGCCAGCAGGATCAGGCCCAGCACCATCCAGGGCGTGATGCCCAGCCCGAACAGCGCCAGGTTCACCACGATCAAGAGAATCAGCGTGACGGCGTTGGTCTTCCACATATCCATTATGCTCATGGTACAATCTCCTAATCGACGACTTCCACGGGGATTCGCTCGGCAAATCCAAGCATGATCTCGTATGGAATCGTATTCGCCAGTTCGGCCAGCTCGTCCGGGGTGATGCGCTCATCCCCCTGGCCGCCCAGCATCACAACCTCGTCTTCCAGATCCACGCCGGGAATGTCGGTGACATCGGCCATCGCCATGTCCATGCAAATCCGTCCGATCAGCGGCGCGCGCTTTCCCCGGACCAGTACCGATGCCCGGTTGCTGAGGATGCGGGGATAGCCGTCGCCGTAGCCGATGGGCAGCGTCATCACCAGCGTATCCCGCCTGGCGGTGAATGTCCGCCCGTATCCCACCGTATCCCCCTTCGCGATCCACTGCAGCCGGATGGGCTTGGTAACGAGGGTCTGGGCCCAGGTCAGCTCCCTGGCCAGCTCGGGCACGCAGCTGCCGTACAGCACGATGCCGGGCCGCACCATGTCGTATTGCAGCACCGGGTTCAGCATGGCGGTGGAGGCCGCCGCATGGGCAATGGGCCTGAAGCCCGCCTGGTGCACCGTCGCCAACGCCTCCGAGAAGCGCTTGTTTTGCTGCGCCGTGAATACCGGGTCGGTATCCGATACGCAAAAGTGGGTGAAGATGCCCTCCATCTCCACGTCCGGGCAGCGTCGCCACCAGGCCAGCATGGCGGCCAGGTCCTCCTCGCCCCGCACGCCGATGCGGGACATGCCCGTGTCGATCTTCAAATGGGCCAGCGCACGCCTTCCGCAGCGAACGGCCTCATCCTGCATGATTTCCAGCATCCGGGGCGTGTATACCGCCCGGGATACCCCGGCGCGCACCGCCTGGCGCAGCGAATCCTCGCTCGCGCCGCCCAGCACCAGTATCATGCTGTCGATCCCGGCGTCGCGAAGGGTCTCGGCCTCCTCGACGATGGCCACCGCGAAGGCGTCAGCCCCGGAATTCAGCAGCTTTTTCGCCGTCTGAACGCTGTCATGGCCGTAGGCGTCGGCCTTGACGACGCACATCATGCGCACCCTTTCGGGAATATGGGCGCGAATCGCCCTGGCATTGGCAGCGATGGCCTCGGTGGATATCTTCATGATCGTGGGTCGCAAGGCTCTGCCTCCCCCGCCGTTTCCAGCGATTTGATGCTTCGGCGGAGGGATGTAACAGCCCTATACCTCCGCTGAATACATATTATATCTCAATTGTGTCCAAATTGCAATAAGATTGTCCAATTGTCGTCATTTTTAATTTTTGCTTATTGCAAATCCGCAACCGGGCGTGTATACTGTAGTATATATGCGGTTTGCGTTTGGAGGTAGCCTATGGCCATTCGGGATTTGATGAACAATTATTTTTACGGCAAGCAGGGCAAGGGCGACTATACCGTGGCAGATATGCCCCAAAACCGTCGGGCGCTATTCGGCGAGGTGCTGAAGGTGCGCTGGAGCAGTCTTTTTGGGGTAAACCTGCTGTACATGGTCGCATGGATCCCCGCCATCGCATGGACCTTTTTAAACGTGCTGGCGCTGTACAACCTGCTGAACGCCGAGGCAGGGGGCACCGCCGACGACCTGGTGGGCCTGATGAACACCTGGCTGATGGTCATGATCCCCTGCGTCGCCATTACAGGGCCCTTCAATGCGGGCGTGACCTATGTGCTGCGCAACTGGGCCCGGGACGAGCACAGCTTCGTGCTCAGCGACTTCAAGGACGCCCTGAAGGCCAACTGGAAGCAGTCGCTGGTGATCTCGCTGATCGACGGCGTGATGCCCTTCCTGGTGGTAACCTGCTGGCGCTTTTACAGCGGCATGCTCAGCCAGAGCATGATCTTCATACTGCCCGCGGCGCTGACGCTTTTGATGGGCGCGATCTGGACGCTGGCGAGCATGCTCGCCTACCCGATGCTGATCACCTACCAGCTGAAGACCCTGGATGTCATCCGCAACTCGGTGCTGATGACCGTGGCAAAGCTGCCCTTCGCGCTGCTGATCAAACTGGGCACACTGGTCGTTCCTGCCCTGGCCTACGGGCTGATGGCGCTGATTCCGAGCATACAGATGCAGGTGCTGATGGTGGTGGTGCTGCTGTACCTGACCTTCATGGTGGCCTTCAACAAGCTGATCACCGTCTCCTATGCCAACTGGCTGTTCGAAACCTACCTGAACCCGAGGATCGAGGGCGCGCGCACGAACATCGGCCTGCGCCCGGAGAACTGGGACGACGTGACCTACATTCCGGAGGATGACGAAAAGTGACGCCGTTGGAACTGCTGAGTCCCGCTGGGGACATGGACTGCCTTCGTGCGGCACTGCGCTTCGGCGCGGACGCGGTGTACGTGGGCGGACCCTGTTTGCAGCTGCGCGCCGCGAACGCGGGCTTCTCGATGGATGAACTGGCCCAGGCCGCGAGGGAAACCCACGCTCTGGGGCGCAGGCTTTACGTGACGGTCAACGCCTTTCCCACGAACGATGAACTGGAGGCCCTGGGCGACTACGCCCAGGGCCTGTTTGCGTTGGGGGTAGACGCCGCCATCGTGGCCGATCTTGGGGCGGTGACCGTGATGCGCAGGGCCGCGCCGGGGTTGCCCATCCACATCAGCACCCAAGCCAACTGCCTGAATTGGGCCGCCGCCACAGCCTGGTACGAGCTGGGCGCCAGCCGCGTGGTGCTGGCCCGGGAGATGACCCTGGAGCAGATCGGGCAGCTGCGCTCCCATACGCCCGCCGCGCTGGAGCTGGAGGCCTTTGTGCATGGGGCGATGTGCATGGCCTGGTCGGGCCGCTGCATGATCAGCGCCTACCTCACCGGACGCAGCGCCAACCGGGGCGGCTGCACCCAATCCTGCCGCTGGCACTACCATCTGGTGGAAGAAAAGCGTCCCGGCGAGTTTTTCCCCGTTGAGGAGGACGACCGGGGCACCGCCATTCTCAGCTCCCACGACCTGAACTGCCTGGGCTTCCTGGACCGGATCGCCGCGGCAGGCGTCACCGCCTTCAAGATCGAGGGACGCATGAAATCGCCTTATTACGTGGCCACGGTGACCAACGCCTACCGGCAGCGGCTGAACGGACTTGCAAACGGCCCGGCCAGCCCCGAGCGCCTTGCCCTCCTGCAGCGGGAGCTGGACGCCGTCAGCCACCGGACCTACGCCAGCGGCTTCTACTTTGGCGAGATGAGGCGCCACGCCCCCAACGACGGTGTCTACCATCAGGATTGTATGTTCGTCGGCATGGTCAAAGAGCGCCTGGACGGCGGTCGGGTACGGGTCCAACTGCGCAACCCCATTCGCAGGGGCGACGTGCTGGAGATGCTCTCCCCGGGCAGCCTGGGGCGCACCCTGGTCGCCGAAGGTCTGACCACCCCCGATGGGAAGGCCCTGGCGCAGGTGATCGAGCCCATGATCCTCTTCGATATGGATGCGCCGCCGGAACTGGCGGGTGGCGACATGTTGAGAAAGCGCCTCTGAGCATGCGCCGCAAGCGTTCAGCTTGTGACGGTATTGCAAACAATATCTTACATTTGGGTTCAAAACCGCCAGGGCTGTTGCCTTTTCCCGGGAGCCATGCTATAATATATGATAGTATGTTATTATTTTTGAACGATTCCGAATGGAGGGAAATGGATTGGACAGAAGCGAACGTGAAGACGACAGGTCTGTGCGCCTTGACAAAGACACACAAATCAATGTCATTGTAAATAATGCCGATGCTTCCGAAGACACGATCAACTTGGGGCGTATCATACAGAATATCAAAGCAAAGAAGCGCATATACGTTTGGGTGCTGCTGCTTTGCCTCGCAGTCGGCGTCAGCGCGGGCCTTCTGTGGTATCATTTTTCCAGGAAGCCGCTGGAGGTATCCTCCGTTGTGACGCTGAATTACAGCATTCCCAATTCAAAGTTCAATCCGGATCTGGCTGTCAGCCCGAACAATCCCTTGACCATCCCAGTCACGGATCTGACCTCTCCGGACGGCACGGAGTTGGATCTGAACCAGATCACCGGCTCCCACGTCCTTCAGGAAGCGCTGAACGGTCTGGAGCTGTCCCACCCCGTGACATTGGCCAACCTGCGCAGCAATATCCGCATCAATAAGATCCTCACTGAAGACAGCCGCCGCCAGCAGGAGGTTGCCTCCAGCATGATCCAGGACAAGAACAACGCGGCCTACGCGCAGGTTCAGGAAATCAAGCTGACCTACAACAACCAGTTTGTGGTTTCCCTCACCAACGGCTTCGGCAACGAGGATTCCCGGGTCAAGTATGAGCTGACCGATTCCGAGCTTCGCCTGGTCCTGGATCGCATCCTCGCGGCCTACAACGATTACCTGGTGAATACCTACGCCGACCTGATGCTGCCCAACGATGAGATTTCCGTTATCGACACGGAAAATCTGGACGTCCTGGAGAGCATGGATCTGCTGCGCACAGCGATCACGAACCTCCACAACTACTGCGACGTCAAGCCGGACACCGTCAAGGCCTACCGCTCCTGGCGCACAGGTCGCTCCCTCAAAGACCTGATCGCCAGTCTTGATCTGGCCCGCGAGGTGAACGTCGATTACCTGTATTCCTACGTCTATACCAACAGCATCGTCAAGAACCGCGACACCATGATCGTCAACTACCAGTATCAGCTGCGCAATGCCCAGGCTGAGCTGGATGTGATCAACGAAAACATAGCCACCACCCAGACAATATTGGACAACTACAAAAATGACCAGATCTTCGTCTCCATGCAGGAGAGCGACACCACCAAATCCACCCAGACGACCACGGACTATTACAATAATCTGATCATCCAGCAGGCGAGAAACTACGAGAGCGCTACCGCACTCGAAATACAGATCACCGACCTGCAGGATAAGCTGAGCAACCTTGATACCAATACCGAGAAGCACGATATCGATCAGGCCAATACCGAGCTGGCCGATGCCATCGAGGTATGCAAGGGCAACTACGACCAGATCTACGCGCAGATGGAAGAGATCTTCGACAGCCCCTTCTACAGAAACTTTGCGTCCCATACCACCTCCGAAGGCAAGACCGAAAGCTTCATCGTCGGTTCGCTAAAGAAGGTGCTCATCGGCGCCATCGCGGGTATCGTCATCGGGTGCGGTCTGTGGTTCATCAGCGCGCTGGCGCCCGAATTCAGTACTAAGAAGAAAGAAGAACTCTCCGGAGAGGAGGCGGCTGAAGAATGATCGCGAAAAAGACCCATTGGCTCAGGACGAGCATCATCATCCTTGTAATTTGCGGTATTGTTGGGCTTGCGCTCACATCGTACCTGTTCTTCAGCAAACCCAGCCCCACCTCGGCGAACGCCACCATTGTTTTCACCTTCGACGGCGCCGCGAACGGCATCGCTCCCAATGGAGTAGCCTTTGACATCTCGGATATCGCCAGGGAGGATGTGCTGTCCAACGCCCTGGAAGAAGCTTCGATGAAGGACAGGTACACCGTTGAGCAGCTTCAGGAATGTCTGGTGGCACGGGGCGTATATCCTGACGATATGGCCCGACAGGTGACGAATTACGAATCCCTTTTGAACTTCACTGCCAATCGGGAGGCAACCATCACCACCTTCCATCCGACGACCTTCGACATCGCGCTGTACAACAACTTCGACAAATCCATCGGCAGCGAACAGCTATTAACCCTGATCAAGGCCATCACGACCTCCTATAAGGCCTATTTCGCAAAAACCTATTCCAACAACCTGCAGGAAGAAGACACGATCTTCGTGCTGGACGAATACGATTACCCTCAGCAGCTGGAAATCATACAGTCGCACCTGTCCTCACTGACAGATTACGCTCTGAAGATGTATACAGATCAGCCCACCTTCCGTCACGACGGATATGACTTCAGCGACATCAATGTGCGGTTCAACAATCTGATCAACAGCGACATCCCGCGCCTGAACGCCGATTTGACGATGAATGCCCTGACCCGGGATACCGCTCGCCTGCTGACCCAGTATCAATTCGAGATCCGGGACCTGAGCAACCAGCTGGACAAGGAGAACGCGCATCTTGATAAGCTGGACAAACTGGTCGATTCCTACCAGAAGAATGAGATCATCTATCTGAGCACCGCCGATTCCCTGACCAAGATCGACGGCAACTCCTCCACTACCTACGATTCCCTGGTCAGGGAGCGTAAGAACGTCGCCGACGGCATCACTGAGATCAACTCCCAGATTGCCTCCTATCAGCTGAAGCTGAACGACCTGTTGAAGGATCAGAACGACACCTCCGAGGACACTCCGACCGGGGAGATCGCCGATCCTGAGGCCACCGTGACCACGACGGCTGGCGCTGAGCAGAATACCGAAGAGAGTGCCGGCATCGACACCAGCGACACTCAGGCCGTGATAGAGATGACAGACGAGGAGATCGAAGCCGCCGCCGCCGAAGCCGAACGTCAGGCCCGTAGCCAACTCATTATCCTTGAGAAGAGCATTTCCTCGCTGGTCTCCAAGAGCGAGGCGATCATAAAGGATTTCCACAACCTGCTGGACGCCTTCAACGCGCAGGAAATCAATGATCTGACCGTCACCGTCACAGGGTACAAGTACAATACCCCCAAGCTTCTGTCCGGCGCATTCATCAAGGCGGCAATCAAAACCGCCGGCCCCGTCTGCGTCATCGGCTTCATGATCTGCATGGTGCTGATCATCATTAGCCGCAAGCGTGAAGAGAAGCGGGCGGGAAAGGAATAAGGCACATACGCTCAACGCGCGACGCCCTTCCGCGACAGATATCGCGGAAGGGCGTCATATATTCACTGAACCACCCGTCCATGTACACCGGTACCGATCCAAGCCCAAAATCGTCTGACCCCCAACCGGCGTAGCGCTCTGCCGCTACACCGACCGGGAGTCAGTGGTGTTCTGTTCTGTTCCGGCCTTGCCGGTACCATTATGTTATCAAACAATTATGAACCAGTCATGAACTCAGCGGGATAATTATTTGCCTTTTGTTCCGTTTGCGCACACATCTTCGCAGGCGGCCTCCCGGCTGCCGCGGTTTACACTTCTCTTCTCCGGCGTTTATCCCTTGCCAAAATCCTTGATGATCACCATCTCGATCCGGTCGCCCTTGACGCCAACGACCACGTCGTCGGCCAGCTTGCCCACGATGGATTTTTCCAGCTCATTCCAGGCTTCCCCGGCGTCCTCATCCGTATCGCGCTGCTCCTCCAGGCCCATGCGATAGGTTTGCAGTGTCCAGATGGGCACCATGTTGTCCACAGCCAGGCTGCCGACCTCAGCGGGGTTGACGATTCCGTACCTGGCCGCCTCGTTCATGGATCGGCCGAAGTTGTGCAGCGCGCCGGAGAGCACATCCTTGAGCATGCCCATAAAGCCCTTCGCGGCGGCGTTCCTGCCCGTGCTTGACACGGAGAGCAGCTCCTCCCGCCGATCCGCGTTCATGTCCGCCGTGGCCTGCAGGTGAATCTCGCAACGCTTGCCCTCGGCTTCAAACCAAATCTGTCCGTAGAATTCATCCACCATGCCTTTGACCATGCCCAGCATCTCCTCGGTCAGAAGCTCCAGGCGCAGCGTATCATGCCTGTCCAGGCCCAAACCGCGGGCAAAGTCCTCCGTCGAATACCTGGCCGCCGCCAGGCGTCCGGCATCGCTGTTGAGCATAAACACATCCGACTTCATCAATATAACCTCCCATTCCATGTCCGTCATGTATCCGTGTCGTCGTCAGTCACCGCCACCTCAGCGGTTTGGACCATGTCCAGCTCGTTTGTGATCCCCTCCCCTTTGTTGGGGTTGATGAACGAATAGACCAGATCGACGGTGAAGCAGACCGTCAAAACGAGGCACACGCACACCAGCAGCCTGGGCTTCAACCGCATCGTTACCGCGTCAATAGCGGGCACCAGCAGGTAAACCGCCGCCATGCCGCCCAGCATGAACACCGCCAGTCCCTCGCCGCAGATCCTTCCGTGCAGGTTCAGGAAATAGCCGGTGTAATCCCACCATCGCAAGCCGGTGATCTGCTCGGTGACGAAGGAAGTCATGTACTCCACGAAGCCGCACAGCAATATGATGGTCAGCGCCTCCAGCACGGGCTTGGAGCGGAACCGATTCAGCAGTACGGCAATCATCACCACCCCGGCCCCGTATATGGGCAGCCACGGGCCGTGCAGCATGCCCCGGTTGGAGAATTGACCGAAGCGAATCAGGTTCAGCGCCACCTCCCACACCCAGCCCACCATGCAGAAGGCGAAGAATACGATCACCAGCGTCCAGACCGTACAGGGGTTCAGGTAGCTGATGTGACCCGTGATGCTGGATTGCGACTTGTCCCAGAGGGGATTCATGCGCCGGGGATAGGCCCTGCCGTTCATCTCCAGCCGCTCCACAGACGTCTGCCGACGCAAGCCCGCCTGGCGGCCAAAGACCTTCTTTTCCTCGATGCTCCCCATCCAGATTCCGAAGTTCCGGGCAAAGAAGCGCTTCTTCGGGGACAGCTCCACGATGTCCTCCATGATGATGTCCTCCGTGCGGGCGATGTCGGCATAGCGTTCGCGCAGCGTATCCGGATCCGCAGGGGTGTACAGGCAATCGTCGTTCAGCTGCTCTGCCCCCTCGATTCCCTGTCGCTTGGCTTCCGTGCGCAGCGCAGTGTAATACTCGGTATAGCTGGCTACGCGATAGGGCACGCCCCACAGCACATCCACCGCGCCGAAGGTCACGAAGCCCAGCAGGAACCATCCCACGAAGGACAGCTCCAGCTTGCAGCACTCCCACTTGTGGCCGTCCATCATCCGCCTGGACAGCGTGATGGCGTCCCTCGGCTTGATATCCGGGTTTTCGGCCACGATAAAGGGCACCAGGAAGTAAGAATAATGCTTGATGACGCCGCCTACGATCGTCAACTGCCACAGCGCCTCATAGACGGATTCCAGCAGCAGCGTCAGCGCCGCCCGGGTCCAGCGCTTGACCAGTCGGATGTGCAGCAGATGAACCGGTGGGACGATCTCATAGCGCCGCGCTTCCAACGCGCCCCGGCGCAGCACGGCCCGATAGGCGTTGCGCAGATACGCCCATACCGCCAGGTAGAGCAAAAGTCCGGTCACCACCAGCAGCATCGATGGGATCTGCTTCGAATGGATCGCGTTGTGCACCGCCGTGCTGATCATGGCGACCAGGTTACCGGAGCTGATGTTGTTCACCAGCGCGGCCAGCACGCCCCTCTGGCGGCCCAGGACCGACTTCGCGCTGTTGACCTGCTTGATCAGCTCCATGCGCTCCGCGGCCTTTATTCTGCCCGCCTCTATGTTGTCTTCTATGACGTCGCTCACGATCTTCCGCCACACGCTTCGATCGCTGCCTATGCCCTCCAGCGCGACCTGTATCTGCCGACCCCTCAGGACCTCGTACCAGGTCTGGGCGTTGTTCAACACATTGTTGAACTCAGTACCCACGAAGATGGAGAGAGCGCACAGCAGGGTCAGCAGCACGTAATGGCGCTTGACGCACCCCCTGGCATTTCGTCGGATTAGCTTCAGGTCAATCATCGGGTCATACCTCTATCGCTTGAATTTCAGGTTGACGACGGACACCTCGCTGTCGGTGCCCACCCGCATCGGCGGGCCGTAATAGCCCACGCCGGCGGTGACCACGGTCTCCAGGTCGTGCACCCGGGCATAGCCCCAGGCGTTCTCGTTGAAGAACGGCACCACCAGATTTCCGGGGAACATCTGCCCCGCGTGGGTGTGGCCACATAGGGCCACGTCCGCGCCCGCCTCCTTCAGCGCCTTGAACTCCTTGGGCTCATGCTCCAGCACCACCACGGGCAGGCTTCGGTCGATGCCGGACAGCAGTTGCTCGGGCGTCATGCGGTTGCGGGTGCCGTCCCCGGCCTTCTCGCCGTCCACGCGGCCCGCCAGCTGCACGCCGCCGATGTCAACCACCTGATCGTACAGCACGGTAAAGCCGCTATCCCTGAAGAAGTCCTCCATCTGGGCCGTGCGGAATGCCTGGCTGACGGGTGAAATCGGAAAGCCGCCGAACAGGGTCTCCTCGACGTCATGGTTCCCGTACACCGCGTATACGCCGTACTTCGACTTTATGCCCCGAAGGGCTTCGGCGTACTGCTCCGGATGGGCCAGGCCCTCATAGCTGCTGGTGAAGATGTCGCCGGCGATCACCACCGCATCGGGCTGCTCGGCGTTGATCAGCTCCACCATGCGCTGGGTGGCGGCCAGCTGCGAATTGACGCTCAGGTGCAGATCCCCGATCAGCACCAGCTTCATGTCCTCGCCGGGCTTGTCCACCTCGACGTCATAGCGATACACCACCGTGTTCTGGGCGTGAACCAGCCCGTAGCAGGAAACAACCAGCGACACCGCCAGCGACAGGCACAGCACGCCGCCATACCAGTGCTTCGCCATTTTCCGCCCGCGGATCCGCCGGATCAGCAGCGTCAGCCCCAGCAGCACCAGTAGCAGGAAGCCGAAGTACAGGTAAAAGCCCAGCCATACGTTGCCCGCGGCCTGCAGGGCAAACTTGAAAGGGCTGTTCGGCAGGAACGCGCCCACCATCGGCACCAGCGACAGGAGGATGTATGGCGCCAGCCAATACAGCTTGCGCAGGCCGATATCCCAGGCGGTAAGCGGCCAGCGCCGAAGGCACAGGTCGACCATACAGGCGACCAGGGAGGCCAGCGCGACGAATATGGCGATCAGTATGATGGGTGGCACGGTTTTCTCTCCTTTGGTGGTGAATAGTATTTTTTAACCCGAAAGGGGATTGCCGAAGCGAAATGTGCGCTCGGCAATCCCGGGATATCGGGCTCGATCGTCTATTGGTTTTCGGCTTCCTGCATCATCCCAAAGAGGTCGGGTGAATGGGCCTCGTCCAGCACCGTCACCTTTTCCAGGCCGTCGGCGCGGATGGCGCAGACCCTGCCGGGCTTGATCTCGTAGAAGAACAGGTGCTGCAGCCAGGATAGGCTGTTCAGCTTGTCCTTGATACCGACCAGCATATTGCGCACCTCCTCGAGGGTCAGGGGCTCCGACGCCTCCGACGCCTCGGTTTCCCCGGTGTCGAGGGAATCCGCATAGCTGTTCAGCCAATCCATCAGCCCGCTCAGCTCGTCCGGCAGCTCTTCGTCGGAGGAATCCCCGGTTTCAGCCGGGTTCGCCTCGTCGGCATCCATCTCTTCAAAGAACGCGCTGACCACGTTGCCCAGGTCGATCCAGCGACCGAAGTAGACGGCCAGGCCGGAGGTCTTCAGCTTCATGGAATTGGGCTTGAACTCCAGCCGCAGCAGCACCGGGATGGTCAGTCCGGGGCGGCAAACCATGCGTACCGTGCGGCCGTCCTGTCCGGCGGCCCCAAAGCCCGAGAAGATCATGTCGCCGAAGTACTTGCTGAGCCACTTCATCAACTCGGCATTGATGATGGAATCCTCAGCGGGGAATTTGTATTCGTCACCGGCTTCATCCGCATCAATCGCCTCTATCGCCTCGGTGGCCTCTATTGCCTCGGTGGCCTCTATCGCCTCGGTGGCCTCCGTTTCCTCGGCAAACGCCTCCTCGAAGAATCGGTTGACCGTGTCGTTGATGATCTTCATCAGATCGTCGTCGTTCATCGCCTCCTCGGGGGCGATGGCCATGACCAGCTCTTCCATCGCATGCTCATAGCCGGGCGCGCCGTCGATGATGTCGATGGCCCGCTGGAGCATTCCGTCCAGGTTCACGCTGAAGATGCCCAGCGCCCAGTTGCCGTCGGTGAACTGCTCGGTGTCGGGCAGGGTCATCGTCAACAGCGCCCGGTCGTCATCGAAGGTCTCGGGCATCTCAGATATGCGGAGCCGGGTGGCGTCGATGGCCGCCGTCAGCGCCCTGTCGTAGCTGTCCAGGCCCAGGTTCTTCAGCACCCAGGGCAGCAGGTCCGCCAGCTGGGGATAGTCGGTGCCGGGCACCATCGTGCAATCCACCGCGAACCAGTAGGCCCTGGCCTCCTCCAGCGTCATGCCGCCCTTCGCGCACAGCTGCCACGCCAGTTCGTTCAGCAGGGAGGAATTGGCGTGCACGCCGCCGCGGTCGTTCAGGTTGGTGGGGTCCCTCACCTCGGGCACGTAGAACAGATCCCAGGTGTACTCCGGCTGCTGATAGCGATGGGGATCGCTCATGCTGCGGATCACTTTGCCGATGTCCTCGGCAATCAGCCAGTCCGTGTCCTCCTCCTCGTCCTCATCCACATACATCTGGTCGCAGATGTTGCCCTGGATGTCGCTTATGGCCTCGTTGATGGCGCCGTAATCGTTCATGTAGGCGTTGTAGGTCATCACCGAGTGGGTCACGCAGTGGCTGAACTCGTGGGCCAGCACATCCAGGCACTGGGAGTAGTCATTGATGCTGCTGGCCAGGAACAGCTGCCAGCCATAGTACTTGCCCGCATAGGCGGCGTTGTCCATGGGCACGTGGTCCTCGTCGCAGTAGTCGTTCAGGATCAGTATGGGCGTCCCCAGGCCGTCGCCGCCCTCCCAGCCGATGGCTTCATAGTAGTCCCAGGCGCGGCAGTAGTTGTACAGCGCCAGCAGGGCGTTCTCGTTCCAGTCGTCGTTGTCCTTCGAGGCCTCCAGCACCACCCTGCCCTTGTCGTACAGGAAATTCCAGCAATCGGCCACGGCGATGCGCCGCTTGAGGTTGCCCAGGTAGGTCATGCCGGTGCGGCTGTCCTGCATCAGCTCAAGGCTGATCTCCCGCTGGCTGCCGTCCACGAGGGTCACCGTGCCGGTGTAGTACACCGGCTCCATGAATTCGAACACGTAGGCGGCGTCATAGCCGGAAGCGCCGACCTCGTCGCCGGGAATGAACGTGGGAAGGCTGTACAGGTACTGGCCGCTCAGGTCCACGTAGTGGGCCAGGTAGGGCAGCTCGGAGCCGGAGGTGAGGCTGGCCGAGGGCGCGTCGGTGTACACCACCCATACGAAGCGGCTCTCCTCCTTCTCCTCCTCGGATTCCATGTCGATATCCAGGTTCACGGGCAGCACCACCTTGGCGGTGTGGCCCTCCAGCACGTTGGGGGCCTGGCCCTGCGCCTGTTCCACATGGGCCTTCACCAGCGCCTCGGCTTCGGCGGCGGTGATGCCCTGGGCGTTTTCCGTCTCGGGCAGCTGGGTTTCCACGCTGCAAACCAGGCCCAGCATCCCGCCGTTGGAATCGGTGATGACCTTCACCGCGCCGCCGGAGACGGTGACGCCGGCATACATCTGCTGGAATACATAGTAGCGGTTGCCGCTGGTGTCCGTGATGGTGCGCCAGGGCTCGAAGACGGTGCGTTCGTCGCCGCCCATCAGGGGAATCATGGCGTCCACCACCCTGGCGGCGGCGTCCATGTCGTTCACGGGGCCGTCTGTGCAGGCGCCGTCCACGAAGGTTACCCGCCCGTCGCGGGTAATCACCCTGGTCGCCCCGCCATTCAGCCTGTCGAGGTCTTCGAGGGTCAGCCTGGCTGTCGCCGGCGCTGTCTCTGCCAGCGATGCCACGGCGCCCAGCGCCAGGATCAATGCCAGCAGCACTGCCAGCACGCGCTTGATCTGCTTCATAAGGCAATTCTCCTTTCACTGCATGTCGCTATCGACAATGCGCTTTATAAACATGCTTTGCTCTCGATTGTCTGTGCCCGCCTCACATTCGAGGCGTGCCGCAGGCTGGGGAACACCCTCCCTCATCCTGCGCGACCAGTATAGCACCCAAAGCGTCACAGTCGCGTCACTCGGCCCTTTTGCCGCGCCGTCCCGCGCCTTCGCGTGGGGCACGGCTTCACCGGATATATTTTACCATGTTTTTCGCGCTTTCGTGCTATGATTGGGTTGTTTTTCGTATTTCAAGCGCGGAAATTCCGCAAAAACCGCGCTCCCCTGTTGAACATTCCGATCTTATATGATAATATTATATCTATAGAATTAGGCTGATGTAATCGACGGAATGCTCAGCCGCAAGGAGGCGCACCATGTCCGATACGCATATGCAGGTCACCCCGCCGAAGCGGCGCGCCATATTGGTGGTCGACGACGAGCAGATCAACCGGGATCTGCTCGGAACGCTGCTGGAGGACGACTATCGCGTGCTCTACGCGGCCAACGGCCAGGAGGCGCTGGAGCTGGCGAAGCAGCGGGCGGCGGACATTTCGCTGATCCTGCTGGACCTGATCATGCCGGTGATGTCCGGCATGGCGGTGCTGCGGCTGTTGAAGGAATCCCCCGAGCTGGCGCGGATCCCCGTGATCGTGATGACCGCGGACCATGACGCGGAGGTGGACAGCCTGGAGCTTGGGGCCTTCGACTTCATCCCCAAGCCCTATCCGATGCGCAGCGTGATACTGGCCCGCGTCCGCCGCATCATCGAGCTGTCCGAGGACCGGCAGATCATCCGCTCCACCGAGCGCGACCCGCTGACCGGGCTGTTCAACCGGGAATACTTCTACAATTACATCTCCAGCTTTGACCAGCACCACAGGGAAACGGCCATGGACGCGGTCGTGGTGGACATCAACCGCTTTCACATCATCAACGAGCGCTATGGCAGGGCCTACGCCGACCAGCTCCTGCGCCGCATCGGAGAGCAGCTTCTGGGGTTAGCCCAGCGCTCCGGGGGCATGGCCTGCCGACGGGAGGCCGATACCTTCCTGCTCTACCGTCCCCACGGCGGAGACTGCGAGGCGCTGTTTGAAAGGCTGTCCACCGCCATCAACGACGACGGGGACGCCGCCAACCGCACACGCCTGCGCATGGGCGTCTATCCCAATGTGGACAAGTCCGTCGAGATCGAGCAGCGTTTCGACCGGGCCTGCGCCGCCGCCGACAGCATCCGAGGCAACTACACCCAGAGCATCGCGGTCTACGACGACAAGCTGCACGAGGCCGAGCTGTTCGCCGAGCAGCTGACGGAGGAATTCGACCAGGCCATCCGCGAGGGTCAGTTCGTGGTCTACTACCAGCCGAAGTATGACATCCGCCCCGACGCGCCCGTGCTGTCCAGCGCAGAGGCGCTGATCCGCTGGCAGCATCCCCGGCTTGGGTTGGTAAGCCCCGGCGTGTTCATACCGCTGTTCGAGGAAAACGGCATGATCCAGCGGCTGGACCACTACGTCTGGGGTCAGGCCGCCGCCCAGGTGCGGGATTGGAAGAACCGCTTCGGGCTGTCCATCCCCGTGTCGGTGAACGTGTCCCGGGTGGACATGTTCGATCCCAAGATCTCCCAGACCTTTGAGACGCTGCTGAAGGTCAACGCCCTCGCGCCGGAGGAGCTGATCCCCGAGATCACCGAATCCGCCTACACCGACAACGAATCGCTGATCATCTCCACGGTGCAGAGCCTGCGGACGATGGGCCTGCGGGTGGAGATGGACGACTTCGGCACCGGCTATTCCTCGCTGGGCATGATCTCCCGCCTGCCGCTGGACGCGCTGAAGCTTGACATGACCTTCGTGCGCAACGCCTTCTCCGGCAGCGGCGACACCCGCATGATTGAGCTGATCATCGACATCGCGGAATACCTGGGCGTGCCGACGATCGCCGAGGGCGTGGAGACCCGGGAGCAGGTGGAGGCCCTGAAGATGATGGGCTGCGACTACGTACAGGGCTACTACTTCTCGAAGCCCGTGCCGCCGGAGGCCTTCGAGCGCTTCATCGAGGAAAAGGCGCTGCTGTTGAAGGGCGACCCCGAGGCGGGCGTGCAGGCCCAGCCCTGGCTGGCGGACCCGGCCCCGATGCTGCGCGCCGGGAACCGGCTGACCTATGCCCGCCTGGCCCAGGCGCTGGCCGCCGACTATTTCAGCATCTGCTACGTGGACACCCGCACGGACCGCTTCACCGAGTTCACCTCCCACAGCGCCTATGCGGACCTGGGCATCGGGAAGGAGGGCGAGGACTTCTTCGGCCTCACCCGCAGGAACGCCCTGCGGGTGGTGCATCCCGACGACCAGCGCAGGGTCCTCGACTGCTTCACGAAGGAGAACGTGCTGCGCACGATCAGGGAAAGCGGCGCGTTCACCCTCGCCTACCGGCTGATACTGAACGGCGAGCCCATCCACGTCAGCCTGAAGGCCGCGGCCCTGGGCAGCAGCGACAGCAGCATCGTGGTTGGCATCAACAACATCGACAGCCAGATGAAGCGCCAGGCGGCGGAACAGGCCGGGGAATAGCACCCTGACCCTCGCCCGCATCGCCCAGGCGCTGGGCGATGACTCACGCTTAACAGGAAACAGCGCGCAGAGGTTGATATCAACCCTTGCGCGCTGTTTTTGTCGGTTCACGGCAAACGCAACGGCGGCGTCCATGCGGAGAAGCAAGTCATTTGGGACGGATGTTGTATACTACATTGCGCTCCAAAGCCTTGACCGGAGGGAGGCGGCGCTATGTTTCTACCGTTGCCTCCAAATGCCGTTCCGTCGAAATGCGTTTTACTCTTACTGTGTATTCACCACAAAGATCTCCGGAGCAGGCCAGTCGCCGTAGTGTTGAGATACGAAATCAGCATAATTTATGATATTACCATCAGCGTCCTTCTGATCTACAGCATATACACGTGAATAACCCAATTGCTCAACTGTCTGCAAATTATATAATGCAGACCGACCAGATGTATTCGTCTCTCCATAATACGTAATCAACATTTTGTCGTAAACAGTAGCCTTCTTCCACGGGCACACGACATCAGCACCTGGCCATGAGAAAGCGTTATAGGTAGAAAAATCATTATCCAAAGACGTTATGTTCGGATAATCTTTATCCCCAACAGCCTTCAAATACCTGAACCCTCCATTAGCCGTGTCCGCAATCTCATTGACAATCTCAAAGTAGAGACATTCTGTGGCAGTTCCTGAGTAAGCTCCCGTAAACGCACCCTGAGCGGTAGTGCCGCTCACCAAACCTGTACAGTAGGATTTTTGGATATTGCCGGTCGCCGTACCTACCAAACCGCCCGCTGTTGCACCTGTGGCAGAGCAGGTGGAATAGCACTGGCTGATTGTAGTATCCTCAGCATCACCGATCAATCCACCGGCATATGCTCCACCTGTTACATTGTAAATAGCATTCGTCCGTACTCCTCCTGTATTATGTGCATAATACTCTGCTTTTTCAGTGTGTCCACCAGAGTAAGATGCTATCACCAATCCCCCACTGCTGGTTCCGATTAGTCCACCAGCGCTCCCTGAACTGCTTTGACTGGTTTTAACTGCCAGAGCCGCAGCTGATTTCTCTACCGTGCATCCTGTGGTCTTTCCGATCAAACCACCCACACTGCCTGTACCAGTGATTGTAGCCGTTTTTTCCGTGCCGGTATTATACGCCACCACATTGGTCACGGTCGTATTGGTCATAGAACCAGCCAATGCACCTGCATCACCCGCTATTGTTGCTCCACCAGATGTATCATTTCCACTTGATGTAATACTGAAATCATGCAGAGCAAGGTTCTTGATCTCATTGCCTGCAATCACCACACCAAACATTCCACAGGCTCCAGCATTCGAAACCTTAATATCATAAACATTGTGGTTCTGACCATCATAGGAAATCGGATATCCCAGGCTTACAGGCATGTAGCAGTCTTTGGTTGTTGGAGCCGAATCAGAATCAAGAGGATAAATCTGTGTATTTGTTCCACTCAGTTTACCTTTGAATATCGTCCAGCTAATATCGCTGGTCTGGTTTGCTTTTTTCAGACTGATCTGCCCATTCCCTGTACCTACAGCAATTCCGGATATATCCTCATCCAGGTTTTCCAGATGGCGGATATTGTTGATTGTTGCCGTAACAACACCGCTGTTATTCACACTTATACTTTCAAACAGGCTGTTCGTTACCTCAATATCGCTATAAGCAATATTTGTAACCTTTTCTGTATTGTAGGCTATTGCCTGGATAGAAATATTACATCCCGCAATAAACCCCTTATTCGGAGTTGTATCCGTTTTTATATTCGCAAAATGTTTGCCAATTGTAGATATATCATCAAGGATAACCTTATAACTACCATCTATTGAAGGTTCCTCTAAATAATCCATATCCGGCATCTTCCCTGTCGGTACACGAAGCCTGATGGCTTTCTTCTCCCCTGTTTCCTCTCCATTCAAATCAAGTTCGCTTACTATCAATACAAGTGAAATATCCTCAGCTGTATTATCTTTATTTGGATCAGTCACAGTAACTCGCAGCTTTTCAGCGTTTTCCACTAAGATTGTAGGCTGGTCCAGTCTTGATCCATCTGCTATTGTAGCTACCCCGTCACCATCAACACCAGATGACCCATACCATCCGATAATTGGCTGATTTCCTTTTCGGCTGCTTTTGTTGCTGTCACCGGCAAAAGAAGCACGATCATCAGCTTCGAATGTGTAATCACCATTTGTATAAAGCACATCCAACACCAATGCCGCATCAGGCTGGTAAAAGATTATATAGCTTCCACCAGCGCGAACCGTTTCATCGACAGAACCAAAAGGTAGCATCTGATCAAGAAGAGTATTATTCGAGGAGAATCCACTTCCCTTTTTTACTGTGAAATAGCAAATGCCTTTGGTTGCATCAAAAGACTCACCAAAGTCAGTGCTTCCAAGATACTTCTCGTTTTCAGCCATGAGCAAATGGTTTTGGGCTGCCACAAAGATTTCCTTTGCAATGGAATCCATCTCTGCCAGCTGGAGAGATTTTTGATGCGATTGAACAGCCACAAATGCTACGCCTGACAACACACCAATAATGGCTATTACTATCAACATTTCCGCCATAGTAAAGCCCGCTCGACTTACAGCTCTTCTGCGTGGTTTTTGAGAATTATTAATTTTCAAGTTATACACCACCTTATTCTTCCTATTCCACTTTTGCTGGAATGATAAACCTGATCGTCAGGTCCGCCGTTGCAAGTTCAGTAGTCTTTGACTTCCTGCCAACTTTTAGGCCTTTTATAGTAATAGTAGATTCATCACCAATCGTATAATTTTCGATAGAGTCATACGTCACATACAAATCCCCCGTTGCTGCTTTTTCTGACACAAGGTTCCTCACCTTATCAGAATAAATCGTCTTGTCCTCATTGAACTCAATAGGATCAGCACTGCTATATTCTTTCAGCTTGATAACGGGAATGCCATTTTCCTCAACTATATAAAGCTCTGACGCAGCGCCCTTGTCTGCGCTGTAATATGTTATAGTTTTTTTATCTGTAGCAACCGTTACATTCGTCGCTGTGGCCAATTCATCCCTCAAGGCTGAAATTGTTGTCGATAATAAAACCTTCGCGTTCGCCCCAATGACTACTTTCTCATACGCGCTCTGGGCGGCAGGAACCCCGTTTGCGACAATCACTGAAACCAGAAGAAGAATCAAAATTGCAAGCAACATTTCAGCTAATGAAAAGCCTTTTTGGTTTTTTATCTTTTTGATCACTTGCTTTCCACTCCTGTTCATTATCTCAGTATTGTATGCAATTACCTTATTCATCCAAATCATAAACCATTCTTATCATATTTGTAGGCTATTATCGGTTTGCTGCTGAAGGCTTCATTTTTTGAAAATTTCACTCCAATAGAGTTGCTTCCTCCGATAAGCTTCGTTCCATCACTAAGTGCAATGGTTAAGCCATTTTCATTCGGGTTACCCAAAGTATTTATACCTGCATAATAGTTTTCCATTACAGTTTCACTCCTTGTAATCAATTTAGCTGCTGTAGAGATAGCTCCGGCAAGCATCGTTAATGCGAGCGCGGAAATCAACAGCGCCACAAGAGTTTCACCGATGGTTTCTCCTACTTTACTATTCAGCTTTGCCTTAATATTCATTTCCTCTTCCTCACTCTTTGATTATTGGAAATCCAAAGCGACCGCGCAAATACAGCCGTTCATTTCTACGCCAAAACCGGGAAACCTGTTGGCACTATGCTCTTCTCTATTCTCGTCAACGTCCACTTGTATTTGATCGTCGTCGTCTTAGTCTCTGTATCAGTAACAGTATATTTCCCTGTTTCATCTGCCACCGATACTCCATGCTCTGTGTGAGAAACACAATCCTTGGTCTTGTCAGCCGCGAAGATCAGGCGAAGTGTGTATGCTCCTGTAACATTACCCGAGCTGTTCTTCACTGGTTTGGAAACGTAGAACGTCAATGTTCCATCTTCATCAAGCTGCTGATAAATATCAACAGAGAGGATTGCGAGTCCTTCAATATTAGTTAAGCTGCTATCGCTGCTCAGCTTTAAATCGCCGGTCGCATTAATCTTCCTCGAAACCTTTATTGGGAAAGTATCTGTTGACTCCCGAGGAGTTGGCTTAACCGTGTCTTCATCCATATCAATCAATACGTTGTTTGTCAATTTGTCTGCAATGCTGGTGAGCAGCGAATAACTACTTTCTACTTTCAAAAGTGTGGAATCCTCCGAGGGATCCCCGGGATATATCTCTGTTATTAGAGCTTTTGGAGTCTTCACAGGATCTCCATCCCGCGTATCATCTGCTTTATATTTGTTAACTATTGTCCTTTCTCTGCTCTTCACCACAGTGACTACCTGTTCATCCAGCGTATTCCCAAGCAACTCTGCTGCTGAGCTTACAGCATAGTACCTCTGATCGATATCCGGCAAATTACTCATGCGTCCGCCAGTTGTTGTAGCTGCCACAATTACCACAGAGCACACCATGGCGCACACCAAAAACAACAGCAAAGCGAAGGTGATGGACGCACCCCTTTGGGATTGTATCTTGTTTTTCATGGCGTTCATGCGCCATCACCTCCGGTTGCTTTGTTGCAGTGTTGTCATGGGTCCGGGCTTCGAACCAGCCATCCCATTGCCCATCAGGGCAACGGGGTGGTTGATTCGTCCAGCTTGTTGGTCAGTGTCCAATTGGCTCCCGACGGCTTCGAAACGCCAGTCTCGTCCACCTTGAACTTGAAGTACCTGGTAACGGGAGCGTCAGCTTCATCGCTTTCAAACTCCTCCATGTAGTAGATGCCGAACGGCAGCTTGCCAATCCAGAACGCGCCGCCAACACCCGACTGCAATTTCTCAAGGGACACTCCATCCACCTTTACAACCGTCTGCTTGTCGGCGTACTTCACCGTGAAATACTTATCTTTCAGCGGCGTAGAGCTTCCATCCACCTTCTTCAGGATGACCTTGCGGGTACGCGCATCGACATTCATTGCCAGGGCCACATCCACCGTATAGGCGGTATCACCCGTGCCGAAGCTCAGCGTCTCCGTAGGCGCAGCACCCTTATTGGTATACGTGGGTTCCTTGTTGCTGTCCTCGCCCACTTCCACCTTGGTGATGGTGAAGTATCCCTTGCCGTTCAGGTCGACCATGTACATGTCCTCAACAGGCTTATACTTCTTCGTACCTATTGTCACAATGCCATCTGCGTCTGTAGTCTCCTTGATGAAGTATACTCCCGGTGGAATCTTCTCGAACACGGCAAGGCCTTCACCGTAAACCTTTGGATCAGGATTCGCAATTACAGGTTCAGCGTCCGTCCCAGTATTCACTTTGATGGCCACGGCATGTTCAGCATCCGTACCTGCAAGCGGATCAGTCTGTGTGCCTCTTCCTGACGTCGCTGTCGCATCCTTCTTGCCGCCATTCTCCTTGTCCGTCTGTTGGTAGGCTACCATCTCTCCGCTGGTGGTATCCGTCACGGGAACATAATTGCCGCTGCTGTCTTTTCCCGACAAGAACAGCTTAAACTCCACGTCGGACAGCGCATTGCCGTCACCGTCGATCTTCTTGAACACGAAGTCGAAGCCGCCAGTCCACTTGATCAGGTCGATGGAATCGCCCTCCTGACCGGTCAGGTAGTCGCCGCCGCATTCGGTGGTCACATCGTCCTGGGCGTTGCGGAAGGTCAAATAGGTAGCATCCAACTGCGTCTGCGTGATCTTCGTGGTGTCAATCGCGGTCTTGTCCCCATTCAGCAAGTTGACATCCAACGTCGCGAACTGTGTGAGCATCTTGGCGTGAAGGTCCTTATCAGCCCACACCCAAATGGAGCCGGGAGCGGAAGTGATTGCACCAGTCACGACGATGGAGGTCGCGTTACCACTCTCATAGCCTGCCAGGAAGATGTCCTGACGTGCGGTGACATAATTCATCTGGCCATTAGTGGCGCTGGTTGCAGCTGCGCTTGCCTTCTTCAACGTGACGACGTAGTTATAGTTGCCGTTGGTAATTACACCGTCGGCATCTTCCACCGGGCCGCTAATGGCAGCGGTCGGATTTTTACCGGTACTGTCCGCGGTTCCGGTTCCGCCGAAGTTCGGGCTGCCCTGGATGTTCAGGGTTGAACCCTCCTCCAAGTAGATGCCCGCGCCTTTATTGACCGCTTTGTTGCCGGAAATCGTGCCCCCATTCATGGTCATCTTCGCGCCGCTATGGACGTACACCGCGCCACCGTTATCGGCCAGGCAGTTGCGAATCTCCGCGCCTTCCTCCATGATCAGCGTGCCGCTTTCCAACAGGATCGCGCCGCCGTTCTTCTTGGTCGAAGAAAAATCATAGCCGTTGACCAGCAATGCGCCCTCGCCAAGGGTCACCGTGCCGCCATAGATATCAAGGATTCGATTGACCTTCCCGGTGACACCTTCCTGATAGTTGCCATCGATGATGATGTTCTTCAGCGTGAAGGTGTTCGTGCCGGGCTTGAACAGCGCATAGGCGTTTTCGCCAGTTTCCTCCGCATGCGCGACAATCCGGCTTCTTGGCTTACCTTCGGCATCCACCTCGCCCTCGGGGAAATCGAAGGCGCCCTTCCCCGCAGCAGCCGTCGTCAGCGTGAGCACGGGAGGCATATTGCTATAGGGGCCTCCCAGCGTACGCTCTTTCTCTGGCATATCGTATACCGGCACGAGCATCTGAATCTGCGTCGGCCTTGGAGCGGCACTTCCATCGGTATAATGGTAGGTCACCTGATTGTTCTTGTAGACCACTTCATTTGCGTCCTCAATGGAAGCGAAAACGCCCTTCATCTCAACACCGATGTTGTTGATCTTGAAGTCAATCCGGTCTCCATTGTTATCTGTGATCTTGCAGACCGGCGTCTTCCACCAGATGAGCTTGGTCGCGTCATCCGGGTCTACACGCACGTACAGCTCAGAGCCATCCTGAGACATGATCCTGTGGGTGCCGTCCGCCATATCCTGGAGATAGTCGCCATCTGCCGTATCGCCGCAGTAGGTGAAGGCCTCGCCGGGATTGGCAACCAGAATCTCACCACTGAAGTTGCCGAGTAGGTTGATAGCATAGTCGTGGTTGTAGTCTACGACCTGCGAAGTACTGCGCCACAGAGCAAGGTCAGAAGCATCGCCATCGGATGCCTTATTGCTCGTGATGGTGGTAGTGTCATCTTTGCCCGCTTGGCCCAGGGTCAGCGTGCCGAGGACACAGAAGCCCGCGCCACCGTTGATGTCTTCCCGGGACAATGTATTACCGGTGACCCTCGTATTGATAAGCGTGATATTGCCCGCGCAGCCGCCGCCGCCTGTCGTGGCAGTGTTTCCGCTGATGGTTACGCCGTTAAGGACGCAGTAGGGCGAACCGCCGTCCACATTATCAACACCAGCACCCAGGCAGACGCCGCCGCCGCTGTTCGCCGCGGTGTTGTTTTCGATCCTGCCGCCGGTGACATTCAGGATGCTCCGGGTGTTTTCAGCATTGACATGGGTATAGCTGAAGCTTTCCAGACCGATGCCGCCGCCGCAGCCATTGTGGTAGATCGTCTTAGTGCCCGCCGTGGGGGTATCCCGCACGACGGCCTGGTTGCCGGAGATCACGGAGTCATCCTTGATATAGATATGGGCCATATTGATGCCGCCGATGCCGCCGCCGCAGCCAGCTACGTTATCCGCCACATTCACTTTGCTGAGCGTGAGCTCGCCAAGGCGGTAGGTGGAGGCATAGACATAGACACCGCCACCGGCCCTGTAGGCTTCATTTCCGGAAATCGTGGCGTTTGTTACACTCAGCACGGCCTTACGATCGAGATAAACTGCGCCACCAACACCGTTGTGATCATCTTCTCTGCGGGCGTTACTGGTCATACGTCCATTTCCAACAGCCGTTGTTGCCAAAGCCAGATTTCCGCTTAGAACTGCGCCGTCGTCAATAGTAGCCCTTCTGCCCTCATTGATGAACACGCCGCCGCCATTGTTTGTCGCGGTATTATTGGAAATCACGCCTCCCGAGATCGTCACGGAAACAGTGCTTTCTGTGTTATTGTCCTCGGGGCCCTTCACAAACACGCCGCCGCCCTTTTCAGCCTCGTTTCCGGTGACGGTTGTGTTGCTCATGGTCAGCGTCGACCCATACGCCACGTACACGCCACCGCCGTTGCCGGTGGTTACATTGGTTCCGTCGCCCGGCGCTTTGTTGTTCTGGATCGTGCCACCCGTGAAGGCAACAGTGCCAGTGCTCGCGTGGTACACACCACCGCCGTTGCCGGAAACAGCGTGGTTCTGAATGATACCACTGCTCATAGCGAAATTGCTGGCATAGTCAAGGTACACCGCACCGCCATCAGTAGCGCTGTTTTTGCTGGTCGTGTTGTTAACCAAACCGCTGATCGTACCGCCGGAGATAGTTACTCTGCTCTCGGCCGTCGCGAAGATCGCACCGCCCTTGGTGGCCGTATTGCCGGATATGGCAGCGTTACCGGTTATTATAATCTGGCTGCCGTTGCCCTCCGCGTACACCGCGCCGCCGTTGCCCGTGGTTTCGGAGTTTTGCAGGGTTGCGCCTGTGTCGACGGTCAACCCACCTGCAACGACTCGCACGATACCACCGTTGGCTTTGGTGGACATGCCGATATTCATGCCTTCGTCGTCGTAGACCACACCGCCGTCCAGAGTCATGTTCGTGACCAGGAACGTGCCGGCATTGACTTTGAACATGCTGGCGGTGTCGCTCGTAAATGCACCGCGCTTGATCGTGGTGACAAAACTGTCGGGATTATAGGTGTTGTCGGCAGTCGTTTGCAGCGTCACCTTTCGGTTCCTTTCGAGGTCAATCTCACCTGTCAATGTGTACCGGTCGTGCGTCTCAAACAGCGTTTCAACAATGACATCGTCATTGAGACTTGCGGCCTGATCGAAGGCGCCCCGCCGGAGCGTTTGGCCGTTCCTGGTGTACGTCTTATTGTTGGACAGCCAGTCGTGGTAGGTCCACGTTCTGCCGCCGTCGTTGGAAACGCGGGCAATGAGCGTGGCCCACTCGATATTGTTGCCGCTCTCGGCGCTGACTGCGTAGGTCTTTTCATCCCAGTCGTTGATGAACACGCCCAGATTATCCTCGGTGCCGGAAATGAACGCGCCGAAAGGCATGCCCTGCACGCCATGCTCCTGATAGAGCGTGACGTCCTTGCCGACGATTTTTTCCTTCGGCGCGTATACGCCGATCCTCGCGGTGGTTTCCAGCTTGTCTATGACGTTGATGACCGCGTTGCTGTCCACGCTCAGCACCACGTTCTTCTGCTGGCCGTTCGCGCCCGGATTGCCGTAAACGGTGGGATTGCCGGAGAAGTTCAGGCGCGCAGCGGTACCGCCAACGTCAATCGCGCCGCCATTGGTCGCGCTGTTAGAGCTGATCGTGCCGCCGGACATGGTCAGGCTCGCGCCCGTATCCACATACACGCCGCCGCCAAGGCCACTCTGGTTGCCGACCGCCGTGGCAGTATTGGCACTGATGTAACCTGAACTCATTGTCAGTTTCGTGCCGGTTCCGGTGACATACACGCCGCCGCCGTTGCCAGCGCTGTTAGCATTGCCAGCGGTATTGCCGGTGATATTCATACCACTCAGGTTCAGGCTGTTTCTGGCATACACGCCGCCGCCGTTGCCGGAAGCGCTGTTATGGCTGATGGTACCGCCCTCGATCGAGCCGGTACCCACCAGGTACACGCCCGCGCCATCCTTTGCATTGTTGGCATTCCCGCTGCCGCCAATGGTGCCGCCGGACATGGTCAGGCTCGCACCCGTACCCACATACACGCCGCCGCCAAGGCCATCTGCATTGTCGTTCGCACTTGCGGTATTGGACTGGATGTTGCCGCCTCTCACGATCAATTTCGTGCCGGTTCCAGCAACGTACACCGCGCCGCCGTTGGCAGCGGCGTTGCCAGTGATCGTGCCGCCGGTCATATTGACCGTCGCGCCGTTGTTTGCATACACCGCGCCGCCGTTGCCGGTGGTCACGGAATTACGCAGTGTCGCGTTATCGGTAATTTTCAGCTCGCCGCTGTTGACCATCACGATTCCGCCATCAGTCGCCGCGCGCTTACCTGTGTTTTCTCCGGAAATGCTATACTCCGCCCCGCCGTCAAGCGTAATCTTCTCCAGGATAACATTTCCATTCGCTGTGAGCATAGAGCCGGTAAACGTATTGGCTCCGTTTTCGCCAGCTGTGTTCACTCCACGGGTAACCGTCGCGGCATCTGTGGTGCCCCGATATGGATATCCATCTGTTTCTCCCTTGGTTGCCGTGGTAAAGGTCACAGTCCTGGCTGCGTTGGTATAACTGGCGCCGTTCGTCATCGTGTAATCCTGAAGCATCTTCAGTTTCACATCGTCGCTTGCAGCGATTGTGGACTTGTTCCTGTTGGTCAGCGGGCCCGCCGCGGCAGTAAATCCTTCCTCCAAGGTCATGTACACCGCGGGCTCAAGGTCCGCATTGCGGTACAGCAGGTTATTGCTGCCGTCCGTCAGCTTGCACACCGGCGAGAAGTTCCAAACGACCTTCTTCGTGCCGAACGGGATCGCGTAGATGCTGGTATCCCGGTCATAGGTGATCTTGTTCAGATTCTCACGGACAGCCGTCTCCACGCCGATCTGGTCGATATCGTCCTCCTTCTCGGTGCAGATGCCGATGGCCGCGTCGGTGGTCAGATTGCCGTCCACCACCAGGCTCTTGTCACCGTAGATGGCCAGGTTGGAGCGAACAGAACCCGAGCCCGCGGTATTGTTGATGATCCGCACAGCGTCCTGAACTTGAACCGTGCCGTGTACGGCATTTGCCCCGGTCCCACTGCCGGCAATATACACGCCGCCGCCGTTGGCCACCGCGTCCACGGTATTGCCGGTGATGGCCGCGCTGCCGCTGAGGGTCATCGTCGCTCTGCCGTCTACGTACACGCCGCCGCCGTTGGCAGCAGTATTGCCGATGATCTTGCCGCCGTTCATATTAACAACCGTCGCAGTTCCCGTCGCATACACCGCGCCGCCGTTGCCGGTGGTGACGGCGTTTTGGAGCGTCGCGCCTGTCTCTATCGCCAAGGTGCCGGCACTTATATTGACGATGCAGCCGTTTGCCTCGGTAGGTGTACTGCCGCCGTCCAGGGTAATATTCTCCACCTTGAACGTACCGGCCTTAACCGCAAACATGCTCCCAGAATTGCCAATATTCCGGGTTACGGTGCTTGTGAAGCGCTCGGGGTTCCAGGTTATATCCGGCGTGGTGCGCAGCGTCACTGAGCGATCCTTCTGGAATTCAACCCCCGCGGTCACATTATAGCGTTCGTGCGTCGCCAGCAGTGTCTCGATGATCACATTGTTATCCAGGGATGCCGCATAATCGAAGGCGCCCGTTATCGTCGGCTCATTTTTATCGTTCACCAACGCGCTGAAATAGCGCCAGGTATTGCCATTGTCGCTGCTCACCCTTGCGATTACCGGCCCCCAGTAGATGCTTTGGTCGTCCAGCTTCATGCCCGTCAGTTCTGTATTCCAATCGTTGATGAAGCGGTCCAGATTGGCAGCATTGGTAAACGTGCCAAAGGGCGCGCCGCCCACGCCGTGGGCCTTGAACAGCTCCTCCTTCGGCGTATAGACGCCGATCTTTGCGGTATTACCGAGGCCCTTGGCATAGATGACCCCATTGCTGTCTACGGACAGCACCACGTTTTTCTGGTTGTCGCCATATTTATTGTCATAGACGTAAGCGCTTCCGGTGAAGTTCAGCTTTGCGGAGTCGCCCCCCACCTCGATCGCGCCAGCGTTTTCTGTCACGGTATTCTCCGTGATCCTGCCGCCCGACATGTTCAGCGCGGCTCCGGCATTTACATAGATTGCCGAGCCCTTGCCCGCCGAGTTGCCGGTAATGTTGCCGCTACTGATAGTCACGCTTGCGCCCGACTGCGCGTAAATCGCGCCGCCGTTGGTCGTGGCGATGTTGCCACTGATAGTGCTTGGCTTGGCGGCATTTTCCAGGGACAGCGACGCATTCTCGGCCAAGTACACCGCGCCGCCGTTGGCGCCTGCCGCGCAGCCAGTGATCACCGCATTGCTGCTTTCGCCGCTGCCTGTGATCGTCACCGCGCCGGTCGCATAGATACCGCCGCCGTTGCCGACGTCTGAATTCGCGCCGCTCACCGCCTTGCAATCGGTGATCGCGGTGTTCTTCACCACGTTATCAACCGTATGGTTGCCAACCGTCAGGCTGCCGCCATTGGCAATGTACAGGCCACCGCCCGCCGTGGAGGCCGTGCAATTCCGGATCGTGCTGCCGTTTATCGCCACCGTACCGCTGGCATAGACCGCGCCGCCATTCGCAGCATTGGTCACTTCCGCGGAACCGGTCTTGCCGTCGACGGTGCTGTTGGTCAGCGTCGTGCCCGTCGCCGTGCTGTAGATTGCGCCGCCGTTGCCAGTGGCTCGGCAGTCCTCAACCTTCGTGCCGGTCAAGCTCAGCGTGCCAGCGGTGCTGCTGATCGCGCCGCCGTTGCCGGTGGCATTCAGGTTCTTCAGCGTCACGCCAGTGAATGCCGCGGTGGTGACGGAGGTGATATTGAACGCGCCGCCGTTCACATCGGCCGTAGTCAACCTGGCGTTGCTGCCGCCGTCGAAGATCAGGTTGGAGACCGTCAACGCGTTGCCCGTGCCGATGGTAAACATCGAGCCGGTAGACTGCGCCCTCGTGAGGGTAGCGCAGGTCCTGCGCTGAATGATTGCTTCGTCGGTCGTCTCCTCCTTCACGCTTTCCACCGGCATATAGATGAACACGTCGCCATCGTCCAGTGTATTCGCATCAAGGCTATTCTCCGCCGTCGTGAAGGTCAGGACCCGGTTCCTCGTGAAGGTGATGATCTCATCTCCGTTGAGCTCATAATCCTTCAGCATCTTCAACTGGATGGGTTGCTCGGCGGCATATGCGACATACGTCTCTCCATTCCACTTATACAGTGCCTGGGCGGCATCCGCGAAGCCATCCCTGACGGAGGGATAGACTGCGGCCACCTTCGTCGGCGTAGGAACATCGTTGATAGTGAGCGTGATTTCCCTGTACAGTAGATTGTTGCCAACGTCCGTCAGCTTGCAGACGGGATCCATCCAATAGATCCTATTATCGTCCTTGTTCACGCCATACAACGCGGGGATCCGATCGTTGATGAACACCGAGGGGTTGGCATGGCCGACATCCCCGAAGGTGCCGAAGGGCAAGCCAACTGTGCCGTGCGCTTTGTAAATGGCATCATTATCGCCATTGATCACGTAGACGCCCACCAGGCCTCCCGCGAGACCCGCCGTGCCGGTGTTGATGACGTCATTGCTGTTCTCACTCAGCACCACGTTCATCTGTGCTGACTGGTCCGTTCCGCGGTTGTTGTAGACCAACGGGCTGCCGGAGAAATTGAGCTTCGCGTTCAAGCCGCTCACGTTGATCGCGCCGCCGTTGGTTTCGCTGGCCGTGTTGCCGGTGATGCTGCCGCCGGACATGGCGAAGGTCTTCCCGTCAACCACATACACCGCGCCGCCCAGCTTTGCCGTATTGCCGGTAACGCTGCCGCCGGACAGGGTGAAGCCGGACACCGCAGGTTGCTCGCCCGCTGCGGCTTTACCGGCGCTGTTCTGGTACACGCCGCCGCCGTTGGTCGTAGCCTTGTTGTCAGTGACGCTGCCGCCGGACATGGTGAACGTGCTGGCGTCGTTCAGGTATACGCCGCCGCCGTTGGCCGTGGCCGTGTTGTTGGAAACGCTGCCACTACCGGACAGGGTGAGCGCGCTGGCACCGTTCAAGTATACGCCGCCGCCGTTGACTGTGGCCGTGTTGCCGGTGACGCTGCCTGCGGTGAGGTTGAACGTGCTGGTGTTGTTCAGGTACACGCCGCCGCCGTTGGTGGTTGCCGTGTTGCTGCCGATGCTGCCGCCGGACAGGGTGACGCCGGACACCGCCGGGTTATTTCCCTCTGCGGCTGTGCCGGTGCTATTGTTGTACACGCCGCCGCCGTTGACCGCGCTGTTGCCTGTGACTGTGCCGCTGGCAGACAGGGCAAACACACCGCCCGCATTGTACACGCCGCCGCCGTCTCCCGTCGCCGTATTGCCGGTGATGCTGCCGCCGGATACCTCCACCGAGCCGGTCTCCACATAGATGCCCGCGCCGTCGGTGGCCCTGTTCGCCGTGCCGCCGATCGTACCGCCGGTCATGGTAAAGGCGCCACCCGCTTGGTACACGCCGCCGCCGTTGGTGGCCTCGTTGGCAGAGACGCTGCCGCCGGACAGGCGGATGCCGGGCACCGCCGGTTTATCTCCCTCTGCGGCTGTGCCGGTGCTATTGTTGTACAGGCCGCCGCCGTTGACCGCGCTGTTGCCTGTGACTGTGCCGCTGGCAGACAGGGCAAACACACCGCCCGCGTTGTACACGCCGCCGCCGTCTCCCGTCGCCGTATTGCCGGTGATGCTGCCGTCGGACACCGCCGCCGACCCGGCTTCCATGTAGATGCCCGCGCCGTTGGTGGCCCTGTTCGCCGTGCCGCCGATCGTGCCGCCGGTCATGGTGAAGTCGCCACCCGCTTGGTACACGCCGCCGCCGTTGGTGGCCTCGTTGGCAGAGACGCTACCGCCAGACATTCTCATATTGCCGGTAGATGCGATATAGACTGCGCCGCCGCCGTTTGCTGCGTTGTTGACAATCGCGCCGTCTTTCACCTCGACCGTCGCGAGACTGTTCACATACACGGCGCCGCCGTTGCCGGTGGTCGCAGAATTTTGCAGCGTCGCATCCCTCTCTATGATCAGGCTGCCTGCATTCACCCGCACGATGCCGCCGTTGGCCGAAACCGCGGTGCGGTTGTCCTTATTGCCGTCCAGTGCGATGTGGTTCAGCGTCAGGCTCCCCGCGCCCACGGTGAACATCGAGGCACTGTCATAGTTCGCGGCACTGTTGCCACCGCGAGTGATCTGGGTGATGAAACCGTTCGGGTTATAGGCATTCAACTGCGTGGTGCACAGCGTCACAGCCCTGTCCTCGGTAAAGGTCACCGCCTCGGGCAGGGTATAGCGCGCGTGTTCGGGCAGCAGCGTCTCAATGGTCACTTTGCCGTTCAGCGCGTTGGCGTAGTCGAAGGCGCCCTTCTTGCTCAAGCCCTGTTCGGTGGTATCGCACAGGTATTCATAGAAAGTCACTATATTGTCCTTGTCCACCACGCGGGCGATGTAGTCGCGCCAGTAGAGCGTACATGCTTCTGCTCCGGTGGTGCCAAAGGGATGTCCGAAATTGTCGGGGATGTCGTTGATAAAGACGTTCAGGTTGTCCACTTTGCCCTCGGGGAACCGACCAAAGGGCATACCGGCCACGCCGTGTTCGCTGCGCACGGTTTTCCCGCCGCCAATCGCAGTGGTAGTCGTGTATACGCCGATCTTCGCGGATTCCAGCATACCATCGTCGACGACATTGATGATATCGTTGGTATTCCTGCTGAGCACCACGTTCTTCTGCTGGGTACCTGTCGTGGCATTGGGGTTGTCATAGACCACCGGACTGCCGGAGAAGTTCAACCGTGATGCAGCGCCGCCCACGTTGATCGCGCCGCCGTTGTTGTTATCGGTGGCTTTATTGCCGGTGATGCGTCCGTCTGTGACGGCAGCCGTAGCATTGTCATCGACGTAGAGCGCGCTGCCAAGCCTGGCGGTGTTGTCCGTAACGCTTCCGCCGGAAACCGTCGCCTCGGCGTAAGCCTGGATATAGACCGCGCCGCCGTTGACCGTTGCCTTATTGGCGGTGATGCTTCCTCCGTTGACAGTCAGATTGCCGCTATCCTCTACCGTGATCTCAGCTGTGCCATCCTGGCTTGTCTGCTGCCTGCCCTCCACATAGAACGCGCCGCCGTTTTTAGTTGCCGTATTGTTGCGGATGGTTCCGCTTGTGAAGGTCGCCCTCGCTCCCGGGGCCACCGCGACCGCGCCGCCATTTGTCGCGTTGTTGCCGCTCATGGCCACGTTTCCGTCCAGATTCAGCGTACCGTAGCCGCCGATCTTAACCGCACCGCCGTTGGCTGCCTTATTGCCGGTGAAGGTGCCTCCTGTGATCGTCAGCTGAGTCTCGTTCTCCGCCTCGGAGAGCGCGGCAATCGCGCCGCCATCACCATTATTGGCAGTATTTTTCTGGAAGGTACTGTTCTCAACCGTCAGGGAAACGCCTTGTGCGGTTTGGATCGCGCCGCCCTGATAGCTGGCCTTGTTATTTGAGAAGACGACATTCTGAATCAGCGGATTCCCTTCCTCGTCGGCAGCTTTGATCTGCTTGATGCTGATCGCGCCGCCGTTGCCCTTCTCAGTCGCAGCCGCAATGGCGCTGTTGCCAGTGAACTGGGCATTGCTGATGTTGATGGTGCAATTTGCTCCGACAGCAATCGCGCCGCCGTCCGCGCCCGTCTCGCCCTCCTGACGGCCATTCACGACGGAATTGTTGGAGAATACGGCTGTCTTGCTGTAGCCGCCGTCGATCCTGAGTTCGGTACCGTCGTTCAGCAGGATCGCGCCGCCCTGGATACTTTGATCGTTGGTACCCTGAGCGGAAACCTCCTGCTTGAAATTCTCGATCTGCACATTGTTCAGTATAGTCAATGCGCTTCGATCGGTCACATGGAGGGCCCTGCGGTCCGGGCTGGCCTGGTTGTGCTTCTGACCATTGAGCCTTATGTTCTGCAGGGTCATTTTCGCGCCCGAAGCAAGGGTAATCAGCGCGCCCACCTCGTTATTCTCGGTGTCCTCATTGGAGGCGCGGCTGATCAGCGCCCTGGAGGTATCCGAGGTGCGGGTGGTGCTGAAGATATACCTGTCCTTCGACACCCTTGTTTCGGCGGTGGTAAAGGTGATGGTACGGCTGCTGTCATAGACCACCGGAGCGGAGAATGTGCAGTCCTTCAGCACCTTCAGCTTCAGGGCGCTCACTTCTGCCGGTTGACCGTTTTCATAGACGAAGCTTCCCGTCTGCGCAGCGTCAAAGCCCTCCTCCAGCGTCGTATAGACTGCCGGGAAAAGTCTGACAGTTTCCTCTTCGGAATCCTTATTGTCACGGACCTTGTGCCCCTGAACATAGAGCAGGGTGTCATTTGCGTCCGTCAGCTTGCAGACGACCTCCTGGTTGGCAACGACGTAGTAATATTCGTTCTTAACCCTAATCTTTTCCAGCTCTTCATAGTTTAAGATGTCTTCATCGTTTGGTTGCCACTGGCTGAGGGTGATCCTGATTCCTCCGGACACCGTGTCGTCTTCCACGATATCCAGCTTGAATACGCGATCGCTCTCCAGATAGTAAGTGCGCCGGCCGGAGCCGTTTCGTTCAGGGTATGCGGTCTCCAGCAGGTAATAGGTGCCCAGAGGCAGCTCGCGGAAATAGACCAGGCCCTTGTCAAGCGTCTTGTTATTCACATCCTTGTACTTGGACGTGCCGTCTGCGGATACGACAGGGGCGGGATAGTTCTGCCCGTCGCGGCTCCAGAGCTTGAGCTGGGGATACCCGTCTTCATAGGTGTAGGGCTGGTCTTCGCTGTCAAGGATTGCGGTATAGATGGTAAAGGCCGCGCCGGGCAGCGCATTGCCGCTGCTGTCCACCTTCATAAAGGTAGCCTGATAATCGTTGCGGATATTCTCTATACCTACGTTGTTGCTGGCCAGATTCGCGCGCAGCACCGCCTTGTTGTTCTCATCCAGCGGGAAGATACCGTAGTACTTGCCGGCGTCGGTCGTATAGCGAGCGACCAGCGTAGCGGCATTTCCTACATTGAGCGGTCCGCTGCCCTCCCACAGGTATTTATTGTCTTCATTGGGGCTCAGATACGGCGTTCCGACCAGCACCAGGTATGTCGTGTTGTTCTCCTTGAAGCTGGTGGGAACACTGGACTCCTTCATATAATATGCGCCGATGCGAATGGAAGTAAATTCCACCGTGCCCCTGGCAAGGAGCTTGCCCTGTGCGTCGGTATCGTTCTCCCCATCCGCGGAAACCGCCGTCGCCACAGATTGCGTGCAGGCCGAGTCCCTATAGAGCGTAAACCCTGCGTCGGGCACAGTGACGCCCTTGTTGTCTTTCTTCCTGAAGGATATGACATACATCTTATCCCAGTAGACCTTATCGACGTTCGTACTGAGCTGTACGCCGGCCAGGTATTCGCCATACTCGCAGTGAGTGACGCTGTCATCCAGAGCGTTGCGGAAATGGCTCAGGCTGTCATCGGTGACCGTGACATTATCCGCGATCTTCGCAAACTGCTCATTGGCCAGCATGTGGGGCGACAGCTCCGGCCAGACCCAGATGATATCGCCGTTCAGCTCGCCGGTAACATAGATGGACTTTGCCTCTTTGTTTCCATAGCCCGCCAGATAGATATCCTGGCGCACATAGTCCGTGATGCCGCCGTTTGTAACTCGGGCCTTGTTCGGCAGAATGTTTCGGCTGAACTTCGGGTTGCCCTGAACATTGATCCTGCCGTCCTCGGCCAGGTAGATACACGCGCCCTTATCAGCGTTGACAACAACGCTATTTTGGGTCATATAGCCGTTCTGGGTAAACTCCGGGCTGTCGGTGAGGTTCAGGGTCACGCCACTCTTGAGGTAGATCGCACCGCCCTGGCCGGCGTAGCAGCCGCTGATCACTGTGCTGTCTTTGACGGTGAGATTGCTGCCGCTCGTCTCCATGTGGACCGCGCCACTGTAACCCGGAGCCGTGCAGCCGCTGATGGTGGTTTCGGCCTTCTCGCTCTTTTGCAGGGTGAGTGCCTTGTTCATGCTGTAGATCGCGCCGCCATAGCTTCCGCTGCGGGTGGAGGCGCAGTTTTTAAAGCTCGTGCCGCTGATGGTCGCGCCAGAACCCGTACCGCTGCTCTTGGAATACAGCGCGCCGCCATAGTTCATTGCGGTGCTGTTCTGAATCGTGCAGTCCGTCAGCGCCACAGTCTTGGCATATGTACAGATCGAGCCGCCATAGCCATACGAATTGTTGGTGCCGTTTGTACAGCAGCCGTCGAAGGTTGTATTGGTGATTGTCGTATTGACTCTGTCGCTGCTCTCCTGCGAACCGTGGTCGATCGCGCCGCCATTGGAGAGGGCATAGCAATCCTTAAAGCTGCAACCGTCCACCGTCAGGAAAGCGGTTTTCGTGTTTACGGCGCCGCCATAGGCCCACTGTGCATTGCCGATCGAGTAACAGTTCTCGAATGTGGAATTCCTTATGGTCGTACTTGCACTCGTATTATTGTTATTGCTATGATTGATCGCGCCGCCGCTGCCACCGTTGCTGAAGCAGTTTATGAACTCAGCTCCATCCACAGACATAGATACAGTGGCGGAATTCGTATTGATCATGATCGCGCCGCCGCGCTTGGCGTTGCAATCACTGAAGATGGTCTTGCCGCCGTTCTGGCTGTCGATGGTAATGCTGCTCACCGAATAGATCGCGCCGCCGCCAGTATCTTTATCGTTTTGCTGGGTGCAGTGATCAAACAGGACATTCCCACCTGCTGAACTGTTAATCTCAAGGCTCGCTGCGGCATTGCTGATTAAGATGGCGCCGCCGTTGCCGCTCGTGCGGCCGTACTGGAACGTCGTGCCGCCGTTGATAACCAGCGCCCCCGCCGAGGCTTCGATCATTCTGAAGTCACCCTGAGTAGCGGTCTTGACATTGCGCCCGTCAAACGTGATGTTTTCAAGCCGGAAGGTAACGCCCGCATTGCTCAGCTTAAACAGCTGATTGGTGCTGTTGGTTCGGGAGATGGTGCAGACGGTGCCCTCCGTGCCGCGGTAGGGACGCTTACCGTCGTATTTCCCCTCAACAGGCGTTGTACCCGTATAGGTCTCCGTAGTCAGGGTGATATCCGCGGCAGGGAAATTGGTGATTGTCCCTGTCTGGCGGATGTCGTAGTTCTCCACCAGCATCTTGATATAGACCGCCTGACCTGATACGCCTGTCTCTGTCTTGACCTGCGTGAATTCATCGAAGGCCATCGTCAGCCTCTGGTAGACTGCGTCCCTGCCGTTGGTGCGCTTCAGCATGTTGCCGTCCGCATCCGTGATCTTGCAGACAAACATGCCCCAGTAGATTTTGTTATCGTCCTCCGCCAGCTGGTAGCCGTAAAGCTCGCTGTCCCGGTCATTGAAGAAGCTCTCCAGATAGTTGCTGCTGGTATACGTGCCGAAGGCCTTGCCCTCAAGGCCGCGATTGTTAAAGTTTGCATCCGGCACATAGACGCCGATATTCGCCTCGGAGCCGAGGCCGGCGGCGGTGGTGTAGATGGTCGTGACGTTATTGTTCTGCATGAGCACGTCGTGATTGTAGGTGGAGTCCGCGCTGCAGGTGTTGTTTTCCACCTTCACGTTGCCCTCAAAGTAGAGCGTACCGCCATGGATCGCGCCGTCGTTGATGTTGGAAACGGTGTTGCCGGAAACGCTGAGTCCGCCGGAGAAGGTGGCGGTTTTTCCGACATAGACCGCGCTGCCGTTTAACGCCTGGCAGCCAGTGATGCTTCCGCCGGTGATCGTTGCCTTTGTAACACCTGTATCCAGATATATGCCGCCGCCGTTGTTTGCCGCAATGGCATTCTGAATCGTCAGGTTTTCCAGCTGTATATCCGTTGTTGCCCGCGTCCAGATCGCACCGCCGTTCAGAGCGCTGCAGCCTTCGCCATTTGCAGCATTAGTGCTGAATGTACTGTTTTTAATCGTTGTGTACTTCTGGGTAGAAGTGCCTCGGCTGTTCTGATAGTGATATACGGCGCCGCCGTTGCTGGCGGAGGAGCCGCAACCGTAGAAATTGCAATCTTCGATCGTCAGCGTCTCATGGGAGGAGAGTATCCCGCCGCCGCCGTTTTTCGCCGTGCAGTTTTTGAAGGTGCTGCCCGTGATCGTCGCTGAACTGCCGCTGCCCTGGCCGCCGAGGTGCAATGCGCCGCCCTCCTTCAGGGTGGAGACGCAGTCTTCAAAATAGCTGTCCGTTACCGTCGCGATCTTGACCTTGGTGTTGATGCCGCCGCCGTAATGCTGCGGCGCTGTGGGGTCATAGCGGTCCTCCGCGCGGCAGCGGATAAAGCTGCAGTTGGTGAGCGTCAGGTATGAGGTATTCCACACGGCAGTATAGCTATTGCCAAAATAGTTGTTGACAGCGCCACCCTCCTTACCGGCCCAGCAGTCGGTAAAGGTGGAATCCTCAAACTCCATGCGGGGTATGTAGCACTGAATCGCGCCGCCGGAACCGTTATTCGTACCGGATGAGCAATTGCTGAAATCGCAGCCCTTTACGGATAGCTTTGTCTTCCCGTAAGCGGTATTTTCACCTGGTGCAGTTCCACTTTCCTGGCTGTCCTGGTAAACTGCCACAGCCCCTCCCTGACCCTTGCAACTGCATCTGTCAAATGATGAATCTTCAATAGAAACCGTTTCGCCGTTCTTGATGTTAGTCACAATTGCGCCGCCGCGGCTCAGGGTATCACACGCGATAAACTGGCAATCAGAAACACTCAATCCGCTGACTCCGTTTGCGCAGATAGCTCCGCCGCCGTTACTTGCATTGCCCGTTTCAGTCGTCCTCGCGCTGCATTCGATGAAGCTGCAGCCGGAAACCGTGACAGAATTGACCTGGCTTGTTCCCGCATAGATCGCACCGCCGGAACCGGTGCTGCCTTTCGCCACACAGGCGTCAAACACAACACCCGGATTGGCGCTGTCCGATCCCCCGTTGATTACCAGCGGTTTATTGGCATTTTTGTTATTATAGTAAATCGCGCCACCGTCGCCATCAGCG
>JAZTZK010000370.1:0-3027 GCA_045637485.1 Clostridia bacterium
TGCATTTTCGGCGTCTTGAACTGCATTTCTGCGTTGATTTCCCTTGACTTAGCCCCACTAAGCCTGCGGAAAATCGCCTTGAAATGCAGCCCAATCCACTCGAAACTGCACATGTCTCATTTTAGAAACACACTCTAGGAATGAGGAATGAAAGTTAGCGGTATTGCATCGTCCAATTCTCATTTCTCATTCCTATTTCCTCATTTATCTAACCGGGCTTCCAAAGCGCGGCCTTTCGGCCCCTACAATTCCCGGCTGTGACGACGAAGGGACGTCGGTACGGTCGGTGTGAGGCCGAGAAGCCGGTCTTTGGGAGCCGGGAAAACAAAACAGTTCTGGTTTACCGTGAAAATGCATCATCACATACATCCGGAGGAAATGCCATGAAGATCCTTGTCGTCGGCGGGGGCGGGCGTGAGCACGCCATCATCAAAAAGCTCAAGCGGAACCCAACGGTGGAATCGATCGTCTGCCTGCCTGGCAACGCCGGTATCGCGGCGGACGCCGAGTGCGTGAACATCAGGGCCACGGACATCGACGGCATCGTCGATTACGTCAAGGCGTATCCAGTGGATTTCGCCGTAGTCGCGCCGGACGACCCACTGGCCCTGGGCTGTGTGGACCGGCTGCACGCATTGGGCGTGAAGTGCTTTGGCCCGAACGCAAGTGCCGCCCGCATAGAGGCGAGCAAGGTGTTTGCAAAGAACCTGATGAAGCGGTACGGCATACCCACTGCGGCTTATGAGACCTTCGACGACGCCAGGAAGGCGCTGGAATACGTGAAAAACTGTCCGCTGCCCATCGTCGTCAAGGCCGACGGCCTGGCCCTTGGCAAGGGTGTCACCATATGCTTCACCCGGGACGAAGCCGTCGATGCCGTGAAGGCAGCCATGCTGGACGGGGCTTTCGGCGCCTCCGGCAGCCGCGTGGTGATCGAGGAATACCTGGAGGGCCCGGAGGTCTCCGTGCTGGCCTTCACCGACGGCCATGTGGTGAAGCCCATGGTGTCGTCGATGGACCACAAGCGAGTGGGGGACGGCGACGTCGGTCCCAACACCGGCGGCATGGGCACCGTTGCGCCCAACCCCTGCTATACGCCCGAAGTGGCCGAGTGCTGCATGCGGGAGATCTTCCTGCCCACGATCGCCGCCATGAACGCCGAGGGCTGCCCCTTCAAGGGCTGCCTGTACTTCGGCCTGATGGTCACGAAGGACGGCCCTAAGGTCATTGAGTATAACTGCCGCTTTGGCGACCCGGAGACCCAGGTGGTGCTGCCGCTGATGAAGAGCGACCTGCTGACCGTGATGCTGGCCGTGGAGGACGAGACGCTGTCCGACACCGCCGTGGAATTCGCGGACGGCGCGGCCTGTTGCGTGATGCTGGCCTCCGGCGGCTATCCCGGCAAGTATGAAAAGGGAAAGGTCATCGACCTGGGCAAGGCCGGGGAAATGGCCGAAATTTTCCACAGCGGCACGGGCCGGAACGACGGGGGCGAGCTGGTTACCGCCGGCGGTCGCGTGCTGGGCGTGTGCTGCACTGCCGACGACCTGGAAACCGCCATTGAAAAGGCCTACAGGGCCGCCGATCAGGTGAAATGGGACGGCATGATTTTCAGGAGGGACATTGGCAAGCGGGCGATGGGAATCCTGAATCTTATCCAAACACAACAATAAAGGAGCAACGAAATGGTCTATCGCGTATACGCAGAGAAGAAGCCCGGCTACGATCACGAGGCCGCGGCGCTGTTTGACGAGCTGAAATCCTTCCTGGGCATCGAAGGCCTGACGGGCGTTCGTATACTGAACCGCTATGACGTGGAGAACATCGACGAGGCGCTGTTCGCTCAGGCCGTGTCCAACGTGTTCTCCGAGCCGATGGTGGACGACGTGTACAGGGAAATGCCCGAGTATACCGGCGCGGTCTTCGCGGCGGAGTACCTGCCCGGCCAGTTCGACCAGCGGGCGGATTCCGCGGCCCAGTGCATCCAGCTGCTTCAACAGGTGGAGCGCCCTGACGTGCGCACCGCCACGGTATACATCCTCGCGGGAAGCCTCTCCGCCGCCGACATCGAGGCGGTGAAGAAGCACGTCATCAACCCGGTGGAGCGCCGGGAGGCGTCCCTTTCGACTGTGGATACGCTGAAGGTCAACTACGCCATCCCCACCACGGTCCAAACCATGTCGGGCTTCATCGGCTACAGCGCCAACGAGCTTGCGGACTTCATCAAGCAGTACGGCCTCGCCATGGATTTCGCGGACATCGCCTTCTGCCAGGAGTATTTCAAGTTCGAGCGCCGCGACCCCACTCTCACCGAGATCCGCATGATCGACACCTACTGGTCCGACCACTGCCGCCACACCACCTTCCTGACCGAGCTGGGGGATGTGACCTTTGAGGACGCGGACGTGGAGAAGGCCTATAAGCGCTATCTCGCCGTGCGCGAGGCGCTGGGCCGTACCAAGCCCGTCTGCCTGATGGATATCGCCACCATCGGGGCGAAGTACCTGAAGGAGAAGGGCGTGCTTACGGACCTGGACGAGAGCGAGGAGATCAACGCCTGTACCATCAAGATGGACGTGGACGTGGACGGCGAGACGCAGAAGTGGCTGCTGCTGTTCAAGAACGAGACCCACAACCATCCCACGGAGATCGAGCCCTTCGGCGGCGCGGCGACCTGCATCGGGGGCGCGATTCGCGACCCGCTGTCCGGGCGCGGCTACGTGTACCAGGCCATGCGCGTCACCGGCGCGGCAGACCCCACGCGGGGCGTGGACGAGACCATCCCCGGAAAGCTGCCCCAGCGCCAGCTGGTGACCACCGCGGCGGCGGGCTATTCCTCCTACGGCAACCAGATCGGCCTGGCTACGGGCCTGGTCGAGGAGATCTACCATGACGGCTATGCCGCCAAGCGCATGGAGATCGGCGCGGTGGTGGGCGCGGCCCCGGCCTTTGAGGTGCGGCGCGAGGCGCCCGCCCCCGGCGATAAGGTGATCCTGCTGGGCGGCCGCACGGGCCGCGACGGCTGCG
>JAZTZK010000371.1:0-2641 GCA_045637485.1 Clostridia bacterium
AACATGCTCTGGCCGTAGTGGAACACCATGGCGGAGGGGTCCAGCTCGATCTTCTGATAGGGCACGATGCGGGCGTCATGCCAGCCCTTGCCCTCGGTATAGTTCATGATAAACATGTGGTCGGTGAAGATATGGCCAAAGCCCAGCTTCTGGCCGGGCGCCGGCTTCGCCTTGGGGGCAGTGGTTCTTTCAACGCGGATATTCAGCATGTCGATCGCTCCAATCTGCAAGTATTGCGGAATTTGTTTCCATTAATAATACTGCGATAAAGCGATAAAATCAAGCATTTGGCGCAGGATATTTCCTGTTCTTTACATAGCACGGCGCAAATGTAGGGCGGCTTACCGCTTCAAACCGGTAAAAGCCGCCCTTCAGGCACCGCCTCAGCGCCTCAGCGGGTGACGAACACCATGTAGGTGAATTCATCCCCCACCTTGTTCTTCAACACGAGGGTCACAATCGCCATGTCGCAGCCTGCCAGCGAGATGGCCTTGTTCTTCTTCCATTTTGAATCCTTGATGTCGTCGCTCTCGATCTTTGCAACGCTGCGGGATTTCACCGTCCAGCCGCTCGAGAGCTTGTAATCGACAGTGATGCTTTTCTTCGTGTAATTATTCACGTCGTATCCCAGCTTGTTCTTCTTCAGGTCGATCGCCTTGCCGTTGATCTTGACCCATGCGAGGGGATTGGGATACTTCTTCACCGTGAATCTCGCATATACTGACCTGGTTTTCCCGCCGGATTTGTACTTGACGGTGATCTTTGCCTTGCCTGCCTTCAGGGGCTTGATCCACAGCGAGCCGGCGTCATTCCTGTCGTCGCAGCCCGCTTTGATGATGCTTTTGTCGGACGATGTAACCGAGAACGCCTTCGCGTCTTCGGGCAGATTCAGCACGATCAGCGCGCACCGACCCACCCCGGCCCACAGCGTGGACGTGATGATGCTCGGCTTCGTAGCGGCGTAGCCCGGCACAGCCAACCCCGCCAGCAGGGCCAGCAGCAGGCACAGCGACAGCGCTTTCAACAGTTTGCTCTTCATGACAACCTCTCCTCTTCTTTTGATTTAAGTAAATTATAACAATATCGACGCCCCATGTCAATATAGGCACGGCTTTTCAGACATTCATTTCAGGAAAAAGATTGACATTTATTTAATATATCTATATAATAGAATAAGCAAAAGAAATAAGGGGGTTTTGTCATGAAGTCCAACACTCTGAAAATACTGTCCCTGTGCCTGTTGCTTGCCCTGGTCTTAGGCGCATGCATGCCTGGCCTTGCCGAAGATGACAAGCCCACATTGATCACCGGCGGCGGCATCCTCTGGGTCGGCATGGGCAGATGCCCCGTCGTCGCCGTCAACCTGCCCGCGAACGCGAAGTCTTTTTCCGTCACATCCAGCAAGCCGAGCGTTCTCAGGGTGGGCAAGCAGAAGGGCTTTGGACCCTACGGCTGGTGGATGGAGCCATTGAAGGTCGGCAAGTCGAAGATCACCCTCAAGTACAAGACCGGCGGCAAGACCAGGTCGGTCTCTGCCATCTTCCAGGTCAGGAACTATCCCGATCCCTTTGAATATATCAAGATCAACGGCAAAAAGGTCGACCTGAAGAAGAGACAGTCCAACCTCTTCCTGGAGGGCTACAGCAAGAATTCGATCACGATCAACTACAAGCTCAAGAGCGGCTGGAAGGTCGACAGGCTGCTCGGCAATCGGATCAAGGGCGACGAATGGATGGAATGCACCTGGAAGAAAAACAAGGCCCTCAGCCTGAAGGGCTTCGACGCCGCCGACCTGATCATCGACCTCAGTAACACCAGTACCGGCGCGATATGCAACTTTGAGATCGTCGTTACGCGCTGAGCGCGAGGCAAACGCCGCTTCCCGTTCCCCAAACCGGTTCACCGCACTGTGTGAGCCGGTTTTTCTTCATCTACGTTGTCTCCCGCCCCGGATTGAGTTATAATCAGACTCACACTGTAAAAGGAAGGATTCCCATGAATCGTACTTCAGGCAACAACCCCTTCTTTTCCACAAGGGGCCTGGCCACAGGCGGCATGATCGCCGCAATTTATGTCGCGCTGACATTGATTTTCCAACCCATCAGCTTCCGCGCGATACAGTTTCGCATTGCCGAGATGATGACGCTGATGCCCATCATGACGCCCTATGCGGTACCCGGCCTGTTCTTGGGCTGCCTGCTGGCCAACTGGCTGGGCGGCGGCATCTGGTTTGACGTGGTACTGGGCTCCATCGCAACGCTGCTGGCGGCAATTTGCACCCTCAAATTCCGCAACAAGCCCCCTGTGGCCGCCATCTTCCCCACGATCTTCAACGGCCTGATCGTAGGCCCGGTGGTATACTTCGCCTACGTCCACGCCCCCGGCGACCCGGTCAGCATTTCCACCCTGCTGTTTAACATGCTCACCGTGGCCTTCGGCGAGCTGGTGGTGTGCTACGTGCTGGGCCTGCCCATGCTGTACGCGCTTAAAAAACTGCCCGAGGACGTGCTGAACGGCTGACGCGCCAGCGGGGCGGCGTCCCTGCGCCGCGGACGCCGCCCCGACTGTCTGCGCGCCGCGTAAAAATTTGCGAAAAGGTATTGCTTTTTCGAACCGGTTGATGTATAATATCACTTGCGTT
>JAZTZK010000372.1:0-30940 GCA_045637485.1 Clostridia bacterium
GGTCACCGAGTACCCGCTGTCCCTGAACGCGCTGCTGACCGAGGCCGAGTCGGCGGTGGAAGCGTCGACTGAGGCCGCGCCCACCGAGGACGCCGGAGAGACCGAGGATAATGATGCAGAGGAAGCCGTAGCTAATGAGGCGGAGGCCGAGCCCGTCGAAGCGACGGCGTGGCGCATTGAATATGACGAGGCGCTTCTGAGCATCGAGGCGGTGGAGGGCGATTATCAGATCACCCCGCTGCAGAGCTTTGAGGCCACCGCGATCACCGTGGACAACGGCAACCGCTACGCGCTGACGCTGGTGAACTGCACGCTGCCCGAGGCGGAGGAAGCTGCCGAGGAAGCGCAGGTCGCTTATCCCGCCCGGGATTTCGAGGGCCGCACCGAGTATGTGACGGTGCTCGTATCGGCCCCCGAGGGCGCGTTCCCCGAGGGCACGACCATGGCTGTCGCGGACGTGGAGGACGAAAAGACGCTGACCGACATCGAGGACACCGTGTCCGAGGAATTCGTCGAGGTCAAGCGGGTCCACGCCGTGGACATCACCTTCACCGACGCCGAGGGCAACGAGATCGAGCCCCTGCTGCCCATCAGCGTGGTGATGCGGGTGGAGGAGATCGAGCAGCAGCAGGCGGCCGTGGTGGTCCATGTGGACGACGCGGGCGAGACCGAGGTCGTCGAGAGCCAGAGCGAGGCCCCCGCGGGCGAGACCGAGGTGACGGTGGAGATGCCTGCGACCGAAGCGCCCGCCCCCGAGGGCGAGGGGTCGACCGGGGATGCCCACGAGGAAGCCCCTGCGGAGGAATCGGCGGTGGGCTTTGAGGCCGACACCTTCTCCGTGTACGCCGTGGTCGTCACCGAGACCATCGAGACGAAATACATAGACGCCGAGGGCGCGACCTGGAACATCTCCGTGGGGTACGGCCCCGAGGCCGAGATCCCCGCCGGAGCGACCCTGGCGGTGGAGGAGGTCGAGGGCGACTACCTCGAACAGACCGCAGAGCTCTTGAAGGGCCGGGAGACCATCACGCTGGCCCGGTTCTTCGACATCACCATACTGGACGCTGAGGGCAACGCGGTGCAGCCCGCCCGGCCGGTGGAGGTCAAAGCCACCCTGGCCGAGCAGAGCGACGACGCCGTGAAGGCCGTCCACTTCGCAGAGGAAGGCCCGGAGATCATCGAGGCCAGCCAGGAGGCGGACGCCGTCAGCTTCGACGCCGCCAGCTTCTCGGTGTACGGCATCGTGTACACCGTGGATTTTCACTATACCGTCAACGGCCAGACCTTCGACTATGGCATTCCCGGCGGCGACTGCGCCAACTTGCGCGCGCTGCTGCCGGCGCTGAACGTCGCCTCCGACGATCCCGAGACTGAAGAAGACGAGCTGGAGACCTTCATGGCCGCGATTGCGGACGTGACCTTCTCGAGCCCCGAGCTGGTGCGCGTGTGCCCCGTCGAGGCCGACACCACTGTGGGCGCGCTGCGGGAAGCGCTGGGCATCGAATCCGAGTATTCCGCCGCGCTGACCGACGAAGACCGCGCCGAAATCGACGCCAGGGCGCTGACGGCCCCCGACTGGGCCCTGTTCAGCCTGGCCCCCTTCACCACCGACGAGAACTTGACTGTCGCCATGGACAATGGGGACAGCTTTGCCATAGCCGTCACTGACGCGCAGATCGCCACCCGCGTGCTGGCTTCCGACGGCCTGGCCTACAGGATCACCCTGACCTTCGGGCAGGAAGCGGAGATTCCTCTGGACGCCCAACTTCGGGCGCGAGAGATCAAAGAGAGCACGATTGAATGGGACGCCTATTATAATCAGTCCAAGCTCGCAATGGGCATGGATTTGGAGAGCACGCTTGATTTCGCGCGTTTCTTCGACATCGAGATTCAAGTGAACGGGGAAAAGATCGAGCCCAAGGCGCCGGTTCACGTGGACATTGCGCTTGCCGACACGCCGGAGAATACCGATAAGCAGATGAAGGTTGTCCACTTTGTCGGGAACAGTTCAGAGGACGAGACTCCCGAAAGCGACGAGTCTGCCGGAGACGAAGTGGCGCTGCCTCACGCTGACGAGGAAGTTACCACCGAAATCCCGGAGGTTATCGACAACGTTCAGGTTGAAAAGGACTCCGCGGGCTCTGACGGCGCGACCGTCGTGCGGTTTGAGGCGGATTCCTTCTCGACCTGGGGCGTGATTACCACACCGACCACGACGCAATTCACAGGCAATGTGAGCGACCTGGTGGGTAAGGGCTTTACCCTTTCCCACAACAACAAATATCTGACCAATAATGTCGGATTAGGCGACCCGGATCGCCTAATGGAAACAAGTGACGAGAGCCAGGCGGCTATATGGTACCTGAAATATGTCAATAACAATCAAAACCAGGTATTGTATACGATCGATCCTTCCGGGAATGTACAGGAACTGAAATACAATAAGAGAGGAGATGGTTCTTCTGCCAACGTCGAATTGGCACAACAAGGCTTAGGCAATTGGACCAGCGTTACAAAAAATGACAACGATGGTACATATTCATTCCAGTCCTATAATAGCGATGGGAATTATTATCTCAACCATTGGGGATACCCCAACAAAGATGGTTTTGCGGGTTATAATGGACATAACAACGATGATCATCTTGTAGTGAAGGTGGTCAACTATCCGCAGCCCAAAACGAGTGATAAAGGCGATCCTGACCAGCACTTTGTGGTGCTTAAGAAGAACGATAGGTACTATCTGGTGAAGAACGACGGCAGCCTGGAAGAGGTGACGCTGGGATCTGACAACAAGTTCCTTGTTACGGACGAGCCCATGATGTGGTCGATCACAACTGAAGAAGGCAACCAGTATATCTGGCATAAATCCTATGCCAAGACCGTTGATCCGACGCAAAAATTTCCTACGAGTTGGTACTACAGTTATATAAGTCCGATGGAGATAAACGGATTTGCCGATCCGCAAATCTTAACGCCGTATGATCCGGATGATCCTGTTGTGCCCGACCAGTATAACGGTGAGGATGAATTTAATGCAAAACTGGCCAATACGATTGATCCTGCGAATGAACAGAAAAAAGCAAACAGCCGGATCATTCTCGAGCAGAGCAGCGACGGAACCTTCAGGATCAAGAGCGCTGTCAACGGCGCGTACTACATCGGCATTTCGGACGACGGCACGCATGTGACGGGGCAAGAGTCTTTTGCCGACAGCGCGGAAGTGATCTTTGGCGATTTGGATCGTATCTATAGATATGAAGGAACCGCTGAAGAGAGGGCGAAACGAAATGTCGTCGACCACATTGACATCGGCATAGAAGCAAGCGCGAAGTTGAGCATCCCGCTGGCGCCGCAGACGTATTATACGGAGGATGGCCCGGTTACGTTGAACAAGGTGGAGATGGTGACCGTGACGGAGCCGGTGGACATCGGCACCGAGGACATCAAGCAAGCCAAGCTGACGGCCTATAAGGAAGGCGCGAACGGGCAGAAAATAGAAAGAGATGACGTTTATTATATCACAGGGTATTCCGGCAACGCCAAGACGGGAATATCCGCTCCCCAGGTGCGTATCGAGGGGCAGTTCAAGGTTGCGGCAGATATTCCTGATTATGATGAGAATAACCCTGATTGCAATCCGGAACATGAATGGTATACCAATGTGTATGACGGCAGCGCTTATTATAGAAATCTTCGCCTGAATAATCGCGTCTGGTATAACATTGTCGTCGAAAAAGAAGTGACGTTCCATCTGAAGAAGGATGGGAAACAGCTTTACGACGCCAACCACAATGAGTTGACCTTTACCACGACGGTGGCATTGTCCACCAGCTTCAACTACTGGATGCTGGAGAATGAATGCCCCGGCTTATATGAAGACTTACGGGTGGTAAGAGATCCCCAAACTGGTAAGATCATCAGTCATTATCACGATGGCTGGCTGGGAAGCGATAACCAGCCCCGGGGCGTTATCCCGTTTGCGTCGTGGGGCACTTCCGGCCTGGATTTTGTCCTCAAGTCTGACAACGATCAGAACGCGGTGGTCGTCTGTAAATTCATCGAGGATGAAAACGGTCATCTGATTTCCATGAAGACCGGCACCACGAGCAAGGTCCAGATTCTTCAAACAAACAATTCGAATCCGGGTGCGGTGGCGAATAGGTATCTGCCTGAAACCAAGGACCAGAATAAGATGTCGCTTGGCGCTTTCCCCTATAACGACACCTACAGGGTCTACGGCGGCAAGTCTTCCTCCGACGGGCAGCAGACCGTCTCTGACAACGGCCAGAGGACGATCAATGTCTCCAGTGACGGCTTTGGCGTCATCTACGATTACGATATACCCGACGGCATGGTGGGCGTCAGGGAAGTGAACGAATCGTATCCTCAGGAGGTGACGGACAGGAACGACGTGGAATGGGAATACGTTCGCACCTATATTGAGACAGACTACGTGAGCAGGAAAGCGAACAAATCGGACTCGGGCTGGGTCCACGTGACCAGCGATTATACAGAAAGCGATGACCGGCTCAGCGTTCCCGAGGTTCTGGGCGAATATACCCTGGACGATGGTACATCGGAAAACAGTCGGTTCGTGGAGTTCTATGTCCATAACGTCTACAGACAAAAGAAAATCGAAGTCAACGTAGAAAAGGATTGGCAGCAAAAGGATAATGAGAATTATCAGCCTCCGGAAGACAGCGCGGTGACGGTATATCTCGGCCGGTATAAGCTGGTTCCCGATGAGGGATTTGATTATAACGATACCAGGGTCAAGGCGAAGGTCGGCATTTATCGCGACAACTTTGGCGACCATAGCTGCTGGTATTGGAACGACCAGGATTTCTATGCGGGCGATAATCTGTCCATTACCTTTAACCGCCAGTATAATCAGCCGGTCAAGGTCTATGTTAACGGCACTTTACTTGGCGATTGGCCCGGCAATGAATCCTATCCGAATAATGGCACGGGCATCAGCCCCAAGACGATTAATGTGACGGTTCCGCAAGATGGTGTGGTGAGGATTACGGTGGACGATTTCTGGCCCACCCTTAACGGGCCGGGCCGCATCGAGGTAAAGAAGGATGGCACGAGTTATGGCTCGATCAGCGGCGGTGACGCACCGGACCCGGATGCCGGAAATAAAAACCTGAAGTATGTGGTCGACAGGATTACCGTTGAGGGCGTAGAAAAGGATTGGAAATCCGACCCCATCACGCTGAATGCCAACTCGAACTGGAAGGGAACATTTGATGATCTGCCCGCTTATGATGAAAACAGCAGGCTGTACAAGTACTTTATCATCGATGAAGTGCCGAACGATAAGGTTCCCACCGGGACGATGAGGGTCATAGGGACCGATTCCGAAGGCGCGGTATTGACCTCCACCGGCGGACCGGATCCGTTGACACTGACCAACGTCGTGCCGCATTTTGAGATTACGATACAAAAGACGAATTCGTCCAATACGCCTCTTCCCGGCGCGGAGTTTGAACTCAGCAAGTTCAATCGAGGCGCCTGGGCGACGGTCGAATCCGGAATCCAGCTTGATGAAACGAGCGCTACAGCGACCATTAACAGCCTGTTCGCGGGCTGGTACAGGCTGACCGAGACCAAAGCGCCGACGAATCACGTCGTCAGGAACAAGGATATATACTTTATCATCGCTACCGATGGCAATGCGTATCTGACGAAGCAGAACGGGCAGAGCATTGAGACGGGAAATCAGATTTATAATAACCTGATCAGTATCGGGAACGGCAATATGTTTGACGTCGTGAACGAGCCCGGCGGCGGGTTGGAAATCAACAAGGCGTTTATGTCTGGCTCCGAAGAGGCGGGCGAGGACTTCACCTTTACTGTGACCTTAGAGGACGGAGAAGGCACCCTCTACGAAGGGTATGTGTCTTTGACGGACAAAGACCATCCTTCGGTGACCGTCGTGCCTGTTACAGGCGGTTCGCTTCAGGTGTCCGTTACCGGAGCAGGCTCGGCCATTGTCGATGGCCTGCCCGTGGGTACGAAGTATACGGTGACAGAGACTGAAAAAACTGGCTGGAAAATGACCGGCGAGGTTTATGATAATGAGGGTAAAACCATCACCGCCGGCCATGTCGATAAGGTCGATATCACCAACGCGAAGCTTGGCGCGCTGAAGCTGACGAAGGTTGTGATGCTTGGGAATGTGGATCTCTCCGGTGATGATGCTCAGGCAGGGGATAAGAAACTTGCCGATGGGAATTACATGTTTTCGATCGCCGGACCCGACTCCTCGACAAATGTGATAAAGTACGTGCAGATTACTGTGACAGACGGCGCTGCGACATCCTACATGATTGCAAACACGACCGACGACATCACGAATAATGTGAGCACGGTTACCAGCGGAACAGGTCCATGGGCATTGATCAATGGCCTCGTTCCCGGTACATACACGATCAAGGAGACGAATAAGAACGATCTTGAGCTCACTTCGGTAACGGTTGGCACGACGACGACAGAAAAACCGGAGGGGGACAGCGTCCAGGTTACAGTGACGGCTGGGGATACGACCGCCGTGCAAACCGGGTCGGCTGCGACGTTCACCAACACGACCTATAAGGTCAATATAAACATTCTGAAAGTCGATAGCACAGATCCGACGAAGAAGCTGTCCAAGGCGAAGTTTAAGCTGCTAAAATGGGATGACGGGAGCAAAGAGTATTTACAGCTTGAAAAACCCGATGACGGGACGAACGATCAGGGTGAACTGCACTTTGAAAAGGCTCTGACGAGCGGCGAATACCAGATCATCGAGACTGAGATGCCGGCGGGTTATATCAAGGTCAACGACAATGATATCTATTTCAGAATAGATAAGGATGGAACGTTAACGCGACACGCAGCGCCGACGATCACCACGGGAGAGGACAACAACAAGACTGTGACGTGGCCTGCTGGCGAAATAGCTACCGGCGAGAAAGTGGCTGAAGTGGAATATGAGATTTCTGACCATACCGTTACCTTTACCGTGGGCAACACCCCCGGCGCGAGGCTTCCCTCCACCGGCGGCACAGGCACGACCCTGTACTACGCGCTGGGCACGCTGCTCACGCTGGCAGCGGTGGCGCTGATGATCGCGAAGCGGCGCAGGGACTACTGATCGGGCGGGGGTTAGCATGGTTAAGGATCTATCGAACCAGCGGTTTGGGCGGCTTACGGCGCTCAGGCCGCTGGCGGAAAAGCGCAGCGGGCGCACGGTGTGGCGCTGTAGGTGCGACTGCGGCAATGAGACGGACGTCACCGTCAGCAACCTGCTGCGGGGCACGACCAAGAGCTGCGGCTGCCTGTCGCCCCGAAGGGATTTGACGGGGCAGCGGTTCGGCAGCCTCACGGTGCTCGGGCCTACCGAGAAGCGCCAGGGGGGCCGCATACTCTGGCACTGCGCCTGCGACTGCGGAGGCGTCCGGGACGTGGTTACCTCCTACCTGGTGAAGACACCGGACATCTCCTGCGGGTGCCGCAACCGGAACGCCGCAACCGACCTGACGGGCCGGAGCTTCGGCGAGCTGACGGTGGAAGGGCCCGCCGAGCGCAGGCATTATTGGCGCGTGCGCTGCGCCTGCGGGGCGCGGAAGGAGATTCGCGGCGACAGCCTGATCCAGGGCCGGGCCAGGACCTGTGGCGCGCGCTGCCACCAGTATCAGGACGTCACCGGCCAGCGCCGGGGCCACCTGACGGCGCTGCGGCCCGTCGGCCGTCTGGAGGGCGGAAGTCCTGTTTGGCTGTGGCGGTGCGACTGCGGCGGGGAGATGGAGGCCGCGCTGCAGAGCGTGCCGAGCAGACACAACCGCATGTGCCCGGCGTGCCTGAAGAAGCGCAACCAGGGGATCATCGCCCTGGCCTTTCAGAGGAAGCAAAGTCTCGCCATCAACGGCCTCGCGCCGACCACCATCCGGCACATATTGGAGGGCAAGCTGATCGCGTCGAATACCAGCGGCATCCGCGGCGTCTGCCTGGACCAGAGGACGGGAAAGTGGATCGCCTCCGGCCGGGAGAACGGCAAGAACGTGAGCCTGGGACACTTCGACACCGCCGCCGAGGCGGAGTGCGTTCGCAGGCAGTTTGTCGAGGAAAAGTATGGGCAAACCCTGCTGCAGCGCGTCGCCGCCGGCCTTGCAACTGCGGAGGCGTTCGGCGACTTCTTCCCGCTGGTTGAGAAGACGGAGTGACAATAGATCAGAATGGGGGAGGCAGAAGCATGAGGTACTATAATCTCGCTCAAAGATACACGGGAGAAAGGGAATCCGTGGACCATCGCCTCGATCGCCTGTTGGAGACGATCCGTGGAGAGCTGGAAAAAGGCTCCCCGGACGACTATAAAAAGCTGATCGCCAGGAGAAGGCGCAGGGAGAGGCGAAGGGCCAAGGCGTGAGGGAGCGCCGTTGCGCCTTGATAAAATACCGCACAATACGGCGGAACATCTGACGACCGAAAGGATTTGCTTCGCAGCGCAAAATCCACGCGTCAGACGACTGCCTTGATTGTGCGGTATTTCTTTGTCGAGAGGGGGCCTACCACCGTATATAGCTGGCGTCGACATAGCCGTATTCCCCGTCCTCGTAGGCCAGGGCGTAGCCGTTCTTGCGCCAGTACACGTTCACGTAGATCTCGTCGCCGTCCTGGAATTGATGGTCGTACATGAATTTGCCCCGGGGCGATCTCTGGAATATCAGGGCGCCCCGGCCCCGGATCTTCACGGTGCGGTACTCGAAGTTGTCCAGATCCCGCTCGTCGTCATCGTCGTCGTCGCCGCTGTCCCAGTCGATGTAGCTGGCGTCCACATAGCCGTAGACGCCGCCCTCGTAGGCCAGGGCGTAGCCGTCCTTGCGCCAGTACACGTTCACGTAGATCTCGTCGCCGTCCCAGTATTTGTAGTCGTACATGAAGGCGCCCCGGGGCGATTTCTGGAACACCAGGGAGCCCTTGCCCTTGATTCTCACGGTGCGGTACTCGAAGTTGGACAGGTTTCTCGCGTCGCCGTCGCCGCTCCTGCCCCATTCGATATAGCTGGCGTCGACGTAGCCGTAATCCCCGTTCGCGTAGGCGATGGCATAGCCGTTCTGTCGCCAGTCGAGGTTGACATAGATACGGTCACCGTCCCGGTAGGAATACTCGCGCATAAACGAGCCTCCGGGCGAGGATTGGAACACCAGGTTGCCCCGGCCCCCCGTATTGACCGTCCGATAGCCGAAGTTGTCCAGGTCGTACTTGGCGGAGGCCAGCGCGGTGGAACACAGCATCAGGCCCAGCGCCAGCAGTATTGCAATGCATTTTTTCATATCGGTTCTCCTCTGGGGTGTGTTTCATTCATGTTGGGTATCTGTTCAGCCCTCCTGTTGTTCAGCGCCTTTATTCGGCGCGTCCCTGGACAGCGTCTCCGTCAGCGCGCAGGCCTTGTCCGCGGCGGTGACGATCCAGCCCTCCAACGTCTTTGGCGGAATGGGCACCACCGGGAACATGTGGTGGCGGATGATGTCCTCCTCCGTCGCGCCCAGGGCATAGTCCCGGCTGGCGTTTTCCCAGGCCATACGGGCGTGGTGGAAGGCGTGGTTCGGCCGGTTTGGGTCGGGCTCATGCCAGTCGTACAGGAAGTAATCGTGCAGCAGCGCCCCGCGGACCAGGGCTTCCCGGTCTACCTTCAGCCCGAGCCGGTCGGCGATGCGCAGGGATTCCCTGGCAACCTTCAGGCAGTGGTCGTAGACGGTGTGGCGTCCGTGCTGCCTGTAGCGCTTCAGCTCTGAAAAACGGCCCGTTCGCTCCAGCTCCGCCACCGTCCGGGAAAGAATGTCATCCATGATTGTCCTCGCCTGTGAATCGCGCTGCGTTCGCAACGGTTCGGTCTGTCGGTGTTTGCGCTCAGCCCCGCCGGATGATGGTCGGGTCCATGTGGTCCGGGTCCGCGCAGCCGGTGTAGGCCATGGCCTTGGCGAGGGCGTCCCTTTCCCGGTTCAGGTAGTCCCGGACGGCGTCCGCGCCGCCCTGCTTGATGGCGGTCATCAGGGGACGGCCGATGCAGGCGCCCTTCGCCCCCAGGCACAGCGCCTTGAAGGCGTCCATGCCGGTCCTGATCTCGCAGTCCACGAACAGGGGAACGCCCCTGGCGATGGCCGCGATCTCCGGCAGTATCGCCAGCGGGGGAATGGCGTACTCGATGCGGTTGTTGTGGTGGGAGAGCACCAGCCCCCTCGCCCCGGCGGCCAGGCAGCGCTCGGCGTCGAAGCGGCTGAGCACGCCCTTGACGATCACGGGCAGGCGCGTCGCCGCGCAGATTTCAGCCAGCTCCGCGGTTCTGATCGCGGTCATCTCCTCCCCGTCCACGACGTCGTGGCCGCCGTCCGGGCTGAAGGCGTGGTCGATGTCCACGCCCACGGCCAGCAGGCCCAGCTGCTCGGCGTGGCGGATCTTCGCCAGGATCTTCTCCCGGTCGGTGTAGGGCTTGATGATCTCGATCATCCGCGCGCCGGTGGCGGTCAGGGCGTCGATCTCGCTGTCTTCGGCCATGCCGTAAAACAGCACCGCGTTCGCGGCCTTCGCACCCTGGGCCAGCGCCATCGCCGCGCCGGGGAACATGAAGTGGTCCAGGTGGGAAAGGGCGGCGGTCGTGATGGGGGAGGCGAAGCGCTCGCCGAAGAGGGTGAAGGCGGTGTCCGGGGTGGTCGAATCCATGTAGCGTGTCTCGATGCGCAGGGAATCGATGTATTCCCGGCTGATGCGGTTGGAATTGCCGATGTCCGACATGGGGCGCCCTCCTTTTAAGGTCGTTGGTGGTGTTCGGATGGGGTGGCGCTGCCGGGCGATCAGAGCCGGTACAGCGCGCCGTACTTGTCCTTCAGGTAGTTGACATAGCGACGGGGGTCGAAGGGGCCGCCGCAGGCGCTTTCCACAAGCTGGGCGGGGGTCAGCAGCTGGCCGTGGCGGTGGATCCTTTCGCCCAGCCACGCGGTGACGGGCTTCAAACTGCCGCCGCGCACCGCGCCCCAGACGTCGATGTCCCGCTCCATGCATTCCAGCATCTGCACGCCGTAGGCGCTGCCCAGGGCGTAGCTGGGGAAGTAGCCGATGGCCCCGAAGGACCAGTGGCTGTCCTGCAGGCAGCCCCGCCGGTCGTCCGGCGCCGCCACGCCCAGGTATTCGCGGTACATGCGGTTCCACTCGCCGGGAATGTCGCCCACGCCCAGGCCGCCCTCGATCATGGCCCTTTCCAGCTCGTAGCGAATCATCACGTGGATGGAATAGGTCAGCTCGTCGGCCTCGGTGCGGATCAGCGAGGGCTCGGCCAGGTTCGCGGCGCGGTACAGCATCCCGGCGTCCACGCCGCAAAGCTGCTCGGGGAACAGCGCCTTCAGCTCTGGCAGCAGCACCTCGCAGAAGGGAAGGCTGCGGCCGATCAGGTTCTCGTAGAAGCGGCTCTGGCTCTCGTGGATGCTCATGCTGCTGCCGCCGGAGAGCAGCGTGCCCTGGTATTCGTCGGCCACGCCCAGCTCGTACAGCGCGTGCCCGCCCTCGTGGATCACGCTGAACAGGCTGGACAGCACATTGTCCTCGTGGTAGTGGGTGGTGATGCGCACGTCGTGCTTGTTGAAGCCCTCGGTGAAGGGGTGCTCCGTCTCGCCCACGGCGCAGTCGTCCCGGCTGATGCCCATGATCGCCATCACCCGGTCGGTGAAGCGCCGCTGCAGGTGGATGGGGTAGGGCTGGTCCAGGAAGGCCGTGTCCGGCCTTGGCCGCTTCGCCACCTCCAGGATCACCGGGGTCAGCTCCCGGCGCAGCAGCGCGAAAAAGGGGTCCAGCGCCTGCTGGGTCAGGCCCTCCTCGTAGCCGTCCAGCAGCACGTCGTAGGCGGGCTTCGAGGGATCCTTGCGCCGGGCCAGCAGGCGGTTGAAGGCGATGATCTTCTCCAGGTACGGGGCATAGGCGGCGTAGTCGCTGGCGAGCTTGGCGTCGTGCCAGACCTGCGCGGTTTCGGCCAGCAGCTGCTGGTAGGCCATGTATTCACGGGCGGGGATCAGAGTCAGCTCATCCCGCTGCTTCTTCAGCAGCTCCGCCCGGCGGCGGTCCCTTGCAGGCAGGCTGTCCTTTTCGGCAAGCAGGGTGTCGACGATCTCTCCGGTAGCGCCGGCGGTGATGCGCTCGTGCACAATGCCGCTCAAAAAGCCCACGGTCTCGCCCCGGGCCGGGGCGGAGTTGCGGGGCGCGACGGTCTCTCCGTCGTAGTTCAGGCAGCCGAGGGCGTGGTTATAGGCGCGCAGCGTGGCTTCCAGATCGGTAAGGGCGTTCAGGGCTTCGTTGACGGTCATGGGGTACCTCCGTTTGTCGGTGTTGTCGGTGACCGGGGGCGGGGAATTCCAAGGTGTCCTTCAGCTCGAAAAATCAGTATGACTCCCGGCTGACCAGGCGCGATACAAACCTATTCTACCATGAATCCGGGCCAAAAGCAAATCGAGGCCGCAGTACTGCCTGCGGCTTCGATTTTGCGATCGTCACTGGCGGAACAGCGACACGACGGAGGGATACATCTCGCCCGTCTTGGTGCTCGTGAAGAGGATCAGGTATTGTAAGACATCGTAGCTCTTAGGGGTCTTGATGCTCTTGCCGTTCTTTTTCGTGATATCGAGCTCCTTAACGGTCTCTCCCCCTTTGTTGAGAAAGAGGAAGATCTGATCCACCTTCCATCCGGTGTTGGCGGCCACCTGCAGCGTCGTGGTGGTCTTCTTGTAGCCGTGGATCTGATGATCGACGTTCTCCTCGGGCTTGATATCCAGCTTCTTGCCGTTCAGCTTGATGAACTTGATGGCGTTGGGATACTTCTTGACCTTGAATGTGGCGGAGACCGACTTGATGGTTCCGCTCTTCAGCTTGTACTTGACCGTGATCTTGCTGCTGCCGGCCTTGATGGCGTGCAGGTACCAGGGCCGTTCCTCATCGCCTTCGGTGACCTCGATGACGGAGGTTTTGGAGGACTTGACGGAGGTTATGACGGCGCTCTTCGGCAGATTTTTCACGACGACCATCTGCCAGTCGCCCTGCCAGAAGACGTCGGGCTTTTCGATGGCGGGCTTAGCCGCCGCAAGCGCGGGCACCGCGCCGGCGAGGAGCGTCAGCAACAGCGTCAGTGAGAGCAGGCGAATCCAATTGTGCTTCATATAATACCCCTCCTTTATGTGGTTAACATGATTATATCACCCAAATAACAGACTGTCAATGATGATTTCGGAAGGCCGGGCTATTCAAAGGCGTATTCGTCGTCCCGCAGCATTTGCAGGCTGTAGGACATCACCACGGCGTCGGGCCTGTACTTCTCCACCCAGGCCTCCAGCGGCTCCACGTCCTGGCGCAGGTCTACGCTGATCACGTGCCGTGCCAGCAGGGACAGGTAGCGGCCGATGGGCGAGCTGTAGGAATCCTTCAGCAGCAGTATGGTGAAATCCGGGGCGGCCTCGTTGGTCATGATGTCGTAGCGCTCCACCTGGCCGTAGTAGGTGTAGGCGGTCTTGTTCCAGGTCCTGCCGGGGTCCGGCTCCAGCCGGTCGAAGCGGGTCATCACCGTCCGCCAGTCCCCCGCCTCGTCCTCGACGGTCTTGCTCCGGCGGGTGTTGCGGCTGACGTGGGTCTCGTATTTGGGCCAGTATTCAATGATGTCGTCGGGGTCGACGATGCCGGGGCCCACCCGCTGGCCGTACTTGCCCATGAACAGCTTTTCGTGCACGAGTGTATTCAGGTTTTCCGGGTCCAGCAGCGACGTATCCAGCGCCGCGCCGGTCATCCCGTTCAGCCGGGCGGCGATGGCCTGGGCCATGGTGATGGCTGCCAGCGTGGACCAGTGCTGGTCGGTGACCATCAGCAAATCGTTCATGTCCCTGCCGCAGTGGGGCAGCACGTCCCGGCTGTCCAGCACGTCGACGCCCTCCGCCTTCAGCGTGGCGATGGCCTCGTCGGCCATGCGGGCGGAGTGGTCCAGCGCCTCGTAGCCCGCGGGCAGCAGGCTGGCGTCGTACAGCGTGGGGTGCTCATAGGTAAACAGGAAGGGAATGTCCCCGAGCGCGGTTTGGCGCAGCCGCGCGATCTCCAGGGCGTTCTCCGACAGGGATTTGTAGCTCGCCAGGTCGTACAGGTGGCCGTCGGTGAGGGTGATCATGTTCTGACTGCCGGTGTTGATGACCCGCTTGCCAAGGCCGTACTGGAAGGCCGAGTTGACGTAGCCCATCTCCTCCTTGTGCCACATGATCTCCGAGATCGTGGAGGTGAAGCCGTTGATGCGGGCGGAGAGCCGGTCCAGCGGCCCCGCGTTTTTGGGCAGGGCCTTCTTCATGGCCGGCGTCATTTGGATAGAATGGACCAGCTCGTCCCGGCTGCCGATGACCATCGAGAAGAAGGCGGTGAATATGAAGCCCAGGAAGGTCACCGTCAGTATGGCGGCGGTGACGCGGGTCGTTTTTTTGGAGGGGGTGCTGTTCATCGTAAAATCCTCATTGCTCTGTGACCAGCCTGACCAGCATGTCGGTCATCGTGTCCATGTCCTCCACGGCGACGCACTCGAAGCGGCCGTGGAAATTCATGCCGCCTGTGGCGATGTTGGGGCAGGGCAGGCCCTTGAAGGTCAGTATCGCGCCGTCGGTGCCGCCGCGAATCGGGGCGACCATGGGCTCCACGCCCACGGCGCGATAGGCGTCCAGGGCCCGCCGCACGATGTGCATATGGCCATCGACGACCTGGCGCATGTTGAAGTAGGAATCCCTGATTTTGACCTCCACCGTGCCGGGGCCGTACACGCCGTTCAGGTAGTCAGCGACGGCGGCAAAGCGGGCCTTGCGGGCTTCGAACCGCGCCATGTCGTGGTCGCGGATGATGAAGTCCAGCTCGGCCAGGTCCACCTGGCCTTTCATACTGCGCAGGTGATAGAAGCCCTCGCGGCCCTCGGTATGCTCCGGGCGCTCCTGGGGCGGCAGCATCGACGAGAATTCCATGGCCACCAGTAGGGCGTTGACCATGATGTTCTTGGCGCTGCCGGTGTGAACGCTGCGGCCGCGGACCGTGACGCCGCCGGAGGCGGCGTTGAAGTTTTCGTAGTTGAAGTCGCCCACCACGCCGCCGTCCACGGTGTAGGCGAAGTCCGCGCCGAAGCCGTCCACGTCGAACCTGTCCGCGCCCCGGCCGATCTCCTCGTCGGGGGTGAAGCCGACGCAGATCCTGCCGTGCTTCAGCGTCGGGTCGGACAGCAGCCGCTCGCAGGCCGTCATGATCTCGGCCACGCCGGCCTTGTCGTCCGCGCCGAGGGAGGTGTTGCCGTCGGTGACGATCAGGCGCTTGCCCTTCGCCCCGGCCACCGCGGGAAACACCGCGGGGTCCAGCACCAGGCCGTTTTTGAGGGTCAGGGGACCGCCGTCGTAGTTTTCGATGATCGAGGCGTTCATCGGGGCGCTGGGCACGATGTCCACCACGTCCATGTGGGCGATCAGCCCGATGGCGGGCAATCCCTCCGCGTTGGCGGGGATGCTGCCGTAGACGTAGCCGTGCTCGTCCATCCGGGCGTCGCAGATGCCCATGGCCTTCATTTCATCGGCCAGCGCCCGTCCCAGCGCCAGCTGCTTTTCCGTGCTGGGGCAGGTGGGGCTCTTGGCGTCGGAGGCGGTGTCATACCGGATGTAGTTCATGAAGCGTTTGTAGGCGCGCATGGAAAATCCTCCGTCTGTAGATTGGGAAACAGGAACTGCCACACAATTCACTTGCCAGCTGACCGCCTTGATTGCGCGGCATTCTCGTAATGGCGTTTACCGCCCCAGCATTGCCGCGCCGATGATGCCGGCGTCGTTGGTCAGCCTGGCCAGCTCCACCTGGGCGTAGGGCATGGTCTTGAAGAACACGTACTTCGGCAGCAGCGAGCGCACGGCGTTGAGCAGGAAATCGCCGCAGTGGGAGACGCCGCCGCCCAGCACGATGACCTCGGGGTCGTAGACGTTGATGAGGTTCGTCAGGCCCACCACGAGGTGGTAGACGTAATCGTCAAAGATCTCCACGCAGTCGTCGTCGCCCATCATGGCCAGGTCGATCACGTCCTTGGCGGTGATGGCGCGGATGTCGCCGCACACATGCTTCATCAGCGGGCAATTGGGCTTCTCGGCGCACAGCACCCGTCCGGCGCGGATCAGCGCGGTGGCGCTGGCGTAGCGCTCCCAGCAGCCCCGCTTGCCGCAGGTGCAGGGCAGGCCGCCCGCCACGGTGACCATGTGGCCGATCTCGGTGGCCACGCCGTGGAACCCGGAGAACACCCTGCCGTTCTCTATCACGCCGCCGCCCACGCCGGTGCCCAGCGTGACGAACACGCTGCTGCTCGTGCCGGCGGAGACGCCCTTGACCGATTCGGCCAGGCCCGCCACGCTGGCGTCGTTGTCCACGTACACGGGCAGGCTGGTGTACTGCTTCATCTCCTGGATGATGGGCACGTCGTGCCAGGCCAGGTTGGTGCAGAAGGGTATGATGCCGGTGCGCTGGTTCATGATGCCCGGGATGCCGATGCCGATGGCCTTGACCTCATCCATGCGGTGGCCGCCCTTCTCCACGGTGGCCAGGCCCAGGTGAGCGATGTCGCGAATGACCGCGCCGTAGCCGCGCTCAACCCCGGTGGGGCAGCTGTGCTTGAACAGTATGTTGCCTTCCTCGTCCACGAGCCCCGCCTTGATGGACGTGCCGCCGACGTCGATGCCGATGTAAAGCATAGTGATGTACCTCCGTTTGTATTCTGGTTTACTCCTCCAGATTGTTCTGGAACCGGGCCATGTGGCGACGGGTCAGCTCGTTGGCGGCGTTGTAGCCCATCTGCTTGAGCCGCAGGTTGCGGGCGGCCACCTCCAGCACCACGGCCAGGTTGCGGCCTGGGTGGATGGGCAGCAGCAGGCTGGGCACCTTCACGCCCAGTATCTCGATGTAGTTGTCCGTCAGGCCCAGGCGGTCGTACTCCTTGTCCGACTGCCACAGCTCCAGGTGGATGACCATGTCGATGTGCTTGCTGCGCATGATCGCGCCGGCGCCGTACATCGTGGACACGTCGATGATGCCCACGCCTCGGATCTCCATGAAGTGGCGCACCAGCTCCGGCGCCTCGCCGATCAGCCGGTTGTCCTCCACGCGGCGGATGTCCACCACGTCGTCCGCCACCAGCTGGTGGCCGCGCTTGACCAGCTCCAGCGCCGCCTCGCTCTTGCCCACGCCGCTGTTGCCGGTGATCAGCAGGCCCGCGCCGAACACGTTCACCAGCACGCCGTGGCGGGTCTCCCGGGGGGCCAGCCGGTCGCGCAGGAAGGCGATCAGGTCCAGCTCGAACTGGGTGGTCTCCTTGTTGGTGGAATAGATGGGGATCTTGCGGGCCATGCCCATCACCAGCATCTCGTCAAAGCAGGGATAGCCCCGGCAGATGATGATGCAGGGCAGGGGATAGTTGAAGTACTTCTGCAGCCGCTCCCGCCGGGTCAGCTCGTCCAGCTGGGACAGGTAGGTCATCTCTACCTTTCCCAGCAGCTGGGGCCGCTCGTAGGGAAAGAAATCCCAGTAGTTGGCAAACTGCATGCCGGGGCGGTTGGTGTTGCTGACCTCGATGTTCAGCGTCTTGGCGTCGGTGGACATCACCCGGGTCAGGCCGAGGGTGTTGACAAAATCAGCTTCGGAAACCATGGTCGTTCCTCCTGTGGGATGGATTTATAAGCGTCCGATCAGCCCCTGGGCGATGTATTCCTCGATCACCTGCGCCACGCCGTCCTCGGTGTTGGGCGGGGCGATAAGGGTGGTGCAGGCCAGGGCCTGGGCGCAGGCGTTGGCCATGGCGTAGCCCGCGCCGGCGTATCGGAGCATGGGAACGTCGTTCTGGCCGTCGCCGAAGGCCATCACCTCGTCGGGCAGAAGGCCCAGGTGTTGGGCGAGAAAGGCCAGCGAGCGACCCTTGTCCACGCCCTCCGGGGCGATCTCCAGGTAGTGGGGCTTTGATTTCAGGTAGCAGGCGCCGTGGGGAAAGGCCTCGCGCAGCGCGGCCTGTATGCGGTCCGCGCCCTCGGGGGTGTCGATGATCAGCATCTTCTGCATGTCCGACGGGTTCTGCGCCAGCCACCGGGCCATGGGCATGCCCACCGGCGTGGCGGGCACGTCGATCTGGCGGGCGTAGGCGCGGGTGAAGTCGGTTATTTCGCTGCAATAGTAGCCCTTGCCGGGGTAGAGCTGGATGTAATAGCCCGTCTCCTCCGCCAGCTTAACGATGCCCAGCGCCGTCTCGAAGGGGATGCGCGGCGCGTACAGCGTCTCGTCGGCGCGATGGTCGTAGATCATCGCCCCGTTGTACAGCAGCATCGGCGCGTTCACGCCGATCTTTGTGGCGAAGGGCAGCATGGCCTCCAGCATCCGCCCGCTGGACAGGGATATGCCGCAGCCCAGGGCCATGGCGGCGTCCAGCGCCCGCTTGGTGCGCGGCGTCAGCGCCGCGGCGGCGTCCAGCAGGGTGTCATCCAGGTCAGTGGCGATCAGTCGTATCATGGGCGATTCTTACCTTTCATACATATCCATTCTCTATTGTAACGCATTTTGGCGGGGAATGCAATTGGAAATTCAGATTTGTCGCCCTGCGAGAAATCAGAATTTGCTTTGCGCATAAAAAAGTGATACAATCATATCCGTGCGAAGGGGATGAGGGCATATGATCGATTGCGTGCGCGCAGGGCGGTTTGACATCGGCGTGCTGTACGAGGACAACCACCTGCTGGTGGTGGTGAAGCCGCCGAACCTGCCGGTTCAGGCGGACAGCTCGGGGGATGAGGATCTGCTGAGCATAATGAAGGCGTATATTGGCAATAAATATCAAAAGCCGGGGAACGTCTACCTGGGCCTGGTGCACCGGCTGGACCGGCCCGTGGGCGGGGTGATGGTGCTGGCCCGCACGTCCAAGGCGGCGGCGCGGCTGTCGGCGGCCTTCGCGGCCCACGCCCAGGACAAGCGCTATCTGGCGGTCCTGCAGGGAACCATGCACGGGGAGCGGACGCTGGAGGACAGCCTCGTCAAGGACGGGCGCACGGGCATGGTGCGGGTGGTCGCCCCGGACGCGCCGGGGGCAAAGCGCGCCCGATTGCGCACGCGGCCCCTGGCGACCCGGGAGGGGCTGACTCTGGCCGAGGTGACGCTGTACACAGGCCGGGCCCACCAGATCCGGGTGCAGCACGCCCATGCCGGCTTCCCGCTCTGGGGCGACGCCCGCTACGGCGGGGGAAGACCGGGCCAGCAGATCGCGCTGTGGGCGGCGTCGCTGGCGCTGGAGCACCCCACCCGGCATGAGACCATGCGCTTTTCGGCCCCGCCCCCCGGAGACGGGGCGTGGCGGGCATTCGATGGGGATATCCAAAAATGGTTTGAGGAGATTGGAGCATGAAGAAGGAACGGGGTTGGCGCTGGGCGGTCATATTCGCCACCTGCACGCTGGCCGTGCCCATGGTGGCGGCGCTGATGGGCTATTACGGCGGGGCGATACCCACGCTGGAGCAGGCGAAGCCCGGCCTGGTGACGGGCGCGCTGCTGGGTGTGGCCCATCTGCTGCTGCGGCCCGTGCTGCGGTTCGTGTCCGCGCCTCTGGGCTGCCTGACCCTGGGGCTGTTCGGCCTGGTCATCGACGTGGGACTGCTGTACGGCTGCGGCCACCTGGTGAAGGGCTTCGAGGTGCCGGGGCTGCCGTACGCGGTGGTGACGGCGGTGGTCATCAACGCGATATGCGCCGTCGCGGCGGGGCGGAAGTAGCGGCGGCGTCTGCGCCGCCACGACTGAACAGATACGGCGGCATAAAGAATTCCTGGGCAACATCGCCGCGGTGGCCCGGCGGTCGTCGATGCGCTCTTATAAATTAGATATAACTAATTTGTTCATACTCAGTCAACAATCCTTGCCTATAATTCATTTGACATCCGATGAAAGCGGTGTATAATAAGGTAGGATTGGTGTGACGGGCGTCGGCCCGTTGCGGAAAGGAACATACAAATGGCGACAAAGAAGACGAGCATCGGCGGCCAGGCGCTGATCGAGGGCATCATGATGCGGGGCCCGAAGGTCACGGCCATGGCGGTGCGCAATGTCAATACCAGGAAAATCACGCTGGAGGAGTATCCCACCAAGGGGCAGGACCGGGCGGCATTCTTCAAGCTGCCCTTCATACGAGGCATATTCAACATGATCGATTCGCTGTCCTTCGGCTACAAGTGCCTGATGCGCTCGGCAGAGCTGTCCGGGATCGAGGACGAGGCGGACGAGGCGAACAAGAACAAGGCGCCCTCCCTCTGGGACAGGATCTTCGAGAAGCTGATGATGCCCATCGCCACGGTACTGGCCGTGGTGCTGGCGCTGGGGCTGTTCGTGTGGCTGCCGGAGCAGCTGTGGAAGTGGCTGACCTCCGCCGCGCCCGCCGTGGCCCAGAACTACTATCTTCGGGCCTGCTTTGCGGGCGTGATGCGCATCGTGCTGTTCGTGGGCTACGTGTGGGCGACCTCGCTGATGAAGGACATCCGCCGCACCTACATGTACCACGGGGCTGAGCACAAGACCATCTTCTGCTACGAGAAGGGCCTGCCCCTGACGGTGGAGAACGTGCGGCCCCAGAGCCGCTTCCATCCCCGCTGCGGCACGTCGTTCATGGTGCTGATGCTGATCGTGGGCATCATCGTGTCCATGTTCATTCGCATCGACAACGTGCTCCTGAGGACGCTGGTGAAGCTGCTGACCTTCCCCATCGTGGTGGGCCTGGGCTACGAGCTGATCAAGCTGGCGGGCCGGACCGACAACCTGTTCACCCGCGTCATCTCCGCCCCGGGCAAGTGGCTGCAGCACATCACCACCCGCGAGCCCGAGGACGACATGATCGAATGCGCCATCGCCGCGATGGAAAAGGTCATACCCGACGACGGCAGCGATACGTGGTGAACGGGGGAATAAGTATTATCTATTCGACCGAGGTATATCATGCTCAAGCTCTTCAAGCGTCCCTCGGGGGCGCGGGAAATCATGGCGGAAACCGGCAGCGTGAGATCCAGGCTGATCTTCCTGCCGGTGCTTGCTTTGGCGCTGACGCTGGTGCTGGAGCTGTGCAATCGGGGGCTCTCCGTGGCGCGGCTGTTCCAGTTCATTGTACAGCGCCCCGGCTATTTCCTGTACAACGCGCTGATCGTGCTGACCACGCTGGTGTTCTCCGAGATGTTCAGGCGGCGGCGGGCGGTGCTGGCCACTACGGCCATACTGTGGGTGGTGCTGGGCATCGTGCAGTACATCGTCATCAAGGACCGCACCCAGCCCTTCTGCTCCGTGGACATACTGATGTTCAGGGACGCCTTCTCGCTGATCACCATCTACTACACCTGGCCCCAGATCATACTGATGTTTGCCGCCGGCTTCGGGGCGATACTGCTGGTGATCGCGCTGTTCAGCCGCATGAAGCGCCGGGAGCGCGTCAACCTGCCCAGGGCGCTGGCAGTGTTCGTGGGCTTCGTGCTGCTGACGGCGATGGTGGCGGCGCTGGGCATCCGGGCGGGGGCCTTCCCGCGCCACTTTGACAGCCTGGTGGACGCCTACAACGACTATGGCTTCGCCACCTGCTTCGTGTTCACCTTCGGCCAGCAGGGCATATCCCGCCCCGAGGCCTATTCCCCGGACACCGTCACCGACATACTGGACGAGATTGCCGAGGAGGAGACCACCGACCTGGTGTATCCCGTGTTCGACGAAAAGGACAACCTGACCCACCCGAACATCGTGTTCGTGCAGCTGGAATCCTTTTTCGACGTGGGTACCGTCGTGGGCGGGGAATACTCCGCCGACCCCACGCCGTGGTTCAACCGGCTGTGCAGCCGATTCCCCAGTGGGCTGCTGTACGTGCCTACCATCGGCGGCGGCACGGCCAACACCGAGTTCGAGGTGATCACCGGCCTGGATCTGGATTTCTTCGGGGCGGGTGAATATCCCTACAATACGGTATTGCAGAACAACACCTGCGAGACGATGTGCTACAACCTGAAGGACTACGGGTACGAGGCCACGGCCATGCACAACAACAGGGCCACCTTCTACAGCCGCAACGAGGTCTATCCGAACCTGGGCTTCGACCGCTTCGTGTCGCTGGAATACATGAAGGACGTGAAGTACACCCCGCTGGGCTGGGCCAGGGACGCCTGTCTGACCGAGGAGATCCTGACCGCGCTGGATACCACCGACGCGCGCGACCTGGTGTTCTGCATCGCGGTGGAGACCCACGGCAAGTACGCCGATACCTACGAGCCGCGGCCCGGGGACATCGAGGTGAAGGCTCTGCCGGAGCAGCTCCCGCTGGCGCCCTTTCAGAACTTCGTCAACGTCCTGCCGGGCACGGACCGCTTCCTGCGGGAGCTGACCCTGGCGCTGCTGCGCTTCGACGAGCCCACCGTGGTGGTGGCCTACGGCGACCACCTGCCGGCCCTGGAGCTGGAGAACGACATGCTGTCCACCGGCAGCGTCTACGCCAGCCGCTATGTGATCTGGAACAACTTCGGCGGCCGGTTCGAGGCCCCGGACCTGGAGGCCTACCGCCTGAATGCCAACCTGCTGAAGCAGCTGGGCTCCTCCGGCGGCGTGGTGACCAAGCTGCACCAGTCCGTGGATCCCGGCGACACCGGCGAGGAATACCTTGCCAAGCTGGAGATGCTGGAGTACGACATGCTCTACGGCGACCGGCAGGCCTTCGAGGGCGAATTTCCCTACCGGCGCACCAAAATGCGCATGGGCAGCCGGGATGTCGCCGTCACCGACGCCGTCAAGGAGTACCACCGCCTGCTGGTGACCGGCGAGAACTTCACCGAGTTCAGCAAAATCATCGCCGGCGACCAGGCGCTGGACACCCTGTTCATCGATTCCGGGCACATCGTCGCCCGGGTGGAGGACAATGTGACGTTTGATGCGTTCTGCGTGGCCCAGATGGACCGGGACAATGTGGAATTGAGCCGGACGGGGGAGTGGGGCAAATTCTGATTTGTCGCAGCGCGACAAATCAGAATTTCAGGGGTTAGGGGGTAGGGTTTAGGGGTTAGGGGTGGGGCCCTAAAGGGCTAGCTTCGCGTTGCAAATCCCTTCGGGATTTGTTTGATTCTATGGAAAAGACAGGGGTTTCTACGCTTCGCAAGCCTTTGAATATAGAGAAATCCGCAAGGATTTCATCCTTCCCTAACCCCTAACCCCTAAAACCTAACCCCTTAATTCTGATTTATCGAGCAAAGCTCGATAAATCAGAAGTTATCGCTCTTTCCCCAACAAAATAAACGCCCTTCCGGGCGTATTTCCTTGTGTTATCATCAACAATCGTAGAACCTGAACCCGCCCACCTCGGCTATGGGCGCATCGTCCCTGGGGTGGGACGCCGTGGGAATCTGGTAGTACAGGCCGTCGGCGCTCAGCGTGCCGCGGCCGGAGAGTACCTCGTGGGCGGCGGCCAGACTGTCGGCGTCGTAGCGGCTGCCGATGGGGAACTGTTGCTGCTCGTTCAGCACGCCGTCCAGCGTGTCGTCGAACCAGACGCTGTCCATGCGGTTCATGGCCAGGCTGCCGATGGCCAGCTTCGCGTCGTAGGAGCCGTCCCGGGCCAGGGCATAGATCGCCCGGGCCAGCAGGACCGTGCTCCGATCCTCCGTGAAGCTGACGCCGGGAACCAGCGCGCAGCCCAGCAGCGCCATGACGGCGAGTATCGCAATCCACTTTCGCATTGATCTGCCTCTTGTCTGATGCCCTGCAGGCATAAATATTTCCCGTTCAGCAGAGATTATATATCAGCGCGTAATATATTTCAATAGATCTGTAATAAATGTGAAACAAAAGCCCAGATTGACGGTTTTGGTCATATTTTACCCCTTGTGCTTGAATGATACACAATAATATGATAGAATAATTGGACACGACATTGGGAGGGAATGCTGCGGCATGGAAAACTTGACGGCGATCATCGAGGCGATATTGTTCGTTTCGGGCGATCCGGTGCGCGTCGATGCGCTGGCCCACGCCATGAACCTGACGGTGTCCGAGCTGGAGGAGGCGCTGGCCGGGCTGGGGGATCACCTGGCGCTGGAGAACCGGGGCATACAGCTCAATCGCAGCGGCGAGACGGTGTTCCTTTCCATCTGTCCCAAATACGCCAGGCAGGTGGAGGACTTCCTGCAGCCGCTGCAAAAGCAGCCCCTGTCCCAGGCGGTGCTGGAGACGCTGTCCATCATCGCCTACCGCCAGCCCGTCACCAAGGGCGATATCGAGGCGGTGCGCGGCGTGAAGTGCGACTATTCGGTGCAGAGCCTGCTGAACAAGGGCTTTATCGAGGAGCAGGGCCGGCGGGAAGCGCTGGGCCGCCCGATCCTCTACGGCACCACCGACAAGTTCCTGCAGCACTTCGGCATGCAGACGCTGGCCGACCTGCCTGCGGTCGAGGCCCTTGCGCCCGAGGGAGAGATTGGAATTTAACTTCCAATTCCCATTCGGGTCATGATTTCGTCAAAGGTTTTTCGCGGTTGAGGCGCTGTTGCCGCTTGCGGGCATCCGGCGCAGCGATTATAATGATAGTACTTATCACTGTCACTATCAGGAGGTATTGACGGCTATGAGGCAGGATGATTATTCCCCGAAGCAGACCGCAGCCATGAAGGCCCGCGTGCGGCGCATGCGCGAACAATATCGCAGGCGTTTGATCGGCGCGATGGTCATATTTTTCATACTCGGGGCCGTGGCGGGCGTGTTTGCCCACCGTTGGTATGTGGAAAAGACGCCGACTGACACCCTCAAGGTGGCGACGCCCGAGCCCACCGGCGCTGCGGTGACCCTCGCGCCTCAGGTGACCCCCGAGGCCTGGGACATGTCCGACAACGGCCAGCCCTCCGACGAGGAGGACGTTATCTTCCCCGAGTCCGGGGATGACGCGGCGGACAGCGGCGCGGAGCTGGATGCCTTCCCCGAGGTGGATTCCCACCAGCTGACCGAGGAAGGCGACGCTGCGGACGGGGCGCAGCAGGACGGGGGGACCTTGCTGCTGATCGCGCCGGGTGAAAAGCTGGAGCCCCAGCCGAACCCCACCGAAGAGGCCGCCGCGACTGAGGCGTCCGACGGGGATGCCGGGGACGCTCAGCCGGAGAAAGAGGCCGACGCTGCTGCGGCGGCTGAACCGGCAGATTTGAACGCGGCCGATGCAAAGGCGAATGACGCGCAGACCGCCGAAACCGCGGAAGCCGAGGCGCCCGCGGAGCAGGAGGCAGCGGTCGAAGCCGAACCCTCTGCGGAGCAGGAGGCCGCCGTCGAGGCCGAGGCCTCTGCGAAACAGGAGGAGGCCGTCGAAGCCGCCGCGACGCCGGATTTGGGCTATGGCCCCCAGGTGGTGGCGATCGTGCCCTATGGCGAGAGCTTCACCTATACCACCGAGATCAACGCCGAGGGCAACGCCCGGGTGGAGGCCACGAACGAGCCCTATGAGACCATCTGCTTCACCCAGACCATGAAGAAATACATGCGCCCCACGGACTATGCCGAAAAGTACGCCACACAGTACAAGATGCAGGGCAACGAGGCGGGGGCGAGCTTCGAGCTGACCCTGATCGACTACATCGGCAATACTACCATCATTCCCCAGAACGTGGTGGATGTCAGCCTGCGCAGCGAATCGGGCAACACCGTGGAGCACGGCTACCAGCTGATGGACGCCGAGATCGACGGCAGGTACGGCATTTCGCTGCCCACCAACACCCCCACCACGTTCTACAAGCGCTTCGCCTATCCCATCGACGGCGAGGACATGAAATACCTGGTGATCACCACCTACAAGAACGGCCAGACCCAGATGATACTCTTTGAGCTGGAGAGTGAAAAGCCTGAGGAGCCCGAGGTGATCTATCCCACGCTGCAGCGCGGCCTCGTCAACGACGACGTGCTCAACCTTCAAAACCGGCTGGTGGAGCTGGGCTACCTGAACGTCACCCCGGACGGCACCTTCGGCCCGAAGACCGAGGAGGCCATCAAGTCGGCCCAGGCGGCCTTCGGCATGGAGCAGAACGGCATCGCCGACAATGCCTTCCAGCAGAAGCTGTTCGAGGGCGCCGCGCCCAACGCGGGCGAGGGCGTGGGCTTTGTGACCCTCGGCGACGGCAGCGCCGGCGAGGCAGTGGTCCGGCTGCAGAAGCGGCTGGCGGAGCTGGGCTACTACAGCGGCAAGGCGGACGGCGGCTACGGACCGAAGATGGTGGCCGCGGTGAAGAAGGCCCAGGCGGATTTCGGCATGGAGCAAACCGGCACCGCCACCAGCGAATTCCAGAAGCGGGCGTTCGCAAATGTCGTCGAAACCGGGGATGAGAATGCCGCCCTCGACACCGGCTATGTCGTGCTGCAAAAGGGCTCCAAGGGCGACGCCGTGGTCAAGCTGCAGCTGGCCCTGCGGGAACAGGGCTATTACAGCGGCAAGGCGGACGGCGGCTATGGCCCGATGATGGTGACTGCGGTGAAGGAGGCCCAGGCGACCTTCGGCATGGAGCAGAACGGCATCGCCGACGTCGCCTTCCAGCAGCGCCTGTACGGCAGCGTCACCGCGCCGACCGACGCGCCGGACGAGGACACACAGGGATGATGAAAACCCAACCTGAAAGGGAGTAATATATAATGAAGAAACTGATGCTGGGCAACCAGGCGGTGGCCCGCGGGCTGTACGAAGCGGGGTGCCGGTTTGTGTCCGCCTATCCGGGCACGCCGTCCACCGAGATCACCGAGCAGGCGGCCCTGTACGATGAGATCTACGCCGAGTGGGCCCCCAACGAAAAGGTGGCCGCCGAGTCCGCCGTGGGCGCGAGCTTGGCCGGGGCGCGCAGCTTCTGCGCCATGAAGCACGTGGGCTTCAACGTGGCCGCCGACCCGCTGTTCACCGCCTCCTACACCGGCGTGAACGGCGGCCTGGTGGTCTGCGTGGCCGACGACCCGGGCATGCATTCCAGCCAGAACGAGCAGGACAGCCGCCACTACGCCATCGCCGCGAAGCTGCCCATGGTGGAGCCCTCCGATTCCCGGGAGTGCCGGGACTTCGTGAAGGCGGCCTATGAGATTTCAGAGCGCTTCGATACCCCCGCGGTACTGCGCACCTGCACCCGCGTGGCCCACAGCCAGTGCCTGGTGGAACTGGGCGAGCGGGAGGAGCATGTCCTGAAGCCCTATGAACGCAACCCCCAGAAGTACGTGGCGGCCCCGGCCAACGCCGTGAAGCGCCACATCGAGGTGGAAAAGCGCATGGAGGCCCTGAGGGCCTTCGCCGAGACCACCGAGCTGAACCGGGTGGAGCCGGGGGATGCGTCCATCGGCTTTGTGACCTCAGGCACCTGCTACCTGTACGTGAAGGAGGCCTTCCCCGAGGCCAGCGTGCTGAAGCTGGGCCTGGTGAACCCGCTGCCCGTGAAGCTGCTGGCCGACTTCGCCGCGAAGGTGGACCGCCTGATCGTGGTGGAGGAGCTGGACGGCGTGATCGAGGCCCACATGCGGGCGCACGGCATTCGCGTGGACGGGGGCAAGGACCTGTTCGGCCTACTGGGCGAGCTGTCCCAGAACAAAATCCGCGCGGCCCTGGGCGCGGCGCTGCCCGCCTTCAGGGGCTATGATGAGACCGTGCCCGGACGCCCGCCGGTGATGTGCCCCGGCTGTCCCCATCGCGGGCTGTTCACGGTGCTGAGCAAGCTGAAGCTGACGGTGCTGGGCGATATCGGCTGCTACACCCTGGGCAGCGGCGCGCCGCTGAACGCGGTGGATTCGGTGCTGTGCATGGGCGCCTCCATCGGCATGGCCCACGGCTACACGAAGGTGCTGGGCGAAGACGCCGCCCGGCGCACCGTGGCCGTCATCGGCGACAGCACCTTCATGCACTCCGGCATCACTGGCGTGGTGAACCTGGCCTACAACAAGTCCGTCGCCACGGTGCTGGTGCTGGACAACAGCATCACCGGCATGACCGGCCACCAGCAGAACCCCACCACGGGCCTGACGCTGCAGAACGAGCCGACCTATCCGATCAGGATCGAGGACGTCTGTCGCGCCGCCGGAATACAGCGGGTGCGGGTGGTGGACCCCCAGGACATGGCCGCCACCGAGACTGCCATCAAAGAGGAGATCGCCGCGGACGCCGCCAGCGTGATCATCGTGCGCAGGCCCTGCCAGCTGCTCAAATACGTGAAGTCCAAACCGGCGCTGTCCATCGACCCCGACAGGTGCAAGGGCTGCCGCAGCTGCATGAAGATCGGCTGCCCGGCCATAAGGTTCGTCGACAAAAGGGCATCCATCGACCCCACCCTGTGCGTGGGCTGCGGCCTGTGCGAGCAGATGTGCAGGTTCGGCGCGTTTGAAGGAGGCGAGCAGAAATGAAGACCACTTCCATCATGATCGTCGGCGTGGGCGGACAGGGCACGCTGCTGGCCTCGAAGCTGCTGGGCAACGTGCTGATTGCCCAGGGCTACGACGTGAAGCTGTCCGAGGTCCACGGCATGTCCCAGCGGGGCGGCAGCGTGGTGACCTACGTGAAGTACGGCGAAAAGGTCTATTCCCCGATCGTGGACCAGGGCGAGGCGGACTACATCCTCTCCTTCGAGATCCTGGAGTCCGCGCGCTGGATATCCTATCTGAAAGAAGGCGGCGTCCTTCTGACCAACACACAGAAGACCTGGCCGATGCCGGTGATCACCGGCGCGATGGCGTATCCCGAGGGCATCGTGGAGAAGCTCTCCGCCATGGCCAACGTGCAGGCTGTGGACGCCCTGAAGCTGGCCGGGCAGGCCGGCAGCCCCAAGGCCGTGAACGTGGTGCTGATCGGCGTGCTTTCAAAGCGCATGGACATCCCTGAGGAGGCCTGGATCAAGGCCATCGAGGAAACCGTGCCGGCGAAGTTCCTGGAGCTGAACAAGAAGGCGTTCAGGCTGGGCAGGGAAGCGTAAAACGATGAAAACACGGGGGACGGTTTTCTGTGTTGGTAGATAACACAGAAAACCGTCCCCTTGTGTTTGAATCTATTCAATCTGCTTGTGTTGGACGCGCCGTATATCGAACGGTACGTACGGTGCGGTGAGAGGACGGGGCTAATCACCCCCGCCTACTCGATCCTCCGTCGCCGCTGGGAGATTCCCCCTTGCACACTCCCCCTCGTCTATGGTATACTTGAATTGGATAAGGAGGTGTGCTGATGCCCACAGGTAACAATCAGTTCAGCGACAGGTTGTTCAATTTCATCTTCGGGAGCGAAGAACACAAGGATTGGACGCTTTCTCTTTATAACGCTGTGAACCACACCAGCTACACCGATTCCTCCGAGATCGAGTTCACGACGATCCGGGAAACGCTGTACCTGGGCATGCACAACGATGTCTCTTTTCTGATATCGTCCCTGCTGAATCTGTATGAACAGCAATCGACATACAACCCCAATATGCCGGTGCGTTTGTTGCAATATGCCGGGAACATGTACGAGCAGTTCATCGTCATAAACAAGAAGAACAAGTACGGAAAGACGCTGATCAAACTGCCGGTGCCAAAGCTGGTGGTGTTCTACAATGGCCCTGACGAGCGGCCGGAAGAGGAGACCTTGAAACTGTCCGACGCATTCCCGGAGGAACTGAGGGATGCCTCGGATATTCAGGTAAAGGTGCGCATGTTCAACGTAAACATGGGAAAGAACGACGATCTGATGACGACATGCAAACCCCTCGCCGAGTACGCATGGATTGTGGATACAATAAGGAAGAACGAAGCAATACTGAGGGACGCAGTTGAAAGAGAAAAAGTGCTGGACATTGCCATCGATAGAACAATAAACGCTATTCCAGATGATTTCATCACCAAGACCTATCTTGAAGCGCATAGAGCGGAGGTGAAGGGCATGTTACTTACGGAGTATAATGAGGCGAAGGCTATGGAGCTGTTCAGGGAAGAAGGCCGCGCAGAAGGCCGTGCGGAAGGCCGCGCAGAAGGCCGTGCGGAAGGCCGTACCCAGGGAATGAATACACTCAGCACGCTCATCAAAAGCCTTCTCGACCTTGGCAGAACAGAAGATGTGGCGCGCGTGACCAGCGACCCGGCATATCGTGACAAACTGATTGCCGAATTCAAATTAGCATGATCGAATTGCCCTTTCCTGCGGGAGAGGGGTTACGGCTCAGCGTGCCCCCAATATTAGCCGGGTAAGACGCTGTAGCGGCGGCCTCCAGGCCGCCACTGTGGCTGCGCCCTAAAGGACTAGCTTCGCGTCGCCCTAAAGGACTAGCTTCGCGTCGCCGCTACGATAGAATCGCGCCATCAAGTCTGGACCCTGAGCTGTAACGGAGAGGGCATGATCATAATGCGCATATTAAGCTGCTTATCCTCGGCGCGATTAGAGACACGGGATCGGTTCTTCCGTCCTGCCCAACACCCGAGCTGCCGGGATGGCTTGGGTGTTTTTTGCCCTCCGTGTTACAGCTCAGAATTCTGATTATACGGAACCCCTCCGCCTCGCTACGCTCGGCACCTCCCCTTTCAGGGGGGGCTTTGGGGGGGGGGCTGGATGCTATTTCCCCTCCCCTGCTTCCGCGCTTGCGCCAAGGGGAGGTGGCCCTGCCGCAGGCAGGGTGGGAGGGGTTCGGTAGTGTCGACCCTGAGCTGTAACCCCCTCCGCCGCCGCTGGGAGATCAGCTCAGTGCTTTCTGTTGACGTCACTGTTCAGTCCATCCCTTGAAATACGCCAACAGCATTGCCACGGAAGGCAGCAACGAAGGCATCAAAACAAGAGACGCCATGAAGAGCCGCCGAGGAAATGAAGCTGAGGACACGAGCGAAATCATCTGCGCCGGATTTGGTGCGGAAGCACCCGGAAACCTTCTCCTTGACCCTTGCGCAG
>JAZTZK010000373.1:0-3452 GCA_045637485.1 Clostridia bacterium
CTAAGACCGCTTGGCCTCCGACTTGCCTCTGTCACCACTCCACCTTTTCCAGCGCCACGGCGGTGCGGCAGGGCAGGTACAGCTTGAAGCCGCAGCCGAATTCGGTGTCCTGGGTGTGGTAGATGAATCCGGTGCTGATGCGGGACTGGCCGCCATAGGGCCCGTCGTCGCTGGAGAAGATCACGCGATAGCCCCCGGGGCCGGTCAGCCGACAGCTGATGAATACCTCCTCCTGGGACCAGGTCGGGTGCAGGTTGAAGGCGTACAGCATCCCGCCCCGGGCGAAGATGATCAGCTTCTTTTCGTTGTCCAGCCACAGGCTCTCGGCGGGGCCGGCGGTGAGGATGTGGTAGGTATTGATGTGGAAGGTCATGGCCCGGTCGAAGTTGGCCAGCCACTCGTACTTGTAGTCGGCGCTCTTCACCAGCGACCACTGGCGGCGGGCGTAGTGATAGCTCCAGTTGTTGCCCTCCCGGGGGAAGTCCACCCACTCGGGATGGCCGAACTCGTTGCCCATGAAGTTCAGGTAGCCGCTGGGGGCCAGGGCGCAGGTCAGGAAGCGGATCAACTTGTGCATGTCGATGGCCCGGTCCATGCTGGGGCTGTGGTAGTCCTTCATCATGCCGGTGTACATCTCGGCGTCGGCCATGCGGAAGATCAGCGACTTGTCGCCCACAAGGGCCTGGTCGTGGGATTCGGCATAGGATATGGCCATCTCGCCGGGGCGGCAGCTGGTGCACTCATGCCAGATGAAGTGCATGCTCCAGTCCTCCTGCATCTGGTCCTTCACCAGCTTGATCCACATGTCCGGCACGCCCATGGACAGGCGGTAGTCGAAGCCCACGCCGCCCTGCTCCAGGGGCAGGCACATGCCTGGGAAGCCGCTCATGTCCTCACACACGCAGACGGCCTTCCTGTTGTACTCGTGGATCAGCTCGTTGGCCAGCATCAGGTAGACGCGGCCGTCCACGTTGGTGTTCATCGAGAAGTACTTGTCGTAGTTGTCGAAGGCCTCCATACCGTGGTTCTCGTACATCATGCTGGTGACGCCGTCGAAGCGGAAGCCGTCGAAGTGGAACTCCTCCTGCCAGTACTTCAGGTTGGACAGCAGGTAGTGGATCACCTCGTATTTGCCGTAGTTGAACACCCGGGTCTTCCAGGCCTCGTGCCAGCCCCGACTGCCGTACAGGAAGTACTGGTCGTCGGTGCCGTCCAGCATGTTCAGGCCCTCGCCCTCGTTGGGGCAGGCGTGGCTGTGCACCACGTCCAGCAGCACGGCGATGCCCAGGCCGTGGGCCTTGTTGATCAGGTACTTCAAATCCTCCGGCGTGCCGTAGCGGTAGGAGGGCGCGAAGAAGTTGGTCACCTGGTAGCCGAAGGAGGCGTAGTAGGGGTGCTCCTGTATGGCCATCAGCTGTATCGTGTTGTAGCCGGCGTACTTGATCCAGTCCAGGATCTGGTCGGCGAATTCCCGGTAGGTGCCCACCCGGGGCTCCTCCTGGGCCATGCCGATGTGGGCCTCGTAGATCATCGGGGCCTCGGGGCGGCGCACGCCGTAGTAATCCCCGTCGGTCCACTCAAAGGGCGCGTCGGGCTGCCAGATCTGGCCGCACAGCGTCATGGTGGCCTCGTCCAGCACACAGCGGGTGATCCATGCGGGAATGCGCTCGAAGGCGCTGCCCTGCCGACCCACCATCAGCTTGACAAACTGGCCGTGCTTCAGGGCGTCCGCGCCCTCAAGCTCGATCTCCCACACGCCGTTGCCGATGGCCTTCAGCGGATGGTCGTAGGGCTCCCAGCCGTTGAAGTCGCCCTTCAGCCATACGGCGTCCGCGCCGGGCAGCCAGTCCCGGAACACCCATCCGGTCTGGGTGCGATGGAAGCCGAAGTAGTGATGGCCGTTGGCGAAATCGACGATGCTGCCCTCCCCGGCCAGCTTCCAGCGCGTGTCGTTGTAGCGCTCGAGGTGCATCCGTATATCCCCGGCGTAGGGGCCGAGCCACGGGTCCTTCTCGATCAGCAGCCACACGGCGTTATCCACATGTATCATATTGTCAAACCACCTTTATGTCAATTATTCCCAATTCCACTGGCACATGATGCCCTGGATGGTCGTGCCGTCGGCGGTGGCAATGGCGATGGCTCGGGCGGGTGCGTCCGCCCTAGTGAAGGCGCGCTGCTCCACGCCGTCGGTGGACTTCGTGGCGGTCAGCGCCCAGCCGTTGGCGATCAGCTTCGCCGCGGCGTTCTCGGGGGTCATGGTGACGTCGATGCCCGCGATGCAGTAGCGGGGCTTGAGGACGTTCACGATGGTCGCGGTACAGCCGGAGGCGTTCATGGTCAGGGCCAGCTCGTCGTCCTGACAGGTCACCGTGTTGACGGGGCCGTCGGTCTGGCGGGTCAGGTTCAGCTTCCTGGCGTACTGCATGTACGTGGCGGGGTCGTCGGTCAGGCATTTGAAGGCGTCCTTCAGGCGGGCCTTCACATTGACCTCCACCGCCTGGATCAGGCCGTTGTGGGTCTTGACCGCCACGCTGGTGGTGCCCTTGCGCATGCCGGTGATCACGCCCTCGGCGCTCACCGAGGCGACCTTGCGGTTCTGGGAGGCGTACCTGTAGATGGCGTCGCTGCCCTCGTCCACGCTGGGGGACAGCCGGAAGGTCTCGCCCACCTGAATGTCCACCGTGGCCACGTTCAGGCTCAGCGTGGTGGGGGCCTTGCCGCCCAGCACGTAGACGTCGCAGGTCGCGGCGATGTCGTTGTAGGTCCTGACCATGACGGTGGCCTTGCCGCCGGAGATGGCGGTCACGTTGCCCCCGTCGTCCACCGTCGCCACCTTGTCGTTGCTGCTGGTGAAGCGCAGCGCCGAGGCGCTGCCGCTGCTCAGCTTCGCGGTCAGGGGCTTCACGTCGCCCACGGACAGCACGGCGTAGCTGTCGGACAGCGTCACCCGCTTCGGCGCGGCGACCACCGTGACGTTGCACACGCCCAGCAGGGTCTTGTCGTAGCCCACGGCGACGGTGGTCTTGCCCTTGCGCACGGCAGTGATCACGCCGTCGGCGTCCACCGTGGCCACGTTGGGGTTCTTGCTCCTGTATTTCAGCACCTGGCCTTTGCCAACCAGTATCGCCGAGGTATCGAACCGGCAGGTCTCTCCCCTGCCCAGTTTCACGCTCGTGGACGGCGTCTGGCCGAACCCCTCGGCCAGGCCCGCGAAGCCCACGACGGACGCCATCAGCAGCGCCAGCGCCAAAGCGCGCGCAATCCAGCGGTATTTCATCGTCGATTCCTCCTATGTATCCCATAATCAGGCAATATGTGTTGACATTATAAGCCCGGCACACACCGCACGCAAGGACAGCGGTAGGAGGATTTGTGGACAATAATTTGACGGGTGAAACTCTGATTTGTCGCGCTGCGACAAATCAGAGTTTAGGGGTTAGGGGGTAGGG
>JAZTZK010000374.1:0-10245 GCA_045637485.1 Clostridia bacterium
CTTGGCGTTGTACTCCCGCATGGCCTGGATCGCGCCCAGGAAGGTGGGGCTTTCGCACAGCACGGCGTCGCCGGGGTCGATCAGGGCCTTCAGCAGCACGTCAAAGGCCTGGGTGCCGCCCTGGACGGGCAGTATGTCCTCAGCGGCGCAGTTGACCTGGGAGCCCCGAAGGAATTCCGCCGCGCTCTCGCGGAAGGGGCCGAAGCCCTCCGTCGCGCCGTATTGAAGCAGCGCCGCGCCGTACTTTTCAAGGGCCTCCCGGGCCAGGTCGGACACCACCTCAGGCTCCAGCGCCGTGTTGGAGGGGTTGCCCCCCGCGAAGGAGATCATGCCTGGCCGGGCCAGCATCTTGAAGATCTCGCGGATGGCGCTGCCGTTGATGGGACGCATGTGCCTTGCGAACATTTCCTCGGTGAATTGCATATTCTGTCGCCTCCTAATGAAACAGTCGCCTTCCCCACCGGGAATGCGACTGTGAATCGCGGTACCACTTCCGTTCGCCATGCCGAAGCATGGCCTCGCGTGCGCTGTTTCGGGCGCGCCCGGGCGGCCTACTGCCGTTTCAACCGCCGGCTCCGGGATGTATTCGCCCGCGCGACCTCGCCCCCTCGCACCGCCCGGGGGCTCTCTGAATCCGGCCTTCGCAGACTACTTGTTCCCATCATCGCGTGATGTTTGACTGTAGGTTGATGATAGCATGCCTGCCCGGCGGTGTCAAGTTTCGATGGGGTTAAATCCGAAGCCGCGAAGCGCCGGGGCGGCGACACCTGTCAGGCGACATGTGGCCGCGGTTTGCCGCCGCATCGCCCTTTACAGCAGCGGTATCATGTCCGACAGCCTTCCGAATTTCAAATCCGGCCTGGTTGGCGATTCGGCCAGCATATCCTCGGTGGTCTCGCCGCTCATCACCAGTATGGACAGCATGCCGCTGCGCAGGCCGGTCTCGATGTCGGTGTACAGACGGTCGCCCACCATGGCCAGCTCGCCGACCTTCAGCCCCGTGCGCCTGAGCACCGCTTCGACGATGCCGGTGTGGGGCTTGCCGACGATCAGATCAGGCCTTCTGCCGGTGGAAGCCTCGATGAAGGCCATGATCGCGCCGATGTCCGGCATGAAGCCGGTCTCGGTGGGGCAGTTGAAGTCCGGGTGGGTGGCGATGTAGGGCAGGCCCGCGCGCACAAAGTCGCACACGGCCTGCATCTTTTTGTAATCCAGCGTGGTGTCGAAGCCGATCACCACGATCTCGGGGTCGACCATGTCCACCGGAATGCCCGCCTCGTGAAACTCCTCCACCAGGTATTCGTTGCCCAGCACGAAGGCCCGCTTGCCAGGGTAGAGCGCGCGCAGCTTTTGACAGGTGGCCTCGCCGGAGGTCAGCACCCGGCTACGGTCGATCTCAAGGCCCATGTTCTTGAGCTTCCGCACGTAGAAGCCGGCGTTGTGGCTTGAATTGTTGGTCAGGAACATGAAGTCCCGCCCGGTGGCGCGTACCTTCTCGATGAAGTCCAGCGAGCCCTCGATCAGCTGCCCGCCCAGGTAAAATGTGCCGTCCATGTCCAGCAGGAAGCACTTCACGTCGGATAGGGTCATGGGTACCTCCTTTAGCCATTCGGATTCCGATTTGCTTCGAAGCGCCCCGTCAGAATTCGATTTGTCCCTCGCGCATTCCCTTCACCGGCGCCAGCGCCTCGACCCGGTATCCCGCGGCGCGGAGCCTGTCCATGCCGGGCTGGAAGGTTTTGGCGATCACGGCGCCCACGCCGACGATCTTTGCCCCGGCCTGCTCCAGCAGCGAGATGCCGCCGAAGGCCGCCTCGCCGTTGGCCAGGAAGTCGTCGATCAGCAGCACCCGGTCGCCGGGTGTGACGAAGTGGGTCTTCAGCGTCAGAAGGTAGGGGGCGTTCTTGGTGAACGAGAACACCTCCCGCTGGATGATGCCGTCCTTCAGTATGCTGGAGACCGACTTTTTCAGGATCACCAGGGGCAGATCCATCGCCAGCGCCGTCATGGCGGCGGGGGCGATGCCCGAGGATTCAATGGTGGCGACGCGGGTGACGCCCGCGTCCGCAAAGCGCCGGGCGAATTCCTCGCCGCAGGCCTTCATCAGCTTCACGTCCACCTGGTGGTTCAGGAACGAATCCACCAGCAGCACCTGTTCGTTGAGTGCCCGTCCGTCCTTCAGTATCCTCTGCTTGAGCAAATCCATGGTCGATCACTGCCTTTCATTTATCTATCCTGGGTAATCAACAAAATCATGGGAATATGAGGAATGCCTGATTATGATTCACCGAGCCGGATCCGCGCCGTCGTCCTCCGTTTTCTCCGCCAGCTTTTCAACGATGGCCCACTCGACCCTGCGGTCGGCGATCTGCTCGACGCTGATGCGCAGGCCGAAGCACTCCACCACAGGGTGCTTGCCGTCGGAGGGGATCTCGGTCAGGCGGCTGAATACCAGGCCGCCGAGGGTGTCGTATTCCAGGTCGTCGGGCAGCCGGATGTCCAGCGCCTCGGCCACGCTCTCCAGCTCCGCGGAGCCCGAGATGCGCCAGCGCCCGTCGGAAAGCCGGGTGATCTCCGGCTCCTCCTTGGGGTCAAATTCGTCGTAGATGTTGCCGACGATCTCCTCCAGGAGGTCCTCCAGCGTGATCAGCCCGCTCGTGCCGCCGTACTCGTCCACGACGATGGCCATGTGCTGCTTGCGGGACTGCATCTCCTGAAACAGCACGTCGGTGCGCACCGATTCCGGTACGAAGTGAGCCGGACGCACCAGCGCCCGCAGGGGCACGTTGCGGCCCTCTGCCCGGCTGAGCAGGTAGTCCCGGGTGGTCAGTATGCCCAGCACGTTGTCGATGCTGCCCTCATACACGGGAAAGCGGGAAAGGCCGCTCTGTCGGATGGTTTCCAGGATCTGGGCGTCGGTGGATTCGATGTCGATGGCGGTGATGTCCTTGCGGTGAATCATGCAGTCGCCGGCGTTCATGTTGTTGAACTCGAATATGTTCTCGATCATCTCCCGCTCGTCGGCTTCGATGGCGCCCTTCTCCTCGCCGATGTCCACCATCTGCATGATGTCCTCCTCGGTCACGGCGTCTCCGGCGTCGGCGGGTTTGATGTGGAAGGGCTTCAGCGCCAGCGCCCCCAGGGCCATGCTCAGCCGGGTGACGGGGGACAGTATCGTCATGGTCACGTCCGCCACCGGGGCGATGGCGTCCAGCAGCGGGCCGCGAAAGTGGGCCCCCAGGTGGCCCGGGATCGCCCCGGCGAGGATCAGGCTGACCAGCGCGAAGGGCAGCAGCCCGTACAGCGCGAAGGCGGGCATGCCGCTGACCCGTCCCTTCATAAGCGCCCAGAGCGCCGTGAAGGCGATCAGCACCAGGCAGATCCAGCTCATTTGGAACTCGCCGAAGGGCTTTTCAGCCTTGATGGCCAGCTTCAGGGCGCGGCGCGCCTTGGCGTCGCCGGCGTCAGCCTTCTTCTGGGTCTCGCCCTCGTCGATAAAGGGAACGGCGGCCTCGGCCATGCGCACGATGACCGCCAGTAAAAGCGCGATGAAGATGACAATACTCGGACCGAACGGGTCGTCCATGAAAGGGAAACCTCCTTGATTGGTTCGTTATAGGGTATACATGGATATTATAACAGATTTCAACGGCTTTTCATGCGTGGTGTGCAAATTTAATGTAATAATGGTATAATGAGGGAAAGACACCCAATCAGGAGCTGTTTACAATGGACGAAAAAAGCGGGGATCGGCTGTTTGACGCGCTGACGCAGGATGCGCGGCCTTCGGCATATTTTGAAGAGCCGCTGGCCTCGGGCGAATTGCCGACGGCGCTTCCCGAGCTGGCGGCCTGCGTGGGCGTTCCGCAAAATCCGGTCCACCACCCGGAGGGGGACGTGTTCAGACACACGATGCTGGTGGTGGACTGCGCCGCCGCGCTGCGTCATAAGGCCCAAAACCCGCTGGGATTCATGCTGGCGGCGCTGACCCACGACCTGGGCAAGGCGGTCTGTACCCAAACGCAGCCGGATGGAAAGATCACCGCCTACGGCCATGAGGTGGAGGGACGGCCCCTGTGCCGCAGCCTGATGGGCAGGCTGACCGATGACGCGGCGCTGACCGACTACGTCGAGAACATGGTTTGGCTGCACATGCGGCCCAACATACTCGCCAAATGCCGATCGAAGCGGAAAAAGACGCGCCAGCTGTTCGATCTGAGCCGCTGCCCCGAAGACCTGATCCTGCTGTCCCGCGCTGATGCCTCTGGCAAGCTGGACGAGCCCTACGACGAGGGCCTCGAGGCCTTCCTGCGCCAGCGGCTGGAGGACTATCGCCGGGTGGTGGCCCTGCCGATGGTCACCCGGGAGGACCTGCTGGCCGCGGGTTTCGAGCCGGGCGAGACGCTGGAGAAAGCCCTGGCCCGCGCCCGCCAGCTGCACTTTTCCGGCTTCGACCGACAAAGGGCGCTGACGCAGGTGCTGGCGGAGGCGATGTCAGATGCAACTTTACACAAATCCGTTGACAGTTAAAATATGAAGGTGCTATACTTTTTGCAATGAAGCCGGATGCGCCCGCGGGTCTGATACTGGGACCGGCGGGCGCATTTACTGCCCGTTTGGGGACTGCCGAAAGGGGAAAAGAGTCATGCTGATGACCGGGGCGCAGATACTGATGGAATGCCTGCTGGAGCAGGGGGTGGATATCGTCTTCGGCTTTCCGGGCGGAACGATCCTGCACGTCTACGACGCGCTGATGGGCTATCCCAGCATTTGCCATGTCCTGACGGCCCACGAGCAGGGCGCCTGCCACGCCGCGGACGGCTATGCCCGCGCCACCGGCAGGGTGGGGGTGTGCTTCGCCACCTCCGGCCCCGGGGCCACCAACCTGGTCACCGGCATCGCCACCGCCTACATGGATTCCTCGCCGGTGGTGTGCGTCACCTGCAATGTGGGGCTGCCACTGCTGGGCAAGGATTCCTTCCAGGAGGTGGACATCACCGGCGTCACCATGCCCATCACCAAGTGCAACTACCTGGTGAGGGACGTGGCCGACCTGGCCGATACCCTGCGCGAGGCCTTCGCCATCGCCCGCAGCGGCAGGCCCGGCCCGGTGCTGATCGACATTCCGAAGAACGTCACCCAGGACATGGCTGATTACGCGCCTCTGGACAGGGCAGGGCACGGCAAGGCCGGGCGGCTGGCCCAGCTGATGAAGCGCTCCAGCCAGGATTTTCGCGCCCCGGAGCCGGATTACAGTGACATCGACATACTGGCCGACATGATCCGCGTGTCCGAACGGCCGATGCTGATCTGCGGCGGCGGCGTGGTGCGCAGCCGGGCCGACCGGGAATTCGAGACCTTCGCCAACCGCATCGACGCGCCGGTGGGCATCACCGTGATGGGCGCGGGCGGCTTCCGGGGGCTGAACCCGCTGGCCACGGGCCTGGTGGGCATGCACGGCAGCCAGGCCAGCAACATGGCCGTGGACGCCTGCGACCTGCTGATCGCCGTGGGCTGCCGCTTCTCGGACCGGGTGGCGCTGAAGCCGGGCAGCTTTGCCCGCAACGCGAAGGTGGTGCAGATCGACATCGACCGCAGCGAGATCAACAAGAACGTGGAGACCGACCATCACATCGTCGGCGACGCGCGGCGGGTGCTGCAGCTGCTGAACGAGCGCCTGGAGCAGCTGGAGCACGCGAAATGGAAGGACTATGTGTTCGCCTTCAAGACCGAGACCGAGTACGACAAGGCCGACGACCACATGACGCCCGGCCAGGTGCTGGACGCCATCGCCAGGGTCGTGCCCCGCGACGCCATATTCGCCACCGACGTGGGCCAGCACCAGATGTGGGCCATCCAGCATCTGCACTTCGAGTATTCCGGCCAGCTGGTCACCTCCGGCGGCTTCGGCACGATGGGCTTTGGCCTGGGCGCGGCCATCGGGGCCCAGGCGGGCAATCCGGAAAAGCCGGTGGTACTGATCACCGGCGACGGCAGCTTCCGCATGAACCTGAACGAGCTTTCGACGGTGGGGTACTACGGCCTGCCGGTGATTATCGTGGTGTTCAACAACGGTACGCTGGGCATGGTGCGCCAGTGGCAGACGCTGACCTGCAACGGCCGCTACAGCGAGACCACGCTGGACCGGGGGCCGGATTTTGTGAAGCTGGCCGAGGCCTACGGACTGAAGGGCTGTCGGGTGACGGATGTGGCCGAGCTGGAGGCGGCGCTGGAGGACGCCCTTGCGGGCAGACAGGCGGTGGTGATCGACTGCGCCATCGATATCGACGAGATGGTGAGGCCCATGGTGGGCGGCGGCAGCGACATCATCAGGTTCATGGTGGATTGACGGAGGAGGCGAGCGACGATGAACGAAATCAGCAGGCACACCCTGGCGGTGCTGGTGGACAACGAGGCGGGCGTGCTGTCCCGCGTGGCGCGGCTGTTCTCCGGCAAGGGCTACAACATCGATTCGCTGGCCGTGGGCACGACCCACGATCCGGCGGTCTCCCGCATGACCATCGAGGTGCTGACCAGCGAGCGGCAGGCCGGGCTGATCTGCAGCCAGCTGCGCAAGCTGATCTGCGTCCACTCGGTCAAGCGGCTGGATCCTGCGAAATCCATCCGGCGGGAGCTGGTGCTGATCAAGGTGGCCGCGCCCACCCACGAGGCCCGCAACGAGATCATACAGATCGCCAATATCTTTCGTTCGCCGATCATCGACGTGACCACCGGCTCGCTGACCATCGCCGTGATCGGCGACGATAGCAAGGCCGAGGCCATACAGAACCTGCTGAGTGAATTCGGCATACTGGAGCTGGTGCGCACCGGCATGCTGGCCATGGAGCGCGGAAGGGATACCATCGACGAGCAGACCAAGGAGAAGGACGAATTCGATTACGGTAAGAACGTACTGTAATTTTTTGTACTATTGTTTTAGAAGGGATAACTTATGGGAAAATCCAATTTCGCGGTATTTGTTGACCTGGAGAACGTGGGGGCGAAGGAGTCGCTGCTGCTCTCCATCATTGAAAAAGTAAAGATACGCGGGGATATACTGCTGGGCAAGGTTTACGGCTACACCGACCGCTACACCGACCTGAAGCCGGTGCTGCTTTCCAACACCTTCGCGGTGGTGCCCTCGCTGCGCTGGGGCAAGGTGCAGAAGAACAACCTGGACATCCAGCTGGTGATCGACGCCATGGAGGTGGCCTACACCAATCCGCTGATCGACAGCTTCTGCATCGTCTCCGGCGACAGCGACTACACGCCCCTGGTGGGGCGGCTCAAGAGCATGGGCAAGCACGTGCTTGGCATCTCCCGCTCCGAGGCGGCCTCCGGCATATTCGTCAACGCCTGCAACGAGTTTGTGTTCCTGGAATCGGTGGCCAAGCGCCAGCCCAAGAAGGCCAAGAAGCAGGAGAGCATCCCCGAGGAGGGTGACATCAACGAGCTGGTTAGCCAGGTGGAGACCATCGTGGGCGACCAGGACGAGGAGCAGATGTACGCCAGCGAGCTGAAGGACACGCTGAATCGGCTGCGCCCGGACTTCTCCGAGAAGAGCTACGGCTGCGCGACCTTCGGAAAGCTGGTGCAGCAGATCACCCGGAACTCCGACAAGCTGACCAGCTGGATGGAGAACTCCAGCCTGATGATCGGCCTGGACACAGAGGACGAGGGCGAGGCCAGGCTGGACAAGACCAACTGGGTCCCCGCCTTCGAGCAGGCCCTGGAACACTTCAAGGACGAGGGCTTCGAGCGCGTGAACCCGTCCATACTGAAGGCCACCATACAGGCCGATTACCCCAGCTTCGAGGAGAAGCAGATCGGCTTCAAGCGCTTCAGCGACGTGATGAAGGCGCTGGAGAAGAAGGGCCTGCTGGTGATCGAGATGGACGACGCGCACACGATGCTGCTGAGAATATGCTGATCGTTTAGGAGGTAGAAGCCATGACCTGGGACCTTTCAAAGCTCTATGCGTCCTTTGACGCGCCGGAATTCCTGGACGACGTCGAAGCCCTGAAAACCACCGCCGAGGCGGCCGTGAGCCAGGCGCGGGATATGAAAGAAGTGACCGTGCCCGCGCTGGAGGAAGCGATCCGCGTAAACGAGAAAGCGGCGACATTGGCCACCAAGGCCATGTCCTTCGCCCAGCTGACCCTGGCGGCGGACGCCAACTGCGAGCCGGCCATGGCGGCCTACGCAAGGCTCATGCCGGTGATGAATCGCCTGGAGGAGGCCGCCAGCGCCCTGAGCGCGAAGCTGGGCCCCGTCGAGGACATGGACGCGCTGACCGCGCAGAGCGACCTTTTGAATGCCCACGCCTTCCTGCTGCGCCGGCTTCGGCAGAACGCGCGGCACGTCATCGACCCGGCCCTGGAGCCCACGGTGCTGAGGATGCAGATGACCGGCGGCTCGGCCTGGGAGCAGCTGCGGGACCAGCTGGATGGCAACCACACGGTGGATATCGCGTTGGACGGCGAGGCGAAATCGCTGCCCCTGTCCGCGGTGCGGGGCATGGCCAACAGCCCCGACGCCGACGTGCGCAGGGCCGCCTACGAGGCCGAGCTGGCCGCCTATCCGAAGATGGAGATCCCGATGGCGGCCTGCCTGAACGGCATCAAGGGCGAGGCGCGGACACTGGCGGAGCTGAAGCATTACGATTCCGTGCTGGACATGGCCCTGGACAGGGCCAACATGGACCGGGCCACGCTGGACGCGCTGCTGCAGGCCATGGAGGAGAGCCTGCCCATGTTCCGCCGCTACTTCCGGCTGAAGGCGAAGCTGCTGGGCTACGACGGCGGCCTGAAGTTCTACGACCTGTTCGCCCCCGTGGGCAGTACGAAGGGCGACTACACCCCCGAGGAGGCCCGGGAGATACTGGTTAAGGAGCTGGGCGCGTTCAGCCCCCGCATGGCCGATATGATCAACCGCGCCTTCGACGAGCGCTGGATCGATATGTTCCCCCGGGAGGGCAAGGGCGGTGGCGCGTTCTGCAGCGGCATGCATCCGCTGGGCATCAGCTATGTGCTGACCAACTTCGAGGGCAGCTACGGCTCGGTGAGCACCCTGGCCCACGAGCTGGGCCACGCCTATCACAACGCCTGCATGAACGACCTGCCGATCCTGATGGCCGACTATCCCATGCCCCTGGCGGAGACGGCCTCGATATTCAACGAGACCCTGCTGGCCCAGCGCATACTGGAAGATGCCGACCGGGACACCCGAATCGCCCTGCTGGAGCAGCAGCTGTCCGACGCCGCCCAGGTGATCGTGGACATCATGAGCCGCTACCTGTTCGAGAGCGAGGTCGTCGCCCGCCGGGCCGACACCACCCTCAGCCCCCGGGAACTGTGCGGGATCATGCTGGACGCCCAGAAGAAGACCTACGGCGACGGCCTGGACCCGGAATGCCTGCACCCCTACATGTGGGCCTGCAAGAGCCACTACTACTCCACCGACGTGCACTTCTACAACTTCCCCTATGCCTTCGGCCAGCTGTTCGCCGTGGGCGTGTACGCGCTGTATCAGAAGAAGGGCGTGGCCTTCCTGCCCGACTACGAGAAGCTGCTGCGCTCCGCCGGCAGCGGCACGGTGCGGGAGGTGGCCGCCTCGGTGGGCATCGACGTGACCGACGTCGATTTCTGGCGTTCAAGCCTGAAGGTGTTCGGGGACAAGCTGGACGAGCTGGAAGAGCTGGCCGGATAACTGAACAGATCGAATGTGCCGCCCGGCCTGACCGGGCGGCATTTCGCGGGGATGAGAAAGGAAAACCGCAGAGTGCATATGGGGCAAAATACACCCGTCGGCTGACCGCCTTGACTGTGCGGTATCTCCATAGCGCTTCGGACTTTCAGGCCCCGTGTTTTTTGCCGATTTCCAGCGCCTTTCGCGTTACAGCGCAGCGTCCTGATTATACGGAACCCCTCCGCCTCGCTTCGCTTGGCACCTCCCCTTTCAGGCAACACTGTCAACTTAAGGAGCGGCTTCTCCAAAAAGCCTTCTCCTTTGGAGAAGGTGGATTGCCGCGCCCTAAAGGACTTGCTACGCGTCGAAGCGGCAAGACGGATGAGGTCCTTTGCGGATGGATTCGCACCTCTATTGCGTCAGAGGCGCGAAGCAGAGCGTGAGGGGGACCTCATCAGTCTGGCCTGACGCTTCGCTAGGCCTTCGGCTGGCCAGCCAGCTTCCCCAGAGGGGAAGCCTTTTGGATGCTGTTCGCCCTGATTCTGTTAAGACCGTGTT
>JAZTZK010000375.1:0-2541 GCA_045637485.1 Clostridia bacterium
CGACCTGATGAACGACAAGGATCTGGATGACGGCGATAAGGAGGACGAGGAGGAGGACGAGCGTCCCCGCCGCGGCCTGTTCGGACGCCGTCGCAAGGCCCGGGACGAGGATGAGGATGACGAGGACGACAAGGATGAGGATGAGGAGGACGAGCGTCCCCGCCGCGGCCTGTTCGGACGTCGTCGCAGGGCCCGGGACGAGGACGAGGAGGACGACGAGGACGACGAGGACGACGAGGATGACGACCGTCGCGGACGCAGGTCCCGCCGTGGCCGCCACTACGATGAAGACGACGAGGATGACGACGATTACGACGACTATGATGACGACGACGATTACGACGACTACGACGACGAGGACGAAGGCACGTCCTTTGGCCATGTGCTGTTGGGCATCCTGAAGGGCTTCCTGACCGCCGTGATGCTGCTGCTGTTCGTGGTGGTGGTATTGAACGTGCTGAACATCTTCAACGTGATACGGCTGGACGGACTGGCCAAGCGGCTGCCCACCCGCATGGTGAGCATCTTCCTGCCCAGCGAGGGCATGAAGCAGCGCATGAACGTGGAGGCCGACGCCAGCCCCGCCCCGGTGGCTGAAGGTACGCCTTTGGTGCCCCAGGCCGCGCCGCAGGCTGAACAGGCCGCGCCGCAGGCTGAGCAGGCCGCGCCGCAGGCTGAGCAGGCCGCACCCGAGCCTGCCTCGGAGGAAGTCGTTGAAGAAGTGGTCGTGGAGGAAGAACCCGCCGGCGAAGCGCCCGCGGAGGAAGCGCCCGCCGAAGAGAGCAGCGGCGAAGCTGTGGGTTGAGCTGTGATTTGAGGAAATATCCACCTTATTGCGCGGTATTTCCCAAAGCATTTTCGCAGGAACGCTTGCTGACGTTCCTGCGATGCTTGTTTATGAACGCATATGGGAGGACAGGACATGAAATACATCGTTGCGCTGGACCAGGGAACGACGAGCTCCCGGGCGGTGGTGTTTGACGGTCAGGGGCGCATGGTGGCGTCCCACAACATCGAATTTGCCCAGATCTATCCCCATCCGGGCTGGGTGGAGCATCGCCCCCAGGACATACTGGACAGTCAAATCACCTCGCTGAAGCTGGCGGTGGACAGGGCGGGCATCGACCCGTCGGACATCGAGGCGGTGGGCATCACCAACCAACGGGAGACCACATTGCTGTGGGACAGGCGCACCGGAGATCCGCTGTGCAACGCCATCGTGTGGCAGTGCCGACGCACCGCGCCTCTGGTGGAGCGGCTGAAGCAGGATGGCCTGGGCAACCTGCTGCGGGATCGCACCGGGCTGGTGCCGGACGCCTATTTCTCGGGCACAAAGCTGCAATGGATGCTGGACAGCATTCCCGACGCCCGGGAGCGGGCGGCGAAGGGCGAGCTGTGCTTCGGCACGGTGGACAGCTTCCTGGCCTGGCACCTGACCGGCGGGCGCGTGCACGTGACCGACGCCACCAACGCCTCCCGCACGATGCTGTACGACATCCATAACCAGCGCTGGGACGGGGACCTGCTGCGGGCCATGGACATCCCCGCGCCGTTGCTGCCCCAGGTGGTGGACAGCGCCACCGTCGTGGGGATGCTGGACAGCCGCATACTGGGGCGGGAGATCCCGCTGGCGGCGATGGCGGGCGACCAGCATGCCGCGCTGTTCGGCCAGGGCTGCTTTGACCCGGGCATGTGCAAGAACACCTACGGCACCGGCTGCTTTGTGCTGATGAATACCGGCGACGCTCCCGTGCGCTCCACCCACAACCTGATCACCACCGTCGCCTGGCGGATGGACGGCAAGCCCGTATACGCCCTGGAGGGCAGCGTCTTCGTGGGCGGCGCGGTGGTCCAGTGGCTGCGGGACGAGCTCGGCCTGGTAAAAACCGCGGCCGAGACCGAAGCCGTCGCCCAGGAGGTGGCGGACAACGGCGGCGTTTACTTTGTGCCCGCCTTCACCGGCCTCGGTGCGCCCCACTGGGATATGTACGGCCGGGGCATCCTGGTGGGCCTGACCCGCGGGGCGAACCGGGCCCACATCGTTCGCGCGGCGCTGGAATCCATCGCCTACCAGTCGGCGGACGTGATCGAGGCCATGGAATCCGATGCCGGTATCAGGACCGTGGCCCTTCGGGTGGACGGCGGCGCCAGCGCCAACAGCTTCCTGATGCAGTTCCAGGCGGACCTGATGAACGCCGACGTGATCCGCCCCCAGGTGATCGAGACCACCGCCATGGGCGCGGCCATGCTGGCCGGACGCGCCGTGGGGCTGTGGACCGACAGCGACCTGAGGAATTTGCAATCCGTCGACCGGGAATTCATCCCCGCCATGGATGAAAGGCAGCGCGCCCTGCTGCTGCGCCACTGGCACAGGGCCGTGGAGCGAAGCAAGGGCTGGGCCGAGGAATAGACCGACGCGCAAGGCGCACGCATGATTTATTTATATAATAAAGCTATGAACAAACACGCCTGTTCATAGCTTTGTTATCGCTGTTCAACGAGACAACTTCTGATTTGTCGCGCTGCGACAAATCAGAAGTT
>JAZTZK010000376.1:0-17167 GCA_045637485.1 Clostridia bacterium
TGAATGGGGTTCAAGAGGCCGGAGGTTCGAATCCTCTCACCCAGACCACAACAAAGGCATTGAATCATCGATGTTTCAATGCCTTTGCTTATGCTTTGAGTATTCAATTTCCCATGGAAAATGGTAAAAGACACTCATAAGTTCGAGTCTGAATCACCTGAGTTTTCCGCAAATTGGCAACCTGGGTTGCCACCTTTTTAGCAGTCGTTATTCATCTGTTATTGACATTAAGCGCTGTATTTCAAAGAGCAAAACGGCACCGCAATCAAGCAAATGCCGTTTGTGCTTTTACAGTTTTTCGTTCTTCAATTCCACGGATAGTTTATTCTTGACATCCGTTATTCTTTGTCGAAAGCGATTGGGCTGCCTATTTTCGACCGCCAGGATACGCGCAAGCTTTCTTTCCAACTCAGCGATCACAGATTTGTTCCTGACGATATACGGTTGGCGATTATATGTATATGCCCTGTCAATGTATTTATCCGTAATCGGGATGGCATCGCTCATGAAGAAGATGGATTTTTCCGTCGTGTTGGCAACATGGTAGTAGCACGATCTTATATCTCTTTCCGGCAGAGACATGTACCAGTTGATCCTATCGACCTGCTGCTGAGTGCGATGGGCCAAGTTCCCCAGGGGTATGGCCCAGTACATACCCTCTAAACCCCGTACTTTGATAAGACAGATCATCGGGCGCTCTTTGGTGTCATTCCATTCCCCACCAACCGAGCGGACAAGCTGCCTAAAATCTTCTGTAGCAAAGTATAATCCACACTCTACCATAGCTCTCCTTAGTAATATCGCCCCGACATCACTGCCGGGGCGCGTTCCCCAATGTTTAAGGCGCACATTGGTAAGCGAATTTGTATCCGCAATGTTTAAGGCGTACATTGCTAAACGAACTTGCATCCCCAATGTTTATAGCGCACATTGGTAAGCGATACGCGTTCATGGCTTTTTAACCACAACCGCCGGACGTTCCCGTCCATCTGTATTATACGCGATTCTCGCGCGTTTTGTCAAGGGTCTGTAGTTCGTTGGCAATAGTTAACAAATTTAACAAATCAAATTCAACGGCATGGCAACTTAGTGGCAACCACGCTCATAAAGTCATGCATACATATCCGTCCATGTAACGTTATATACATCATAATTAGCCATAAATGCAGCAAATTTCGTATATAATACACTGCCCATTTTCTGAATGGGGTTAAAGAGGCCGGGGGTTCGAATCCTCTCACCCAGACCATCCAAAATAGCCCGAAAACACAGCGTTTTCGGGCTTTTCTTGTTTTTCTAAAGTGCCGAAAAATGTCAATAAATCTGGTTTTGCAGCTGTTTAGTCCTGATGTATTTGCACCTACTTTGTCGGCGTAGACGCCGCCGCTACATGCTACGTGTCGCCCTAAAGGACTAACTACGTGTCGTCCTAAAGGACTAACTTCGTGTCGCCGCTACAGGCCTGGATGATGAATCTCTCCCGGTCGGTCAGCCCTCCCATCGCGGAGTCGACGGGGGTTACGGTGATCAGCTTGTTCGCCAGCTCCCGCTTCTTCGCCCTGATCTGTGTCTCGACCCCACGCCCGATCGCCGGTCCAAAGCCCGCGACAGGGGCGGTTCTGGCGGCGACAGGGCCGACACAGGCATAAATCATAGCTCTGCTTATTCGACCCAATCCTCAACCCTGAGGTCAGGCACGCGCCGGAACTCTCCGATATTATGCGTCATAACGGTCAGCCCCTTGGCGAGGGCCTGGGCTGCAATCTGAACGTCGTATGGGCCGATGGGCGTACCACGCTGTTCGAGATCGCCACGAATCCTGCCGGCGACCATAGCGTCTTCGCCGTCGAACGACAGAATCGTAAACGGGGCCAGGAACATCGCCAGCTTCTGACGGGTTCTTTCTCCCCATTTGCTCTTTTCTGCGCCATAGGCCAGTTCAAAGACCGTTATCGATGATATAAACAGTTCGTTGGGATCGGTTTTAAGAAGTCTTTGAGTCAGGCCGGGGAAGCTGTTTTTCAGGAAATAGATGCAGGTGTTTGTATCCAGAAGATACATCAGAGCGCCTCCCGTTCAGGAATGTCCGGCCAATGGGGCTGTTCCCTGTCTGACATAAAGTCCTCCGGGAACGTGCCGATGACCTGCCGAGCCGATGCCCAGGGATCGTCTGCAGGATAAGCAACATAGATATCGCCGATCTTGTTGATATAATACTCCTTCGCATCCGTGCGAAGCTCCTGCGGAATCCGCAGCGCCTGACTGTTGCCATTTTGGAATACGCGCGTTGTCGTCATGGAAATCGCTCCTTTCTGTGTGTACATATTGTGTGTATTACTATTATATGCAAGAACGCGCCAAAAATCAAGGGAAGAAAACGAATCTATATATCGTCAGGTATTGGCAGATCCGGCGGCGATACGTAGTTAGTCCTCCCCCCTCTTTGTTATTTTTTGATTGACAAATCATGACATTCGGATTATAATCAGTACGTATTATCAGACAACAACAGGAGGTATGAAGTATGAAGTCTGTTCGCAGAATGGGTGCATTGGTAATGGCAGCACTGCTTGTCGTTGCCCTGTTGAGCGGTTCGGCGCTGGCCGAGAGCACGCAGAGCAACGACGTATCCACGCTGAAGACGGGAACGTGGTATTCCCCCGACAGCACCACCCGGCTGTACAGGGTCAAGGTCTCGAAGGACTCGCTGCTGACCGCAAACTGGAAGGGCAATTCCGAGGAGCATCTGTCCATCTACCTGTACAAGGACGCGGAGCGCAAGAATTACATTACGGACCTGTACCCGTACCAGACCGCCAGCGGCACTCAATCCCTGGCCCTGCGGAAGGGGACCTACTATGTCGGCCTCTTCGATTCGGCGAAGCAGAGCCGGGTGAAGTTCAGCATCTCCGCGCTGAAGGACCCCAAGAACTACTGCCCCTCCAGGGCAGTCGCCATGAAAAAGGGCGTCAAGTATGTACAGAGCGCGCACACCCCCATGAATGCCTTTGAGTATGACTGGTTCAAGGTCAAGCTAACCAAGAAGCAGCGCATCACTGTGTACTGCTCGACGAATATCAACTATGTCGCGTTCCGGGATACATCCCTGAAGGCTCTGGACAATGAGGCCTACACCAAGAAGGCCTACCGCACCCAGGATATCCTGAATCCGGGCACCTATTACCTGCGCATTTCCAACTACGGAACCTACAACCCCTACGCGGTCCGGGCCAACACGATTTGGTGGAAATAAGAAGCACACGACAAATAGCTTGTCTACAGCTCCTAAGCGTATGTTACTGAACAGCGAAAGACCCCGCGTCGCGTGAAACGCGACCACATCACCCTTCGGGCGCCTGGCTACAGGCGCCCCTTTGTTTCCGGAGCCTGCAGCGCAGTGCCGACGCCCTGACCTCAATCCAAATGGCAGGCATCCGGGGACCTCTTATCCGCCCTGCCGTTGCTACCCTGCGGTCAACGATGCGCTACGCCTCCCTCCGTTCCGCTTGGACAGAATGAAAAAAGCGCTCCGCATATGCGCCCTTTCAGATCGGGATCAGTATGGGAAACCACCGTCCCCATCGTCATTTTCGTCCACTTTCCCCCAAACCGTTGCATATCGTCCCCGAACGGGCTATAATATGAATCGAACATGTATTCGATATGTGGGGGTGAGGGCGTGTACGAATCGCTTTTCGCGCAAAACAAGGGGCTATTGATCGTGCTGGCCAGGCACTATGCCAGGGCCTGCGAGATGGACCGGGCGGTTTCGGAGGAGGACCTGATCCAGGCGGGGTTCCTGGCGCTGGTGCGGGCGAATCAGACCTATGACCGCTCGGCCGGACGCTCCTGGGCCGGCTGGGCAGTCTGGCACATCCGCCGGGAATACGAAAACGCGCTCTGCCTGCGGGCAGGGATGCGCATACAGGCCCACAGCGGGGCCGACACATTGGACCGCTCCGCGAACGCCGACGACGGCGTCGACGCGACGATCGGCGAGCTGCTGCCCGACGACAGCCTGCCGGACGCGGACGCCGGGCTGCTGCTTGACGAGCTGCGCCGGGACGTCCGCGCCGCCGTGGATCGGCTGGAGGACGAGGACGAGCGCCGGACGGTACAGCTGTGCCAGCTCGAGGCGCGCAGCTGCCGGGAAGCCGCCCAGGCTATGGGCATGAGCCGTCGGCAGGTCCGGCAGCTGAACCGTCGGGCCCGCGAGCGCCTGTCCCGGGACTGGCGGCTGCGCAGGCTCATCGACCTGGACGACCGCACCCGCTTCCACGCCCACAAGGGCGTCGCCGCCTTCAACCGCGACTGGACCAGCGTCACCGAGGGCGCGGCCCTGTGGCGAATCGGGGAACAGGAGAAGGGGTAAGAAACACTATAGCTCAGAGTCCTGATTATTCGGAACCCCTCCGCCTCGCTTCGCTCGGCACCTCCCCTTTCAGGGGAGGCTAACCTCCAAAGCTTCCCCTGAAAGTCCTAAAGGACTGGCTTCGCATCGGGGAAGTGGCCTCGCCATAAGCGAGGTCGAAGGGGTTCCACAGTGTCGACGCTGAACTATAACAAAACACAATCAAGGTGGCCGACTGACGCGTGCATTCTTCGCCAGCCGGCCACCTTGATCATGCGGTTATTTCCCTTTATCCTTCGCTCAGGCCCGCTCCTGCTCCCGCTGCACGTCCGAGAAGGCGGAATACATCGGGGTTTCGGTGGAGCCGTGGAAGGTGCGGTTGATGTAGTTCTTCGTGATCTTCGCCACCACGCCGGACAGGGCGATGACGCCGATCAGGTTGGGAATCATCATCAGGCCGTTGAAGGTGTCGGCCAGGTCCCAGGCCAGGTTGTCCCCCATCACCGCGCCGCCGAACACCAGCAGCACGAATATGATCCGGTAGGGAATGGTGTGCTTCTCGCCCAGCAGGTATTCCGCGGCCTTGGTGCCGTAGTGGCTCCAGCCCAGCACGGTGGAGAAGGCGAACAGCATGATCGATATGGCGATGAAGGCCGAGCCGATCCAGCCGAAGCGGATCGCGAACACGGTGGACACCAGGTTGGCCTTGGTCAGCGCCACGCCGTTGTATTCGGCCACTGTGACGCCGGTGTTCAGGTCCACCAGGCCCGAGGACAGCACCGAGAAGGCGGTCATCGTGCACACCACGATGGTGTCCGCAAACACCTCGAAGATGCCCCACATGCCCTGCTTGACGGGCTCCTTGACGTTGGAATTGGAGTGGACCATGACCGACGAGCCCAGGCCGGCTTCGTTGGAGAACACACCGCGCTTCATGCCCTGCTCGATGGCCAGCTTGATGCCGTAGCCCACCACGCCGCCGGCGGCGGCCTGCGCCGCGAAGGCGCCCTTGAAGATGGCGGAGAACACCGCGCCGACCTTGCCGATGTTGGTGACGAAGATCACGATGGAGCCTATCATGTACAGTATCACCATGAAGGGCACGATCTTCTCGGTCACGGCGGCGATGCGCTTCAGGCCGCCCACCACCACCAGGCCCACCATGATCATCACGAACACGCCGGTCACCCAGGTGGGCACACCGAAGGCGGTCTGCATGTTGCCGGAGATGGAGTTGACCTGGGTCATGTTGCCGATGCCGAAGGAGGCCAGCAGGCAGAACAGGCTGAACAGCAGGGCCAGCGCCTTGCCGATGCCCTTGCAGCCCTTGAAGCTGCCAAGGCCGCCCCGCAGGTAGTACATCGCGCCGCCGGACCACTCGCCGTGGGTGTTCTTGCGCCGATAGAAGATGCCCAGCACATTCTCGGAGTAGTTGGTCATCATGCCGAAGAAGGCGATCACCCACATCCAGAACACCGCGCCGGGGCCGCCCACCATGATCGCGCCGGCCACGCCCACGATGTTGCCGGTGCCCACCGTGGCCGCCAGCGCCGTGCACAGCGACTGGAACTGGGAGATGCTCTTGTCGGCGGTGTGGCCGGTGACGTGCTTGTCGTGGAACACCGCGCCGATGGTCTTGCTCATCCAGTGCCTGATGTGGGTCAGTTGGAACACCTTGGTCAGTATGGTCATCAGCACGCCCACGAAGGCCAGCAGGATCAGCGCCGGCACACCCCAGACCACGCCGTTCACGGCGTTGTTGACCTTCGCCACGCCGTCCAGGAAGCCTCCGGAGGCTGTCTCCGCCTCGGCCAGGGCGGTCAGGCTGAACGGCAGCACCAGCGCCAGCAGCAATCCGGCCAATTTCTTCATTGAAAATCCTCCTTTTACATCCCTCGATGCCGTTTCCCTTGATAGCACTTTATCAGGGCATTAAAATGAATTATGAAGTCATTATAAATGCATATTTTACACGTGTCAACAGAAAATCGCGCTAAAAGCGCGATTTTAACAACATAATAATGCAAAACAAGCCATTTGATTCACTTGTGGTACGGCTCCCCGGTGCGGATGCGCTCGGCACGGTACAGCTGCTCCAGCAGTATCACCCGCATCAGGCCGTGGGGAAAGGTGAGGTTTGAAAAGGACAGCCGGGCGTCGGCCCGTTCCAGCACGGCGTCGGCCAGGCCGTTGCTGCCGCCGATGACGAACACGTTCCGCCGCCCGTCGCCGCTCCACGCCGTCAGCTTCTGCGACAGGGCCACCGAATCCGGGGCCTCGGCCCGTATGCACAGGCAGATCACCCGATCCGTGGGGCGGATGTGCCTGAGCAGCGCCTGCCCCTCCCGCTCCATGCCCTGGCGGATCAGGGCCTCGCTGGGCCTGTCCGGATCCTTCACGTCCTCCACGGCCACGACCTCGTATCTGCCGTAGCGGGACAGGCGCTTCAGGTATTCCTCGCAGCCCTGCTGCTGCCATTTCTCCTTCAGCCTGCCCACGCAGAGTATCACGCCGTTCATGCCATGCCTCCCTGCGTCGAGAGTATCAGGAGGATCAGCATCGAGGCGACCATCGTCAGCACCGCGGCCAGCAGCATGACCCTCTCCCGTCCCTCCAGGGGACGCCGGATGCGGGGAACGGGCACGATGCCCGCCTGGTGGGCCCGCAGCCGCAGCGTCATCATCGTCATGGCCATCAGCGCGGCGATCATCGCCGCCTGCACGGCCAGCGAGAATATGGTCGCCGCGTCGAAGGTCACATCCGCGCCCTCCTGCCCCGCGGCCAGGTAAGGGATCACCAGGCAGGTCGTGTTGAAGACGGTGTGGTAGACCATGGCGGCATACACGGAATCCAGCGCAAAGGCCAGGAACCCGGCCACCGCTCCGACCAGCAGGTAGGCGGGAATGCCGTACAGGTTGCCGTGGAGCAGCGCGAACAGCACTGCCGTCACGCCCACGGCGTACCGGGTGCCCCGGCTCTCCCAGGCGGACAACACGAAGCCCCGGAACAGCAGCTCCTCGCAGACGGCGGGCACCGCGGCCAGCGAGAGCACCGACAGCATGAGCTCACGCTCGTCCCGGGATACGGAGACCCCGCCCAGGCTACGCAGGCCCAGCGCGTCCAGCCCGGCGGCCCAGGCCACGGAGATCATGTTGGCCACGTAGACGCTCAGCACCCCCAGCAGCGCCGCCGACAGCGTGGACAGCAGCGGCGGGGCGTTCAGCCGCATGCCCGCCCCCAGCCCCGGCCTGCGCAGCATGTACAGCCCCACCGGCAGCACCATGAAGGGCAGGTAGTACAGCGCGTTGATCAGGGCCGCGCCCGCGCGGGGCATCCACAGCTCCGTCAGCGCGGAGATCCACAGCCCGCCGGCCGCAAGCAGCACAAACCCGCTCGCCGCAAACAGCGTCGGGCGGGGCGTGGATTCGATTTTTGCATAAACTGGATCCTGCATGGTTTGAGATCGGTATTACACGTTGAACCGGAACAGCGTCACGTCGCCGTCCTTCATGACATATTCCTTGCCCTCGCTGCGCACCAGGCCCTTTTCCTTGCAGGCGTTCATGCTGCCCTCGCGGATCAGGTCGTCATAGGCGACGATCTCGGCCCGTATGAAGCCGCGTTCGAAGTCGGTGTGGATCTTGCCGGCGGCCTGGGGCGCCTTGGTGCCGTTCACGATGGTCCAGGCGCGTACCTCCTTGGGCCCGGCGGTCAAAAACGAGATCAGGCCCAGCAACCGGTAGCCCAGCACCACCAGGCGATCCAGGCCGGACACGCCGATGCCCATGTCCTCCAGGAACAGGGCCTTCTCGTCCGGCTCCATCTGGGAGATCTCCTCCTCCGCGGACGCGCAGATGACCAGCACCTCCGCGCCCTCGCCGTCGGCGATTTCCCGCACGGGCTTCACCAGGGGCAGCGCGGCCTCGTCCTTGCCCAGGTCCTCCTCGCCGATGTTGGCGGCGTAGATGACCTTCTTGCCGGTCAGCAGGAACCAGTCGCGCACCACGGCCTGCTGGTCCTTGTCCAGGGGGCAGGTGCGGGCGGGCTTGCCGGCGTTCAGGTGCTCCAGCAGCAGCTTTCCGGCCTCGGCCTCCACGGCGAACTTCTTCTCGCCCTTCTTCAGCATGGCGGCGGCCTTCTCCGAGCGCTTGGTGACGGTCTCGATATCGGCCAGGATCAGCTCGGTGTTGATGACGTCGATGTCCCTGGCCGGGTCCACGCTGCCGTCCACATGGATCACGTTGTCATCCTCGAAGCAGCGCACCACGTGGACGATGGCGTCCACCTCGCGGATGTGGCTGAGAAACTTGTTGCCCAGGCCCTCGCCCCGGCTGGCGCCCTTCACCAGCCCGGCGATGTCCACGAATTCCAGCGTGGCGGGGGTATACTTCTCGGGATGGTACATCTCGGCCAGCTCGTCCAGCCGGTGATCGGGCACGGCCACCACGCCGGTGTTCGGCTCGATGGTGCAGAAGGGATAGTTCGCCGCCTGCGCCCCGGCGCAGGTAATGGCGTTGAACAGCGTGCTCTTGCCCACGTTCGGCAGGCCAACGACGCCCAGCTTCATTTTTCCTCACATCTCCTTGGTTTTCCGATTGATACCCATAATTGTATCACGCCCGGCGTGTTTTCTCAATACCGGGGGAGAAATTAACGGATTGCGGAGTGTAGGACTACGTTACAGCTCAGCGTCCTGATTATTCAGAACCCCTCCGCCTCGCTTCGCTCAGCACCTCCCCTTTCAGGGGAGGCTTTTGGAGGTTGCCTCCCCTGAAAGGGGAGGTGGCCCCGCCACAGGCGGGGTCGGAGGGGTTCCACCGTGTCGACCCTGAGCTGTAACAGGACTACAATACATATTAGAGGAAAGATAACCACAACGAAATGAAGAATGAGCCCTCATCTGGTATAGTTAAGATTGCGAGAAACAACAAACCGAAAGGGAGGTCATGATAGCACAGACTCCACAGCAGAGCAATCAAAGAAATACGTCTTGGGGTCATGGTTAGAGGGAGCAGCGATGATGATGAAACCAGCAGAAATGTAAGCCCGCATCATTGCACTATTTGTAAACTATGTTGCTCTTGACAAGAAGGTGTATGATTCTACAGTTTTCGCGATGTTTTTCTTTCCAACTTACAGGAAAGCAGGGCTTGGGCAGCGAATAAACAAGACAGACGATATTGCCGAGGAGGAGATGAATCGCATGAAAGCCTTGCCTTCGAACATGAAGCGACGGATGACCATCGCCTTTTTCATCATGCTCTGCATGTGCCTTGCGCTCTTTGCCGAAGGCGCGCTGGCGGAGGCGCCGGGCGCAAGCGGGGAGCTGACGGACAGGAAGACGGAGCTGGTTCAGATGATGAATCTGAATCTGCGCTATATTCTTCAAACGTGGTGGCCCGCGGAGAAGGATTTTGTCTACGCCGCAGCAACCAATATGAACAGCGATCGACAGTTGACGGAGGAGCGGCGGCTTGCCATCCAGGGCAGCGCCCGGGCCTTCGCCGACTGGCGGGACGTGGACGTGCTTCCGATACTGTATCTGAGCCGGGAACAGGCGGAGAACGGGATTCGCCCCGTCTCCCATGCCGTCTACTGCATCGGCCTGTCATTGTACTATGATTATTATGACGAGGAGATCGTCGGCGTGCCACGGGAGGATGCGCGGGCCATGTGCGTCAAGCTGATCCGTTCGGTGGTCGAGGAGCATCGGTCGAACCATCCCGATTCCCGGGATGACCGCTACTGGGGCGACAGCTGGCAGAGTCCGCTGTGGGCGGAGAACATCGCTCTGGGCGCGTGGCTGCTCCGGGACGACATGGAACCGGAAGCCTATGAAAAGGTGGAGCGCATGGTGATTGACGAGGCGGACCGGCTGACCTATGCATTTGAGATTCCGTATTATAGAGACGCGACCGGGGAGATCGTCTACCCCGGGGACACCAAGGGCGAGGAGCTCGCGTGGGACGCCAAGATCCTCGCGCTGGCGTGCGCCATGTTCCCGGATTCGGAGAAAACGCCCGACTGGAGTGACAAGCTGGAGCGCATGCTGGTTTCCGCGACGGCCCTGCCGGAGGATGTCGGGAGCGAGAGGATCGTGGACGGGCAAAAGGTCGGGGAGATGATCGACGGCTCCAACGTGAACGAGGATGGAACTGTGGTCAATCACGATCTCATCCACATCGATTACATGGCGACCATATTGGAGGAGATGGGCGATACGATCGCGGTGTACAGGATCGCGGGCGCGCCTGTGCCGGAGGCGGCGGTCTTCAATCTGGATCGAATCTACCGGGGGCTGATCTGTACAGACCTGGGGAAATACGACGAAAAACGGACGGGAAGCCGCTTCTATCTCCGGGACGGGGACGGACAACCGACGGGAGAGGTGACAATGCCCGGGGAAAACGACTGGGGCAAGCCTGGGTACGCGATCTACTACCTGTGCGACGTGCTGGCGGACACACAGGCGTTGGACGCGGACATTGAGGAAGGCTGCGAGGCCCGCGTCTGGGAAGAGCTGCATTTTGAGAAGCTGTGCGCCCAGCTCCGTCGGGAGACGGACGGCGCGATTACGGGCCAGTATTTTCAGCCGGGAGAAAATGCCTTTGTTTCCGGGGAGCTGTTCATGATGCACAACCTGGCGGAAGCCTATGTGCTGCGCTATGGCGATGCCGTCAAATGACGGGGATGGCAGATCGGTCGAGGGGTGCACCGTCTGGACGATTGACAGGGAGGGGATGGATTCGTGAGAGATAAGGAAGCTCTGAAAGCGGTTTTTCTGAGCTACGCGGAGCGATACGATACGAAGAATGTGATGATCTGTCACAAGATTGAGCACACACTCCGCGTGGCGGAGCTCTCGGAGCGCTATGCCGAAGCGCTGGGCATGGGCTCCGGGGACGCGGCGTGGGCGTGGTTTTTCGGGCTGCTGCACGACATCGGGCGGTTTGAACAGGTCCGCCGGTATGGCACGTTTGTGGATGCCCAGTCAGTCGACCACGCCGAGTTCGGCGCGGATATCCTCTTTGAGGACGGGCTCATCGGGGAGTTTTCCGTGGAGGAACCGGCAGAGGCGTGGATGGCGATGGCCGAGCAGGTCATCCGCCTGCACAACAAGCTGACTCTCCCGGAGGCGCTGGACGGGCGGACGCGGCGGTTTGCGGAAATTCTTCGGGACGCGGACAAGACGGACATATTCCGGGTGATCGCTGGCATACCGTTCGAGGAGCGCATCGGAAGCAGCAGGGCGAGCTTCGCGGAGACCGGGGAGGCGAACCCGGAGGTGATGGCCTGCGTTGCGGAGCATCGCTGCGTGCCCAGGCAGCTTCGTCATTCGCGCTTTGACGGGCTTATCGCGCATGGCTGCATGGCCTTTGAGCTGGTGTTTGAGGTCAGCCGCCGGACGGTGAAGGAGGAGGGCTGGCTTTGCAAGCTGCTTTCGGACACCGATCCGTCCGGGAAGCCCGTCTGGACGGGCCGCGAGGCGGAGCAGCTGGCGGTTTTACGCCATGAGATCGAAAAAGCATGGGGGATGACCCTGTAGGGGCTGCCTACGAAGGAGGTATAACTGTGATACTTGCGCTTTACGGAGCCGGCGCCATGGGTCGGGAATTCAAATACATCGCGGATGAAAGCGGCGAGTGGTCTGAGATCGTATTCATCGACGATCACGCGACCGCCACGCAGCTGCTGGGCTGTTCCGTCTGCGGCTTCCACGCCTTTCGCAAGCATTATCAACCGGAGGGCGTTCGCTTCGCTGTCACCATCGGCGAGCCGAGGTTCCGCCGGGAAGCCTTTGCCCGCATGTCGGAGGCGGGCTATCGCGGCGCGTTGGTCGTCCATCCGTCGGCCGTCATCAGCCCCGACGCCGAGGTGGGCGAGGGCGCCGTGATTGCCCACGGCGCGTTCATCGGCTCACAGGCCCGTGTCGGAAAGAACTTCTATGGCGCGAAGGGCGCTTCGATCGGACACGACGCGATCATCGGCGACCATGTGCGCGTCGGCGTGGGCGCGTTCATCGGCGGGCACGCCGTGATCGGGGAGAATGCGTTCATCGGCAGCGGCGCGATGCTGAAGGATCGAATTCGCATCGGCGAATACAGCGTCGTCGGCATCGGCAGCGCCGTGTTTAGCGACGTCGAGTCCAACACCACAGTGATGGGCAACCCGGCCCGAATCACCAACGAGGGCGCGCAGGGGCTGCTCTACGCCCCGAGCAAACAGCTGGCTGCACAGCAGGAAGCCCCCCAAGGCGGGGAGGAAGCCTTCACCCCGGATCGCGTCTCGGCGCTGTACTGGGAGGCTTTCTCCGGCAACTTCCCGAACGTGGACTTCAACCCGGTCAGCTTCCGCTTTCACGACGCGGGCTGGGATTCCATCGCCCAGATGAGCCTGATCTGCGCGCTGGAGGAGACGTTCCACATCTCCTTCAAGGGAAGGGAGACCATGAAGATCAATTCCTACCAGGCGGGCCTGGAGCTGGTACGAAAAAAACTGGAAAGCTCGAAGCAGTGAGCGCCGCGCAGCGTGAATCATGGAAGAGAGGACGAAACACATGGGAAAGCTGTGGAATTTTGAATCGTTTTCAGGCAGGGCCGCGCTGATTGGAGATACCGGCGTCACGCTGACCTACGGCGATCTGGCGGCGCTGTCCGCCGATTTGGAGAAAGCCGTCGAGTTGGGCGGCAAACGTCCGCTGGTGATGTTCATCGCCCGCAACACCCTGGGGGCGCTCTCCGGCTACGCGGCGCTGATGAATCTGGGTTATCCCGTGCTGCCCGCCTCCGCCGAGCTTCCGACGGAGATGTGGAAGGCGCTGATGAACCTCTATCGCCCGGGCCTTCTCCTTCTGCCGAAGGAGAAGCAGAGTGCCTGCCCCGCCATGCGCGCGGTTTTTGAATTCCGGGATTACGTCCTATTGAGGACCAATTTTGCCGGGCACTATCCCGTGAACGAGCGTCTGGGCCTGCTGATCACCACCTCCGGCTCCACGGGCTCGGCAAAATACGTGCGGCAGAGCTGGGACAGCCTGCGCTTCAACGCCGCCGCGATCGCCGATTTTCTGGATCTCGGCCCTTCAGACAAGACCATTACCTGTCTGCCGCCGCAATACACCTACGCGCTCTCGATGCTTCACGCGAATCTGCTTCGGGGCGCCTCCGTCGTGACGACCCAGAGCGGGGTGATGGATTCGGAATTCTGGGACTTGTTTGAGTCGGAGGGTGTGACGCAGTTCCACGCCGTGCCCAACACCTACGACATGCTGCGCCGCATCGAGATGTTCGAGGACGACTTCCCCGACCTGCGGCTCCTGACCCAGGCGGGCGGCAAGCTCAGCCGCGAGCTTCAGGCGTACTACGCCGGCTATGCTGCGAAGAACGGGAAGCGCTTTGTCATCATGTACGGGCAGAGCGAGGCCACAGCGGCCATCACCTGGCTGCCCCCGGAGGATGCGCTGCGCAAGCCTGGCTCGGTGGGCGTCGTCGTTCCGGGCGGGCGTGTCGCGATCGTGGATGAGGCCGGGAACGAGATTACAGAGCCCCGCGTCCGGGGCGAGCTCTACTATCAGGGGCCAAACGTGGCGATGGGATACGCCCGGCGCGGCGAGGACCTGGCCGCGGGCGACGAATGGAACGGGAGGCTACGCACCGGCGATATTGCCGAGTTCGACGAGGACGGCTATATCAGCATCACCGGGAGGCTGAAGCGCTTCATCAAGCTGGTGGGACACCGGGTGAGCCTGGACGAGATCGACGGCATGATCATGGATGAGCTGAACATATTAAGCGTCAGCGTGGGCACGGACGATCATCTGACGATCTTTGTGACGGAGGAGAAATACAGGGATCTGCTCCTGGACTTCGTCCGGGACAGGCTCAAAGCCGCGCGAACCGCCCTCCGGGTCGAGGTCATCGACGAATTCCCCGTGAACGAAGGCGGGAAGGTGCTCTATTCCGAGCTTCAAAAGATGGCGACGACATCTGATTGAAATGGAGACACATTCAAAAGCTGGCATTGTGATTGCCGCTGATGACGCTCATAATGCCAGCGATGCGCGTATACCCGATGCGACTTGAGAGAGGCGCTTCATATCAGGCCCTTTGAGGCTTCGTTTTTTCCGCTTCTGGAGGCGGCAAGAAGCTGTTTGCGCATTTTACTGTCTACGAGCGCTTCGTCTATACCCTCCCAAAATCCATTGCAATGGTTTCAGAAAAAAGGTTACAGCTCAGCGTTCCTGATTATTCGGAACCCCCCCCGACCCCCCCACAGGCGGGGTGGGCGGGGTTCCACCGTGTCGACCCTGAGCTGTAACGAAAAAAGCGCTTTGGCACCTGGTACAAAGCGCTGGCTGATACGGCATTCAGTGCAAGCGGTTTAGCCTTACAGAATGGGCATGATGCTCATGATCCAGCCGACGCAGATGACACAGCCGAGGACGATGAACAGCCAGCTGCCCCTGAACAGGTCCCGCTGCTTATATCCGCCGTAAGCCATCATGTAGGGAACGGCGGCGGTGGGCATGGGGGTCATGAAGGCGGCGAGCGCGCCGGTTTCAATCAGTATCAACAGGCCGCGGGGGTCGCCGCCGATCCGATGGCAGACCGCGATGGCGATGGGAAAGAAGATCAGCATCGCGCCACGGTTGGACATGAACTGCGCGCACAGGAAGGGGAAGAGGAAGAAGACGAGGCCGATGACATAGCGATTGTTGACCTTGACGGCCATGTCGGCGATGAAGCCGCCGATCAGCTCACCCGCGCCGGTGGCGGAGAGGGCGCCGGACATGGCAAGTCCGCCGACGACGAGCAGCAGCATGCTCAAGGGGATCGATTTGGCGGCCTCATCGGGCTTGAGAACGCCGCAGATCACCGTGAGCACCGCGCTGGTCAGGCAGATCTGCCAGATGGAGACGCCCTTCAGGACGCTGGCCTGGAGCATGAGGGCCAGGGCAGCACCGAAGAAGATGACAATGCCCGCGATCTCGGAAAAGGTGGACAGCAACGCCCGAACCGCGCTGTCGCCGACGACGATCGCCGCCTTTTCAGAAGTATGCTCAGGGCAGAAGCGCGGCATGACAAAGGTGCAGTAGAGCACCGTGAAGATCAGCATGGGCAGGCGGGCCAGCATGGGATCGAAGAAATCCAGGGCGGGGATCGCGCCGGTGAAGCCCTCAAGTTTGCCGTAGTACGCGCTTATGTAGCCGCTGAGCTCGGTGGCCTGGGTCGCGCCGGTGCCGACGGGCAGGGTAGAGCAGGTGGCGATGGCGACGACCCCGAGGGGCAGTGCGATCTTCGACCGGGGAATGCCCATCGAATCGGTGGTGGCCATGCAGAAGGGCGCGACGATGCCGTAGACGACGACGGGGCTCTGCACGATCTGGCTCAGCAGCATGGTCAGGATACAATAGAGCAGCAAAACCTGGCTGCGGCTCCCCCCGACGATCCGAGCGATGCCGCCAGCGAGTTTGGAGCAGAACCGGGTTTTGTTGAAGCCCGCGGCAACCACGCTCATTGCCCCGATCATGATAACGATCTCGTTGGAGAAGTAGGCGAGGACCCCCTGCGGGGGGAGGCAGCCCGTGAGCGAAAGCGCAGCGACGGAGGCCATCGCGATCGTGGCGATGCTCCACACATTCGCCATGTAGCCCGCGCAGGTCAGAACGAAAATGACCAGGCAGACGATGAGATGATCGGTCATTGTCTTTTCCCTTTCGAAATTGGATTTCGTGATGGGGCGATGCGTGCCCACAAAGCCTCTCGAATCTTCATCAACACATTTCAAACCGTCCCTGTGTCTTTACAAATCATCTGTTTCTCAGCTCCATAACGTCGATCCACTCGTCGTCGTCCCTGATATGCCAGTCATGGTCGATTTCAAACGACTCTATTCTAACATGAAAGTCCCCTTTTCACAATAGCCGGGATGTAATCAGATGCCGAATATAAAGAAAAAAGCCGCTTGCGCGACTTTTCTCAGCACCGCCACGGGGACTCGAACCCCGGTTTTCGCCGTGAGAGGGCGACGTCTTAACCGCTTGACCATGGCGGCATGCTATGGCTGCCGAACCTGGATTCGAACCAGGACTAAATGAGTCAGAGTCATTCGTGCTACCTTTACACAATTCGGCACTGTCTGCCGGACACAACGTGCCCGACCGACAAGTGATATTATAGTGCCGAACGGACGAAAAGTCAAGGGCATTTTTCTGAATTCATCTGCTTTTTACGTTTACAGGTTTTACCCGATTAAATCTTCGTAAACGGGCACAAAATACTTGCAACCTTCATGTTCAGACGCTATGCTAATAATTGAAGGGAATTTGCTTCCCGGAATATGTCATATAAGTGAGGAGACGGGACCTATGAAAGCCGTGAATATCAAGCTGAGCCTGGCGGAAAATGTCAAGACCTTCGTCAACATTGCCAATCGCTATCCCTATGACATCGACCTGCGCGTGGGCCGCCATGTCGTGGATGGCAAGTCCATTCTGGGCATCTTCAGCCTGGATCTCTCCAAGCCGATCACCCTCGAGGTTTACGCCGACCACTGTGACGATTTGATGGAAGAGCTCAAGCCCTTCATCATTGGCTGAGCCTTGAACGCCGTCGCGCCGCGACGGCGTTATTTGTGCAATGAACCCCCGCGTCGTGCGGGGGTTTCGTTATGATAAAGAAGAGAGCCACTCCAACGAATGACTCTCGATGAGATCCGGCGACGACCTACCCTACCGGGCCGTTTCCAGCCAAGTACTATCAGCGTGCTGAGGCTTAACTTCTGTGTTCGGGATGGGAACAGGTGGATCCCTCAGGCTAT
>JAZTZK010000377.1:0-6057 GCA_045637485.1 Clostridia bacterium
GCAGGACCAAATTCGTGACAGCTTGTTTTCTTGTACTCTTTTTTCTCTTTTTTCTCTTTTTTTGTTTCTTTTCTTTAATCTGATATTGTTCCTTCGTATAAAATTTTGGGGCTGTTGCTTTTTCCTTATTGCAACAGCCCCCTTTTGGAGGTTGCCGCCCCTGAAAGTCCTAAAGGACTATCTTCGCGTCGGGGAGGTGGCCCCGCCACAGGCGGGAGCGGAGGGGTTCCACTATGTCGATCCTGAGCTGTAACGACCGTCACGGCAAAAAAAGCGCGGCGAAGGGGGCCGGTGACGGCCCTTCCTTCGCCGCTGATAGGAGGAGGGAATGTCTATGTCATCCTGCGCCTTTGCGCAGGGGATGGTCCTTCGGCGTCGCTCAACCCTCGATGACGTCGCAATACAGGCGGCCGTTGTCCACGTAGGCGTAGATGGTCAGGCGGGTTCTGCCGACGTACCGGAAGCGGAAGTCCCTTCCGGATGAGTAGTCGGTGATGATCGCGTCGGCGGAGTCGGCGACGTAGCGCTGGTTATAGCGGCTGCCATAGGTGCTCTTCTCGATGATTTCGATGTTATCCATGTGCTTGACGGCCAGCCAGAGGGCGCTGGCCACCTGGGCCACGCCGCCGCCGGTCACCTTCGCGCCGCGGCCGTTGACGGCCCGCCGGTAGCCGTATTTCTTGGTGCGGGGGCCGACTACGTCGTTGAAAGAGAAGACGTCGCCGGAACCCAGCATCGTGTCGTTGAGGCATTCCGCCGCCAGGGTCACGTTGTGCACCACGTCCGGGTCGCCGCCGCAATGGATGATCGCCGAGCCCTGGGGACCGAGCGGCGAACGGTCGTCACGGCTGTCGCCAGAGAACATGAAGCCGTCGTCCCCCGCCGAATAATCTTCGTCCTCGACCTCGAAGCGGTCGTCATCCTCGACCTCAAAGCGGTCGTCATCCTCGACTTCGAAACGGTCGTCGTCCTCGACTTCGAAACGGTCGTCGTCCTCGACCTCGAAGCGGTCGTCGTCCTCGACCTCGAAGCGGTCGCTGTCCCAGGGAATGGGCTCGAAGAAGTTCGGGGAGTCCGGGTAATCCGCTTTCCCGTCCAGGAAGGACAGGCCGGAGCCGCCCTGGTCCTGTATCTCCAGGCCGCTGTTCCGACCGACGGTGACGACGCACCACAGGTCGTCCTCTGCCATCCACATGTCGATGCTCAAATCGCCGGTCAGGTTGGTAAAGCTCAGGTCGATACCGGCGTCGTAATCCGTGACGATGGCCAAGGAGGGATTCTGGACATAGTTGTCTATGAAGCGCGCGCCGTAGGTCTTGACCGGGTCGATGTTCACATCTGCGCCCATCTGCAAAAGGGCCAGGTAGAGGGTAGTGGCCACCTGGGCCCCGCCGCCGCCGGTGACCAGGACGCCGCGACCGTTGGGGGCCGTGCGATAGCCCCGTCGCTTTTCGCGGGGGCCAACCGTGCCGTTGAAGGAGAAGCGCTGGCCAGGGCCGACGACCGTGCCGTCGATGGCCTGGGCTGCCAGGCGCAGGTTGTTCAGCTTGTCGCTGCCGGAGCCGAAAAGCGGGGTATGCGCGCTGTAGGACTCTGTAGCCGCCAACGCCACGGGCGCCGACGTCACCGCCAACAACAATGCAAGTATCAGAGCGGTCATCCGCCGAAGCATTTTTCTCTGCCTCCTCCGCTTTCGATTTACAGGAGTTGGACGAAAACGGCGACGGGAAAGTTCCGAAAACGGTCAGAATTTGTGAAAGTTAACGAAAGAATCGCGATTGGAGGAAATCCGTTTCACAAGCCATGTCCGGTGGAGCTGATTTCACGCGCTCAGCACGATATCCTCATAGGCGGAAGCCTGCCTGACGCGCAGACGATTCAGCTTGATCAGCTCCAGCAGGGCCATGAACATGGTCACGACCTCCTGGCGGCTGTAGTCGTCGCCGAACAGCTGTGAAAAGGTGCAGCTGCCCTTGCGCACTATGCGGCTGATGCGGGCCATGCAGCCGGCCACCGTGAAGCTGTCCCGGCGGATCTCCCGGCTGGCCATGCGGTCGTCGGCGTCGTTGCGCGCGGCCCGCTCCAGCACCCGCCTGTAGGCCTTCAGCAGCTTTTCAAGCGTCAGCCCGGTGATCTCGATGTTGGGCGGCGGCAGAGGATATTCCTCCGGCAGCTTGGTCATCAGCGCCCTGGCCTCCTCCTCCAGCTGGTGCATCCGCGCGGAGACCTCCTTGAACTGGCGGTATTCCTCCAGCTGCCGGATCAGGGCCTCCTCCGGCGACAGCTCGTCGGGGTCCTCGGGCTTGGGCGGCCTGGGCAGCATCGCCCGGCTCTTGATCTCCAGCAGCGTGGCGGCCATCTGCAAAAATTCGCTGGCGGAATCCATGTCCAGCTCATCCACCAGCGACATGGTTTCAAGGTACTGCTCGGTGATCTGGCTGACGAAGATGTCGTGGATGTCGATCTTCGCGTTGGAGATCAGCGTCAAAAGCAGGTCCAGCGGACCGTCGAATTCCTTTAAGGATACGATATAGGACATGTTTCCTCATTCCCGATTATACTCTACATCAGTCCGAATGCCCGCAGAACGCCGGCTGCGACATTGCCCGCGCCGGCGAGTATCCTGGTGTCCAGCCAGCCGATGCCCCGGCCCACCACGCCGGTGATGACCAGCACGAACAGCACGGTGCTGGCGATGCGGGCGGTCTGGGGGTTGGCGAACAGCTGCCTGCGGCGCAGCAGCAGGTCGTTGAGCACGTGGTAGCCGTCCAGCGGCGGGATCGGCAGCAGGTTGAACAGGCACAGCACCAGGTTGGTCATGCAGAAGTAGCCCACCATCTGGTACAGGTTCCCCGCCAACGAGCCGAACACCGGCTTGATCAGCGCCTCGCCGGGATAGTAGGGCAGGTTGCTCAGCAGCGTCTTCAGCGGCACGTAGGTGTTGTCGGCGGGAAAGATCAGCGCGTCGGTACCCAGGTAGTTCATCCGGAACACCTGCACGCCGGTGGTGGTCAGGTTGCCCGCGGGCACCCGGGACAGCGCCACCGCCACCGCGACGGTCATCACCACCAGGCTCAGCGCGAACATGATCAGGTTCATGGTCACGCCCGCCAGCGACACCTTCAGGTCGTCCCAGCGGTAATTGCGGAAGTTCCTCGGGTTCACCGGCACGGGCTTGGCCCAGCCGAAGCCCACCACAAGCATCAGCACCGTACCCAGCGGATCCAGGTGCCTGGCCGGGTTGATGGTCAGGCGGCCCATCAGCTTCGCCGTGGGGTCGCCGCAGCGGTTCGCCATCCAGGCGTGGGCAAACTCGTGCAGCGAAAGCGCCATGATGCGCCCCGGGAACGCCAGCAGGAAGAATATCAGCATCCCCTTCGGGTCCCGGAAGAATTCATCGATATAGCTGATCAAGGCCGCTACCCTCCCACGTTGGTGAATATGGATATATTATAGTGGATTTTTGTTGGCAACGCAAGTTAAACAACAGGGGATTGCGCGGCAAGACATGGGGTTGCTTATCGCCCGGCCGCAGGACTGATTTTTTGGGAGGTCATCGCCGCGCGGAAGCGGACGACGGTTTGGGTTACAGCTCAACGTCGACACTGTGGAACCCCTCCGACCCCGCCTATGGCGAGGCCACCTCCCCTTTCAGGGGAGACTGTTGGAGAGCGTCTACACTTTATGCCTCCCCTGAAAGGGGAGGTGCTGAGCGAAGCGAGGCGGAGGGGTTTCGAATAATCAGAACCCTGAGCTGCAACCGGTTTGGCGCCCTCGCCTTGCCCGTTGTAAAATACAAGGCTTGCGTTGACGCGGCAAACGTGGTAAAATCAAACTGGAAGGGAGGGTGCACCCATGGCCGGAGGCAGCGAGGAATACAAGGATCGACTCTTTTCCTTCATTTTCGGCAACGAAGCCCACAAGGAGTGGACGCTCAGCCTGTACAACGCCATCAACGGCACCAGCTACGACAATCCCGACGATATCTCCATCGAGACCATCCGACAGGTGCTGTACATGGGCATGCACAACGACGTGGCCTTCATCATCGCCGACCAGCTGAGCCTGTACGAGCAGCAGTCCACCTTCAACCCCAACATGCCCCTGCGGATGCTGGAGTACACCGCGAACCTGTTCGAGAAGTACATCAAGCGGGAGGCGCTGAACAAGTACGGACACCGGCAGATCATGCTGCCCGTGCCCCGGCTGGTGGTATTCTACAACGGCCTGGAGGAGAAGGAAAATGAGATGGCGCTCCACCTGTCCGACGCCTTCGCGCCGGAGCACCGCGACAGCGCGGACATCAGCGTCACCGTTCGCATGATCAACATCAACAAGGGACACAGCCAGGGCCTGATGAACAGCTGCCAACCCCTGGACGAATACGCCTGGAGCGTGGACAGCGTAAGGCAGTACAAAAAGACGGAGAACCTGGAAGCCGCCATCGACAAGACGCTTGACAGCATGCCCGACAGCTTTCTGATCAAGCCCTTCCTGGAGGAACACAGAGCGGAGGTGAAAAACATGCTGCTGACCGAATACAACGAGGCCGAAACCCTGGAGATGTTCAAGAGAGACTATCTGGCCGAGGGCCGAGCCAAGGGCCGGGCAGAGGGCCGGGCAGAAGGCCGGGTCGTGGGTCGGGCAGAGGGAAAGGATACCGAACGCCTGAACAGCATCCGCAGCATCATGGACTCCCTTAGGGTATCGGCGCGGGAAGCCATGACAATACTGAAGATACCCGCCGCAGAGCAGGCGAAGTATTTCGACCGGATTCAGTGACACCTCCCCCGAAAGAACACAGAGCGTAGGAGAAGAACATGCTGCTGACCGAATACAACGAGGCTGAAACCCTGGAGATGTTCAAGAGGGATTATCTGGCCGAGGGCCGGGCCGAGGGGACGGAAACCGAACGCCTCAACACCATCGGCGAGCGCATGAGGACACTGAATATGACCGTTCAGCGGGCCATGGCCGCATTGGAGATTCCGTCTTCAGAACAGGAGGAATGCCTGATAAGGATTTGAAATCCGATCGGTTGCCGGACGGATTATTCTCCGGCGCTTTCAGGATGGCGTGATACAGAAAACGGCGCCTTTGTCCATGCGCTGCCGCTTTGCGCGGCAAATGATGGGGCGAAGGCGCCGTTCCTGTGTTGTGTGATGCTCCATCCCCGGCATAGCGTAGCCGGGGATGGAGCGGAGGAGCTATAGGGATCAGCCGACGACCTTGCGCAAGCCGTTTCCGATGGGCGGGTTCGGTTTTTGTCCGCCATGATCAGCTCATGCTGCTCAGGTTTACGCAGTTGCGGAAGGCGCGCTTGCCGATGACGGACACCGTGTCGGGCAGGTCGATCGACTTCAGCTTCTCGTTGCCCTCGAAGGCGCCCTCGCCGATTTCGGTCACGGCCAGCTTGTAGTATTTGTCGTTGATCGTCAGGCTGCTCTTTGTGCCGTTGTACTTGACGATGACGACGCCGGTGTTGCCGTCGTTCAGCTTCCAGACTACTTTGTCCGTCGTGAATTCCAGCGCCTTGATCTCGTCAGCGCTCATTTTGCTCAGGGTTTCGAGATCCACGCCCGCGAGCGTTGCCAGCTCGCTGACGGAGATGCCCAGCGCGGCGGCGGCGTCTATCAAAGCCTGGTTGTCCAGCTTGACGACCGTGACGGCGCAGGTGGCCTTTTGGCCGTTGAAGGTGGTCGCCGTGATGGTGGCCTTGCCCTTGGCGACGGCCGTGACCAGGCCGGTGTCGCTGACCTTGGCCACCTTGGCGTTGCTGCTGGTCCACTTGATCTGGGAAGCGGTGTTCTTCGGCAGCGTTGCGGTCAGCTGGAGGTTCTGCTTCAAGTCCAGCGTAGCGGAGGTCTTGTCCAGGGTCACCTTTGTGGGGGCCTTGACGACCTTGACGGTGACGGTGGCCTTCCTGCCGTTGTGGGTCTTGACGGTGACGGTGGTGGAGCCGGCCTTGACGCCCTTGACGACGCCATCCTTGGAGACGGTGGCGATCTTCTTGTTCTTGACGGACCAGGTGAGGGAGGCGTGGGTGCCCTTGGGCAA
>JAZTZK010000378.1:0-8181 GCA_045637485.1 Clostridia bacterium
TAGATGTCCTCCGTGACGGGCCGCAGGTTTTCGACACCGGTCTCCTCCCGGGCCTCGCGCAGGGCAACGGCCAGCAGGTCGCTCTCTCCGTCGGCGTGGCCCCCGGTCCAGGCCCAGGTTCTGTAGATGTTGTGCCAGGCCATCAGCGCATGGGTGCGAGCCGAGTTGACGATCCAGGAGGATGCCGTGAAGTGAGCGAAGGGGTTTTCCCGGCTCAGGGGCGTGTCCAGGCTTTCGAGCGCGGCGAGCAACAGCTCACGGTCCCGGCGCTCCTGGTCGCCACAGGGGGAGAAAACATCCAGAGCCCGTTGCAGCTTGAGCATGCGATCCCTCCTTGCTTTTTTTGACAGTATAACCCAAATCGTGTTGTTTTTCAATCCCTATGAATCCACAGATGTGAAGTGCGTGTTCTCCTTCGGCGGCTTTGACCTTCTTCAGCAAATCAATACCTCGCAATGTGATGGCACAGCTGGCTGCGTCTCGATTGCGCGGCTTTTCATAAAATAACGGCTTTTCTTTACGCGCCCTCGCATACGGTTTAATAACGCCGCGCTGGAAAAGAGGCGTTCGTTTATGCTAACATAATCCTTTGAAAGATGTATTGCGGAATAACCTTCCTGACAGGGAAAGCGCGAGGGGCATGGATAAGAAAAAGCATATTGTCAACGGTCTGAGGATCGCGCAGGCGTTGGCCTCGGACTATATCACCATCTACTACGTCGATATTGAGGACGACAGCTTTATAGAGTACAGATCCACAGACGAATACCAGGAGCTCGGCGTCGAAAGGGCGGGCGAGGACTTCTTCACGCTCAGCAGGCACAACGCGCTGCGGCTGATCCATCCCGAGGACCAGGCGGCGTTTATCGACGCGATCGACAAGGAAAAGCTGCTCCAGGCGCTGGAGGGCGAGCGCGCCTTCATGCTCAACTATCGCATGATGTTCGACGGCGTGCCGAAATACGTGCAGCTGAAGGCCTCCCGCATGGACGAGCGCGACGGCCACCACATCGTCATCGGCGTGCTCGACATCGACGAGGTGGTGCAGGCCCGGGAGGCTCTGGAGAAGATACGCCGGGAGCAGGCCGCCTACTCCCGCATCTTCGCGCTGTCCGGTGATTACATCTGCATATACACCATCGATGTGGAAACCGGGCACTACAACGTGTTCAGCGCAACGCAGGGCTTTGAGCACCTGGGATTGACGGAGGACGGCGAGGATTTCTTCGCCAGCGCCCAGCGGGACGGCGAAAGGGTGGTGTACGCCGAGGACCGGGAGCTGTTCAACGTCATGTTCACCCGGGAAAGGGTGCTCCAGTCCATCCGTGAGACGGGCATCTACGCGCTGAATTACAGGATGATAATGGACGACAAGCCGGTGTATGTCTGCCTGAAGGCGGCGCTGGTGACGGAGGACGGACGGGAGCAGCTTGTCGTCGGCACCACCAACATCGACGCCCAGGTGAAGCGCGACATGGAGTACGCCCACGACCTATCAGTGGCGCGCATGAAGGCGAGCCGGGATTCCCTGACCGGCGTCAAGAACCGCACCGCCTACCTGGACGTGGAGGCGAAGCTCAACCAGCGCATACGCGAGGGGGAGAAGGTCAGGTTTGCCGTGGTGGTATGCGACCTGAACAACCTGAAGCAGACCAACGACTGCTTCGGCCACCAGGCCGGCGACCGGCTGCTCAAGGACGCCTGCGCCATCATCTGCGGCGTGTTCAAGCACAGCCCGGTGTTCCGGGTGGGCGGCGACGAGTTCGCGGTGATCTCCCAGGGCCACGACTACGAGCACATGGACGAACTGATGGACAGGATGCGCCGCAGCAACGCGCGCAACGAGGCCAGCGGAGGCACGGTCATCGCCTGCGGCATGGCCCGCTACGACCGCGACAGCAGCGTCGCCGCGGTGTTCGAGCGCGCCGACCGAAAGATGTATGAGGACAAGAAGACGCTGAAGGACGATTAAACATATAAAAAGAATAGATGATATAAAACAAATCACCCTGTAGCGGCGCAAACGCTGCCGCTTCGGGGTGATTGTCGTCATAGCTGCTTCATTACAGCTTCTTCATCATGAAAACCAGGCTGTGCATACTGCCGTCCTTGAAGCGCGCGGCGTCGGGATGGCGGGCGACCTCGGTGAAGCCCATCTTATCATACAGCGCGCGCCCGCGCCGGTTCCCTTCGATGTATTCCAGCTCCAGCTGGACCACGCCCCGGTCCCTGGCCGCTTCGATCATGGCGTCGAGCATCGCCGTGCCGATGCCCAGATTCCAGAATCGCTTTTGCAGGCCGATATCCAGGCTGGCCCTGTGGCGGAACTTGATCTGCGGGTACAGGCTCATGCCGCACATGCCCGCGATATCGCCGCCGATGTCACAGACCAGCATCAGCCGCTTGTCGTCGGCATTGCCCTCCGAAAGGATATTCCGCTCCTGTGCCTCGGTCCAGCCGCACTCCTCCGGATACCGCAGCAGGAATTCCGTTTCAGAGACGATCTGCTTCAGGTGATTGATCAGCGCGACCGCGTCAGCGTCGGGGTCCGGATTGCGCAGCAGGGCAACGCGGCCGTCCTTTAACAGGATTTCCTTCGGTTTTACAAGCATGGTCTGACCTCTCTGTCAATGGGCGGCAGCGGCGGCGCGGCGGCCGCCGCTGCAAGTGAACGATTACAGCTTATTGCGCTGGATCTTGCCGCTGATGGTCTTGGGCAGCTCGTCGCGGAAGACCACGATGCGGGGGTATTTGTAGGGCGCGGTGCGCTTCTTGACGTAGTTCTGGATGTCCTTCTTCAGGTCCTCGGTGCCCTCGATGCCCCTGGTGAGCACGATGGAGGCCTTGACCACCTGGCCGCGGATCTCGTCCGGGGCGGCGGAGACGCCGCACTCCAGCACGTAGGGCAGCTCCATGATGACGCTCTCGATCTCGAAGGGCCCGATGCGGTAGCCGGAGGACTTGATCACGTCGTCGGTACGGCTGACGTACCAGTAGTAGCCGTCCTCATCCCGCCAGGCCATGTCCCGGGTGTGGTACATGCCGTCGTGCCAGACGGTGTCGGTGGCCTCCTGGTTGCCGTAGTAGCCGGCGAACAGGCCGCAGGGGATCTCCCTGTCGGTGCGGATGACGATCTCGCCGGGCTCGCCGACCTTCACCGGGTTGCCGTCCGGGTCCACCAGGTCCACGTCGAACAGCGGGCTGGGCTTGCCCATGGAGCCCACCTTCGGCGTGGTGCCCGCGAAGTTGCCCAGCACCAGCGTGGTCTCGGTCTGGCCGAAGGCCTCCATGATGGAAAGGCCGGTGGTCTTCTTGAACAGGTTGAACACCTCGGGGTTCAGGGCCTCTCCGGCGGTGCTGGCGCACTTGATGCTCGACAGGTCATACTTCGAGATGTCCTCGCGGATCAGGAAGCGGTACATGGTGGGCGGCGCGCAGAAGGTGGTGATGTTGTACTTCGCGAACATCGGAAGTATGTCGTGGGCGTTGAAGCGGTCGAAGTCGTACACGAACACCGCGCACTCGTTCATCCATTGCCCGTACAGCTTGCCCCACAGCGCCTTGCCCCAGCCTGTGTCGGAGATGGTCAGGTGCAGGCCGTCCGGCTCCACGCAGTGCCAGTAGTGGGCCGTGATGAAGTGGCCCAGGGGATAGTTGTGGTTGTGCATGGCCAGCTTCGGATAGCCGGTGGTGCCGGAGGAGAAGAACATGACCATCGGGTCAGAGCCCTTGGGGGAATCCTCGGTGCGCGGGAAGGCGGAGCGGTAGCGCAGGTATTCCTCGTCGAAGTCGCGCCAGCCCTCGCGCCTACCGCCGCAGAGTATGCGGGTCTTGACGTAGGGACAGGTCTCGAAGGCCTCCTCGGCGTGGGACGCGCCCTCGCCGTCCGCAGTCATGCAGATGGCGGTGACGCCCGCGGTCTCGAAGCGGTACTCGTAATCCTTCTTCAGCAGCTGGTCCGTGGCGGGGATGGCCACCGCGCCCAGCTTGTGTAGCGCCATCATGATCACCCAGAACTGCCAGTTGCGGCGCAGCACCAACATCACCCGGTCGCCTTTCTTGATGCCCAGGGCCTTGAAGTAGTTGGCGGCGCGGTTGGACTTGCGGCTGATGTCCTCGAAGGTGAAGCGCGTTTCGTTCATGAAGCGGTCCACGTGCAGCATGGCCAGCTTGTCCGGCCGGCGTTCGGCCAGCCTGTCCACGATGTCGAAGGCGAAGTTGAAGTTCTCGCGGTTCGGAAACTCGATGTGCAGCAGGTGGCCCTCGCCGTCCTCGTCCAGGTTGACGAAGTCGTCGTAGATCATGTGCTGCTTTGGCAGGCGCACGGGCATGACTGCCTCGACGATCTTGTCCTGCTCGGTTTCCTCGCCGGGCATGACCACGGCCACGAAGGTGCAGTCCCTGCCGCCGGTGGCGATCTCGCCGTGGGGGGTGGAGGAGTTGTAGTAGATGCAGTCGCCCTCCCGCAGGTGCTCCACATGCTCGCCCACGCGCACCAACAGCTCGCCGGAGAGTATCAGGTCGAATTCCTGGCCGGGGTGGGAGTGGGTGTGGATGGGCTGGTTCTGCAGCTCCTCGGAGTAGCTGTAGGTGACCCAGAAGGGCTCGCCGATCTTCTGGCTGAACATCGGAGCCAGGTTGCTGATCTCGATGCCCTCCTCCCGGGCGGTGATGGTGGCCTCGCCCCTGCGGGTGACGGTGTAGGAGCGCAGGTTGGCGCTGCGGCCCTCGATCAGGTCGGTGATGTCCACGCCGAATATGCGGGCGCAGTTGTGTATAAAGGTGAAGGGCAGGTCGGCCTTGCCGGCCTCGTAGTCCATGTAGGTCTCCACGTCCAGCTTGGTCTGCTCGGCCATGTAAACCACCGAATAGCCCGCGATTTCCCTCAGGGCCTTGATTCGGGTGCCCACCTCGTAGAGCATGCCGGTCATTTCAGTCGCGTTCATGGGGAATCTCCTCCTTTGTCCGTCGTACCTTGGGTCAATCGAACATCCCTTTTTCCGGGTCTGGGCGTATGGTATGCCTGGCATAAAAAAACCCGTCTCATGGATGCGTTCTCACCGCATCGTTTGAGACGAGTTGCAATCAACCCGCGGTACCACTCAAATTGCGCGTCTCCGCGCCACTTCAGGCTCCATCAAGCCCTAAGCCTTTACGCAGCTTTCACGGGAAGCGTCTACTCTATCGCGCCTGTCGCGGGGATATTTCGGGCTTCCGGCTCGGAAGTGATGGGCGTTTGAGCCTTCGGTGATCGGCCTCGCAGCACATGGCCGACTCTCTGTGCGCCTTCGAGCTCTGCCGTCTTCGTCATCGCCTTTGGTGAATATTCGATTGAGGCTATTCTATCACCGGATCGCGCCGTTGTCAAAGCTTTTCGGGGTTAAATTTAAATTATGCCAGGAATAAAGTCGAATGAAATGTTTTGTATAAGCGTGAATGTTCGGGTTTTGGCGGCATTTGTTACTTGACAAGCGGGGATGAAGCTGATAGATTAGAGTGTGTTTTAGTTGGTGAAGGGGGATAAGCGATGCCGGAATTCAGCGGACTGCGCTCGCCGGACCGCCGGATCATGGTGGTCACCGGCCACTACGGCAGCGGCAAGACCGAGTTCTGCGTCAGCCTGGCCATGCGGCTGGCCCGGACGGGCTGGGGGCCGTACAGGCGGCTGGCCCTGATCGACCTGGACATCGCCAACCCCTACTTCCGTTCCCGCGAGCGCAAGCAGCAGCTGGAGGCCGCCGGAGTATCGGTCTACGGCAACGCCTACGAGCACGAGATCACGGCGGAGCTGCCGGCCCTTGGCGCGAACATCCGCGCGCCGCTGGAGGATAAGGACTGCCGGGTGATCGTGGACGTGGGTGGCAACGACACGGGGGCGCTGGTGCTGAACCAGTTCGCCAAGTACCTGGGGCCGGAGGAGGCGCTGTTTTTGATCGTGGTCAACGCCAACCGGCCCGAGACCCGCGACCTGGAGGGCGCGCTTGCGCACATGGCGGCCATCGAGCGCAAGACCGGGCGGCGCATCGACGGCGTGATCAACAACTGCCACATGCTGATGCAGACCGAAGCCGCCGACATCGAGAAGGGCCACCGGCTGTGCAGGCGGCTGTGCCGGGAGACCGGGCGCTTCCTGTGGTGCGACTGCTTCCCCGATGGCATCGTGCCGGCGGAGGAAATCGCGGGGAAATACGAATACCTGCTGCCGCTGGGGCTGTACATGCGGCCCAGCTGGATCGACAAATAGATCAGTAGGACTAACAAGGGAGGCCAAGAGAGAATGGCAAAGAGGTTCAAGGTCGTCTTCGACCGGGAGCACTGCAAGGGCTGCGAGCTTTGCAAGAGCTTTTGCCCGAAGCAGATCATCGAGATGGACACGCAGGTGAACGCGAAGGGCTACTGCCCCGCGAAGATCACCGCGCAGGAGGAGTGCATCGGCTGTCAGAGCTGCGCCACCGTGTGTCCGGACTGCGCGATCGAGATCTACCAGCTGGAGGAGGGGGAAGCATGAGCGACAAGGTATTGATGAAGGGCAACGAGGCCTTCGCGGAGGCCGTCATTCGCGGCGGCGTGCGCTTCTACTTCGGCTATCCCATCACGCCCCAGAGCGAGATTCCCGAATTCATGAGCCGTGAGCTGCCCAAGCGGGGCGGCTGCTTCCTGCAGGCCGAGAGCGAGCTGGGCGCCATCAACATGGCCTACGGCTGCGGCGCGGCCGGCGGCAACGGCTTCATTTCATCTTCTTCTCCAGGTATCGCGCTGATGCAGGAGGGCATGAGCTTCCTGTGCGGGGCCGAGGTGCCGGTGACGCTTTTGAACGTGTCCCGCGGTGGCCCGGGCATCGGCTCGATCCAGCCCGGACAGGCCGACTATAACCAGGTCACCCGCGGCGGCGGCAACGGCGACTACCGCATCCCCGTGTTCGCCCCGGCGAGCATCCAGGAGGCCGTGGACATACTCTACGAGGCCCCGTCCATCGCCGACAAGTACCGCAACCCCGTGATGGTGCTGGCCGACGGCCTGATGGGCCAGATGATGGAGCCCGTGGTGCTGCCCGAGCAGAGGCACGCCTTCACCAGCGAGGAGATCCCCACCGCGAAGCCCTGGGCCATATCCGGCAGCGAGAAGGGCGAGCGCAGCGTGGTCAAGAGCCTGCGCCTTCAGCCCGAGGTGCTGGAGGCCCACGTGGAGCACCTGTACGAGAAGTACGCCGAGATGGAGAAGGAGCTGGAGCGGGTCGAGTGCGAGAACCTGGAGGACGCGGAGGTCGTGTTCGTGGCCTTCGGCACGATGGCGCGCCTGGCCCGCGAGGCCATGGAGCTGCTCGAGGCCCAGGGCATCAGGGCCGGCATGATCCGTCCCGTCAGCCTGTGGCCGTATCCCTATAAGGCGTTCGACGGGATATCCGAAAAGACCAAGGCGGTCATTTCCGTCGAGCTGAGCATGGGCCAGATGCTCCAGGACATCAACCTGGGCGTCAAGGGCCGCGTGCCGGTGAAGCTGATCCACCGCGTCGGCGGCATGCTGCCCACGTCGCTGGAGGTCGTTGAAAAGACGAAGAAGATACTGGAGGAAGTGCGATGAAACCTGTATTTACCGTTACAAAAGGCATGCTGCCCGTCAGCACCAGCTATTGTCCCGGCTGCACCCACGGCGTCGCACACCGCATCATCATGGAGGCGCTGAACGAGATGGGCCTGCTGGGCAAGACCCTCGGCGTGGCCCCCATCGGCTGCTCCGTCGTGGCGCACCAGTTCATGAACGTGGATATGTGTGAGGCCGCCCACGGCCGCGCCCCGGCGGTGGCCTCCGGCATCCGCCGCGTCCACCCCGACAAGGTCGTGTTCACCTACCAGGGCGACGGCGACCTGGCCTCCATCGGCATGGGCGAGATCGTCCACGCCGCGGCCCGCGGGGAGCGCTTCTCCACGTTCTTCATCAACAACGGCATCTACGGCATGACCGGCGGCCAGATGGCCCCGACCACGCTGATCGGCCAGCGCTCCACCACGTCGGTGAACGGCCGCACGCGCGAGCAGGCGGGCATGCCGCTGCGCATCTGCGTGCTGCTGGCCACGCTGGACGGCCCGGCCTACACCGAGCGCGTGTCACTGGCCACGCCGGCCCACATCCGCGCCGCCAAGAAGGCCGTGCGCAAGGCATTCGAGTACCAGCTGGCCGGCA
>JAZTZK010000379.1:0-2630 GCA_045637485.1 Clostridia bacterium
TCACAGTCTGCCGCCCAGGCGAATGACGAGTCTGACACGCAGGAACCACGCGCATTGCGCGGGGGTCCTGCGTGTGACGGAGCAATACGTTCCCCGCGCGACGTTTTCGGCCTTCAGGAGCTTGATGATGCGGCTGGTGCCCAGGCGGGTGGCGCCCAGCTCGACGAATTTCTCGGCGTCCGCGATGGAGCTGATGCCGCCGGCGGCCTTGATGCGCACGTCGGGCCCCACGTGCCTGGCGAACAGGGCCACGTCCTCGAAGGTCGCGCCGCCCCTGGAGAAGCCGGTGGAAGTCTTGATAAAGTCCGCGCCGGCCTCTGTGACCAGCTTGCACATGGTGATCTTTTCCTCGTCGGTGAGCAGCCAGGTCCCGATGATGACCTTCAGCCCCAGCGCGCCGCAGGCGGCCTTCAGGGCCTTGATCTCGTCCAGCACGTAGCCGGTATCGCCGGCCTTGAGCATGCCGATGTTGATGACCATGTCGATTTCCTTCGCGCCGTTGGCGATGGCTTCCTTCGCCTCAAAGACCTTGGTGCCGGTGGTGGTGTTGCCGTTGGGGAAGCCGATGACGGTGCAGATGGCCAGCCTGCCCTGTACGTAGTCCCCCGCCCGCTTCACATAGCAGGGGGGAATGCACACCGACGCGGTCCTGTAGGCCATTGCATCGTCGCAGAGTGCCCGGATCTCCTCCCAGGTGGCCGTCTGGGCCAGGAGGGTGTGGTCGACCATGGCGCAGAGCTTTTCAGCGGTCATATTGTATTCCTCCAAGTCTGTTGTTTGATGTGTTTATTATACCTTTTTCAATGCGCTTTGTCAATGCGGCGGCGCTTCACGGGGATGCGACCGGTGCTGTGTTTGACGGGGAAATATCCACGCTGCATCAGTTTTCAATTCGTTCACAAATCATTGGATGTTTGTTTATTGACTTTGACCTTTTTCGATCTTATAATAATCCCAGCAATCGGAGAGAAAAGCCGATGCGCTGGAAATACTACAGATTATCTGCGAGAGGAGAAGATAAATATGAAGACCACAAACAATGTCAAGCGCAACAACCGCAGGCGCGCCCGGAAGAACAACGGCGTGATGCTGCTGATGTCCCTGGTGCTGGTGTGCATGCTGGCCGTGGGCGGCCTGTTCGCCCTGGGCAACGTCACCATGAACCGCTCGGCCTCGGCCGAGGTCGGCGAGGCGCCGGTGTCGGTGCCTACGGTGGATGAGAGCCCGGCCATCTACGTGGCCCAGAAGAACGCCAATTCGGTGGTGGGCATCATCACCAACACCGAGGGCTGGAGCCGCAGCAGCGGCGTGCAGAACACCATGATCGCCCAGGGCAGCGGCGTCGTGATCGCCGAGGGCGGCTACGTGCTGACCAACAACCACGTCATCGAAGACGGCAGCGATTTCCAGGTGCTGATGCCCAATGGCGACAAGGTGGACGCCACGCTGGTGGGCGCGGATTCCGCGATGGACCTGGCCGTGCTGAAGGTCAATGATCAGGCCGACAAGCTGGTGCCCGTCACCATCGGCGCCTCCCAGACCCTGCCCGTTGGCAGCACCGTCATCGCCATCGGCAATCCCGGCGGCGAGATCCTGGCCAACACCGTCACCCGCGGCATCATCTCTGCGCTGGAGCGCACCAGCATGTCCGGCAACAACACCACCCGCAATGTCAACTACATCCAGCACGACGCGCCCATCAACAGCGGCAACTCCGGCGGCGGCCTGTTCGACTACCAGGGCAACCTGATCGGCATCAACACGCTGAAGTACCGGGGCAGCTACTATTCCTCCGGCAGCTATGAGGGCCTGGGCTTCGCCATCCCCGTGGAGACCGCCTATCCCATCGCCCAGCAGCTGATCGAGCACGGCAAGGTCATCCGTCCCCAGATTGGCGTGACCGTGAAGGACCAGGAGGGCCCGGACGAGCCCATGAACGAGTACGCCCCCGCCAGCGTGTGCATCACCGGCGTCAATGAGGGCAGTCCCGCCCAGGCAGCCGGCCTGAAGCAGTATGACTTCATTACCGCAATCAACGGCGAGCGCATCACCTCCCTTAGGGAGCTGACCACCCTGCTGGATACCTTCAAGCCCGGCGACACCGTGACGCTGACCATCGTGCGCTACAACAATGCCGGCGTGATGAACAACAACAACTACGACAGCTATTACAGCAACCCCTTCGGCTTTGGCTTCGGCTTCCCCTTCGGTGGCTACAGCTACGGCAACGGCAACGGCAACAACGGCAACGGCTCTGACTACTACTATACCAATGGCACCGTGACCGTCGGCGGCGGCTTCACCACCTTCGACGTGCAGGTGACCCTCGAGGAAAAGGAATAACCGTTGAATATCTCCCTCCCCTTTGCCCCCCTTCGCAGGAAGGGGGGCTTTTAATGTAACTTTCATCGGTAAATCCCCATTCGTTGGAACGCTGGGCTGAAACCCGCAAATTCCGAAATTTCCGTTAATCGCCCGCAGGGGCTTGACACACCGCCAATGGGCATGATATAATCACTCTGTTGCTTGTGAGGCACAGCCTCCATTGCCGGGGTGTGGCGCAGTTTGGTAGCGCACGTGCTTTGGGAGCATGGGGCCGCAGGTTCGAATCCTGTCACCCCGACCATGCG
>JAZTZK010000380.1:0-2491 GCA_045637485.1 Clostridia bacterium
CTTGCGTATCATATCAATAGATCGACCATTTTTGTGGGCATCGCTCAACTGATCATTCTGTAAACAGATATTGACATCGTGTCAGTACAATAAGTATACAATATGCTTGACGTGATGTCAACCGTTTTCTGTATCCCATAGCCTTTAGTCCCATAGCCTTTACTTCCGCCTCTTCTTTACAAAGTGGTTCAGCACCGCGCCGACGATGATGATCGCCAGAGATATGTACAGCACCTTTCTGGCTGCCTCCTGAGGGATCTGGCTCTTATCGCCCAGGGAATCGGAATAGAAGGTCAGCGCGTATTCGATCTCAAGGGTGTCGCCCATGGCCGTGGTATCCGCGATGACCACCATGGGCGCGTCCATCACCGTGATGGGAATCTCGAAGGCGGAATTGCCGCCGTCCGTGGTCAGGTTGTCATAGACGGCGTCGCCGACGACCACGTAATCGTAGTAGGGACTGCTGAAGAGCAGGCGCGCATAGGCCCTGCCCTCCCGCACGATCAGCAGCGTGGGCGAGCTGACGCTCGCCCTTCCGCCGCCGCCCGCGAGGTTGACCTCTATGGAATATTCGCCGTCTGGGCGCGGCAGGGAGACCGGCTCAAGCGTCGTGGGTTTGACCGCTTCCACCGCATCGTCGTCCGGCGCTGCTCCGCCGTCCGGTTCAAAGTCGATGACGGCCTTTTCCATCAGCGCGTAATCGGGCAGCTCGAACGCCAATGCGCCCTCCGGAAGCGCCGAGGCGTCGATGAGCAGCTGCCTGTCGTACCAGAGCTGCCGGTTTCTGCTGTATGCCGCGCATTCAAAGGGCGCGTTGAGAGCGGGAACGGGGATCGTGAACACCGTGAAGCGCTGACCCTCGTCCCCCGGTATCCAGTCCCCCTGCCGGGCATCGCCCGCCTGCGCCGCCGTTCCCATGTAGACATAGCGATAGCTGCGACTGCCGATGGCAATGCAGGCCGTCATCTGATCCCCATGCACGGTCAGCTCCGCCTCTACGATCCTGAAGTACGGCGAGCTGGATTCCACGTTCACCGAATAGGTGCCGTCGGCGATATCCCTGCCGTAGATGGGAACCATGCCATAGCGACCGACCTTGCGGTTGCGGATGTCCTTCACGACCTTCGCCCGCCTCTCTGTATAGTCGCTTTTCTCTGGCGTCAATACCGTCACCGCCAGCGCGGACGGCAGCGCCGCCAGCAACATAAGCGCCAACAGCAGACGCATCACCCGACTGACACGCACTTTCATCCCCCATTCCCCTTTTTTCTACAGGTTTTGCTTTCGGTAGATGAACGCCACCGAAATCGCGCCAAACACGATCAGATAGGCCAGCAGCACCGCAAAGCCGAATCCGCCCGGCGCTTTGCCGTTGGAGATGGCGCGAATCATGCCGCTGGCCTGGGAAAGGGGCAGCAGCGATATGACCTGCCTGAAGCCCGAGGGCATCTGGTCGGTGGAAAAGAAGGTGTTGCACAAAAACGACATCGGCATGATGATATAGGACGTAAAGCGCGGCGCGTCGGTGTAGCTCCTGGCCAGGAAGGACATCACCAGCGCGATGGTGGCAAACACCGTGCCGTTCAGGAACATGATCAGTATCGATACGCCGTTGAAGATCAGGTTTGTGCGGATCGGGGCGGTCAGCAGCAGTATGATGCCGCCCGCGTACATGCCCCGCAGGCTGCCGCCGATGACCTGGCCCAGTATGAACTGCCATAGCGGCGTCGGCGACACCATGATCTGATCCAGCGCCTTCTCGTACAGCCGCTGTACGCTCATGCTCTGGGCGATTGCGGAAAAGGAACCCGTCATGGTCGCCATGGCCACGATACCCGGGATCAGGAAGTGCAGGTAGGGCTCCCCGTGGGAGGTGGTCTGTATGCCCATGCCGAATATGATCAGGTACATGAGCGGGGAGATCATGGCCGCGACGGTGATCTTGTAGAAGTCCCGCCGAAACTCCACCCATTTTTCCCAGAGTACAGTGATGATGCCCATCTACAGCTTCCTCCCCGCCACATCCACGAACACGTCCTCCAGCGTCGTCGCCCGCAGCGTCGCGTCCCCGCCCGCCTTTGAAAGGTATGCGATTGCCGCTTCCCGGTTGTCGAAATACCTGCTGACCAGGTTGTCCCGGGCGGTCTCGTCCACGGCAAACGCGCCCAGCTCCCGAATCAGGCTGTCGGGGGTGTCCAGCTTTTGCAGCCTTCCCTGGTTGATGAGGGCCACCCGGCCACAGAGCGTCTGGGCCTCCTCAATGTAGTGGGTGGTCAGCACGATGGTCATGCTGTCGCCGTTGACCCGCCGCAGCAGGTTCCACATCTGACGCCGGGACAGCGCGTCCATGCCCGCCGTGCCCTCGTCCAGCCGCAGGATCTCCGGCTCGATCATCAGCGCCCGGCAGATCATCAGCTTGCGCTTCATGCCGCCGGACAGGTGCCTGACCGTGCGGTGGCGATAGTCAATCAGACCGGCAAATTCCAACAGC
>JAZTZK010000381.1:0-8573 GCA_045637485.1 Clostridia bacterium
GGGCGATGGCGGTCGAAACGGACTGCGGCGCAAGCGCGTCTTCCCTGCCGCCGTACATCTGGGCATAGCGCGCCCGCTCGGCCTTGATCCGGCCGAGGTTCACGTACCACTGGGCCACGTATATGCCCATGCCGAGCAGGATGACCACAAGCCCTGCGCAGAATGCCGTCAACACCACGTTCCGGGGCTTTCCGCGCCTGTGACTGTGGTCGTTCCGATGCCCTTTCTTCATGGCTACCTCCCGATTGACGCTCTTTTCCTCCATTATAAGCCTTGCGGGGTGGAAATGCAAGGGTGTCGATCATCAAATGACCGCAACCCCTGGTTCTTCGTTCCCATTCACCTTTCAAGCCGACTGGCACATATCCGTAGCGGCGAGCATTGCTCGCCGCTACGGCGGTTCGCCGCAAGGGTGAATGGTAACGCTTCATCTGCCGCATGCGCAAATGGGGCGGCGGCGTGAACGCTCGCCGCTACGGCGGTATATCCAGCATATCCCCCCGGGCCGCCTCATAAGCTGGAGGTGAAAACGCATTCAGGAGGCGGGGCCCATGGATCAAAACACACTGTACCGGGATATCGCGGGCCGCTGCGACGGGGACATCTACCTCGGCGTCGTCGGGCCGGTCCGCACCGGGAAATCGACCTTTATAAAGCGGTTCATGGAGCTGCTTGTGCTGCCCAATATCGCCCAGGAGAGCGCCAGGGACCGCACCGTGGATGCGCTGCCCCAGAGCGGTGCGGGCCGCACCATCATGACCACCCAGCCGCGCTTTGTGCCGGACGAGGCGGTGGAGGTTCGCCTGCGGGAGAGCGCCACGGCAAGGGTTCGACTGGTGGACTGCGTTGGTTACCTGATTCCGGGGGTACTGGGCCTCAGCGAGGACGGGGACGCCCGCATGGTGCGCACGCCCTGGTTCGATCACGACATCCCCTTCGAAGAAGCGGCGGAGCTGGGCACCCGGCGGGTGATCCGGGAGCATGCCACCATCGGCGCGGTGGTGACCACTGACGGCAGCGTGGTGGACATGCCCCGATCGGCCTACGAAGCGGCGGAGGCCCGGGTCATCGGCGAACTGAAGGCTCTGGGCAAGCCCTTCATCATAGTGCTCAACTCAAAGAGCCCCGCCGCGCCGGATACCCAGCGGCTGGCCGACGGCCTCACCCGGCAGCACGGCGTTCCCGTGCACGCCGTCAACGCCCAGGACATGCGCCTGGAAGACCTGAACGCGCTGCTGGAGAGCCTGCTGTTCGAATTTCCGATCCGGGAGGTGCGCATCCAGACACCCGCATGGCTCACGGCGCTGGCGGAGGATCACTGGCTCGGTAAATCGGTGCTGGACACCGTGCGCCAGGCCGCGGAGAGCATGCGCCGGGTGCGGGACCACGGCCTTCTGAAAGCCACGTTGGACGAAAACGCCTACACCGAGGATGCCCTGCCGATGCGCATCGACCTGAACCGCGGCGCGCTGGAGTACCGGCTCAGCCTAAAGGACGGGCTGTTCTACCGGGTGCTGGGCGAGGCCTGCGGCGAAAACATCGAGGGCGAGGCCCACCTGTTCGGCCTGATGAAGCAGCTGGTGGCCGCCAAGCGCGCCTTCGACAGGGTGGCCGGAGCTTTGGCGCAGGCGCGTGAGAGCGGCTACGGGGTGGTTTCTCCCGCGCTGGATGAACTGGCCCTCCAGCCGCCGGAGCTGGCGCACCAGGGCAGCCACTACGGCGTGCGCCTGCGGGCAAACGCGCCCTCGCTTCACCTGATCCGGGCCGACATACAGACCGAGGTCAATCCCTTCGCCGGCTCACAGGCCCAATCCGAGGAGCTGGCCCGGTCCCTGAAGGAGAGGATGGAGGCCGGCGGCGACGCCATCTGGGAAACGGAGATCTTTGGCAAGACGCTCAGCGACCTGGTGCGGGAGGGAATCAGCGGCAAGCTGAATCGCCTGCCCGAGGACGCCAGGCAGAAGCTGCGCCAGGCCCTGGAAAAGGTCATCAACGAGGGCAGCGGGGGGATGATCTGCATCATGCTGTGATGTGGGAGAAGGTGAGAAGATGGCAGGTATACGGACAGCTTCTGATTTGTCACGCCTCGACAAATCAGAAGCTGTCCAACGGAAGCATTTTCATCCATCCCATCCACCCGGCTGCCAGCCTTCCAGCACCACGCCCGGCGTCACCATCGCGGCCTCCGAGTCGGTCAGGATCGCCTGGCCCGGATGGCGGGTGGAGGTATCGGCCCTCGCGCCGGTGGTGCCCCATTCGCCGCAGCGCCGGGTGACGGGGCGCACGCCGTCCCAGTTCTGCCAGTCCTCGAAGCCCGCCGGATTGACGTGCGCATCCATGTCGCAGGCCAGGAACAGCGTCCGGGCGAAGGGCCGCCAGGGTCGGCCCAGGCTGGCCGCGCCGTGCGCGCATTCCCCTGTCAGACGGCAGCGGTGGAACACCAGGCCCCAGGGCTGCGCTTCGGGGGTGTTCGCCGCCGTGTACCAGCCGCCCCGCCGGTTCATGAACAGCGTACAGCGCTCAAACCAGCAGCGATAGGGGCCGAATATGAAATCCACATCCCCCTGGATATGACAATCCACAAAGCACTGCCGCTCCCGGGTGGGCGGGCAGTCCCCGGTGGAAGGCACGCAGGTCACGCTGTCCATCGTCCTCGGCGCGATTTCATCCAGTACCTTTTGCATCACCGGTCCGCAGAAGAGCGTGTCCTGATGGGCGATAAATCGACAGTTCTTCCAGAATCCCCTGTCCCCCGCCGCGTAGACCGCCACGGCCTGGCCCACCTCCCGGCCGTCCCCGGCGTCATTGCGCACGGTCAGGTTTTCCACGGTGAGGTCGCTGCCCAGCGCCAGCAGTGTGGCGGACAGAAAGGTGCCCTTCTGGCGTCCGTCCGGGTACGGATCCTTCGCGCAACCCGAGCCCGTGAGCACAGCGCCGTCCTCGCCCACAATGCGCAGGCCGTCGCGGTGGATCACCACCCGTTCCCGGTAGATCCCGGGCTTCACCAGGATCTCATCCCCCGGCGCGGCCACATCCACCGCCGCCTGGAGGGCGGTGAAATCGCCGCTGCCGTCCGTTGCAACCACATACTTCATGCCAGTTCCTCCGCCTGCTTTTCAAGCAGCAGCCGTGCCGACTCGGCGTTTTCCGGTGTGGTATTCTCAAGGGTCATGGGCAGGCCCTTCGCCCTTGCGTAGGTCAGCAGCCTGCCGTATCGCATCAGGCCCGTGCCGCAGGCGCAGGCCTTTGTCATATACGCGTCCGGGTCGACGGTGTAGTCCTTCATGTGCAGCACGCTCACCCGGTCGCCGAAGCGCCGAATGGCCTCGTCCACGATGGCGTCGGCCTGGGCGCAGTTGTCCCGGGTCAACAGGTTCACTGCGTCCAGTATCACCCGAACGTGATCCGACTTCAGCGCGTCCAGCATCTGCTCCATGCGCCGGGGGGTATTGACGATGTGGCAGGCCACGGGCTCGATGGCCAGTATCGCGCCCTCCTCCTCCGCGCAGCGAACCAGGGGCTCGACACAGCGCAGGAACAGCGCCAACGCCTCCGGGCTGTCGGCGTCCAGCGGGACGCCTGACGCCAGGGGCGTCTCGGTGCCCACCACCCCCGCGTCCATCATGCGGGCAAAGCGCAGATGGGCGCGGTAGATGTCCCGGGTACGCTCCATCGCCTCTGCGTCGGTGGTGGCCAGCTGCAGGTAGCAGCCCAGCACCGCGCATTCAAGGCCCTGGGCTTTGAAGGCTTCCTTCAGTTCATCGGCCAGGGCAGCATTCAGAAGTTCCGGCGCGTCGTCCATTGAGAAGCCGGGAATTGTCTTTGAGAGCGCCAGATGGACGCAGGAAAAGCCCTGCCTCCGGGCAAAGCCGAGGCGCTCCTGAAGCGACCCCGCCGCGGTATCGTGCAAGCGTATGCCGATATTCATGGTTTTTCATTCCTTTCTATGACAGGACAGCCACCGAATTGCAAACAACGCTGTAGCGGCGGCCTCCAGGCCGCCACAGTGGCGGCGTAGACGCCGCCGCTACAGCCTCGTTCTACGACACGACAGTATATCAGAACAGTCTTCAGTTATTTGGTTACGCGATCACATTCTCCGTCTGGGCGTCAAACAGGTACACGTCCTCCATCGGTATGGAAAAGGCGATATCCGCGTCCATATCCGGCGTGTCGTGGGAATCTATCTTCAGTATGGCCTGCTTGTCGCCGGCGGTGATATAGACGTTGGTATTGTCGCCCAGCATCTCCGTCAGCTCGACCCTGCATTTTACGACGTAGGCATTGCCATACTCGCCCAGCTTGACGGCCTCGGGACGGAAGCCGAACACGATCTCCTTGCCCTCGTACCTGCCGATATCGGCGTACTTCAAGCGCAGGTCCAACGGATTGTCGCCCATGGCGATGCAGCCGTTCTTCACGACGCCCCGGACGAAGTTCATCGGCGGCTCGCCGATAAAGCCCGCCACGAATACGTTGGCCGGCTTGTGGTACAGCTCGTAGGGTGTGCCGATCTGCTGTACGTAGCCGTCCTTCATCACTACGATGCGGTCCGCCAGTGTCATGGCCTCGGTCTGGTCGTGGGTGACGTAGATGGTGGTGGCGCCGGTTTCCTGGTGGATCTGGGCGATCTCATAGCGCATGGTCACGCGCTGCTTGGCGTCCAGGTTCGACAGGGGCTCGTCCATCAGGAAGATGCCCACTTTGCGGATGATGGCGCGACCGATGGCCACGCGCTGGCGCTGGCCGCCGGACAGCGCCCGGGGCAGGCGATCCAGGTAGTCGGTCAGGCCCAGTATCTTCGCCGTCTTTTGCACCCGCTTTTCGATGATATCCTCGTCCACGCCCTGAAGCGTCAGGCCGAAGGCGATGTTGTCATACACGGTCATCTGTGGATACAGGGCATAGCTCTGGAACACCATGGCGACCTCCCGCTCCCGCGGGCCCATCTCGTTGGCCCGCACGCCGTTGATCAGGAATTCGCCGTTGGAAATATCCTCAAGGCCGGCAATCATGCGCAGGGTGGTCGATTTGCCACAGCCCGAAGGCCCCACGAACACGACAAATTCACCCTTTTCAATCTCCAGATTGAAGTTGTGGACCGCGTGATAGCCGTTCGGGTAAATCTTGTTGATGTTCTTCAGCGTCAGGTAAGCCATATCACTGCCTCCTTGAGTGTATTCATTCATTCCGAACCGTCATTTTCTGCTGGGATCGCGCCGCTTGACCTCGGTATAGCACAGCACGAAGGGCGCCACGCCCTTGGCGTCGTTGGCCACCACCGGCTCGGAAATATAGTAGGCATAGCTGCCGTCCCGCCGCCGGTTGTCCTCCGGGCCCAGGCCGGCCACCAGGCAGATGCCGCCAAGATGCAGCGCCCCGTCCTCAAAGGACAGGTAGCGCCTGCCGATGCCGTCGAAGGTCGCCTGGCCCCTGTCGGCGTAATCCGGGTCCAGCACGCCCAGCCGCGCTCCCTTCAGCATGGCATAGGCCAGCATGGCGCTGCCGCTGGATTCCAGGTAGTTGCCCGGCTCGCCGGCTTTGTCCGGCACCTGGTAGTACATGGACGTCTCGAGGTCGCGGTATTTCCACACACTGCGCATCAGGTCGGCGAGGATGCTCCCCACCGCAGCCCGCTCCCCGCCCTCGGGCAGCAACTGCGCCAGGTCCGCCAGCGCCACCGCGAACCAGCCGATGCTCCGAAGCCAGAAGCTCCGGGAAAGCCCCGTCTGCGGATCGGCCCAGAAGGCGCTGCGGCTGGCGTCGTAGCCGTGGTAATACAGGCCCGTGGCGTCGTCCCGCATGCGCGCCCGCACGGTTTCGACCTGCTTGAGCACGTCGGAATAATCTCCGCGCCCGAAGTGCCTCTCGTACAGCGCCAGGAAGGGCATGGCCATGTAAATGCCGTCCAGCCAGACCTGGTTAGGATAAATCTGCTTGTGCCAGAAGCTGCCCTCCGGGGTTCGGGGCTGCGCATCCAGCGCACGCTTCAGGGTATCCGCCCCCAGGCGATACCTTTCGAGGCCCGTTCGCGCGTAAAGCGGGAACAGCACCCGGCCCTCGTTGATGTCATCCAGCGTGCGCCTTTCGGGTATGAAGGTGCGGATCGAGCCGTCGTCGCCCACGAAGGCGTCGACGAAGCCCCTGACAAATTCAAAATACCGGTCATCACCGCAGATCTGCGCCATCTCCAGCAGGGCGGTGAGCATGCAGCCGTCGATGTAGTTCCAGTTTGTGGGCACGCCGTCCCGCACCCGCTCGACGTTCCAGACGGTGCGCTCGGGGGTCGACTGCTTGATCAGACTGAATACATATTGGTCGATGGCTTCATACATGGCGCTGCACCTCATTTTACTCGGTCTTTTCAGTTCACCCTGCTCCTGCATGCAACGGCGACGCCTGTGTCGCCATTTCGGCGACCTGCAAACCGTTGCTGCAAACGACGTCTGCCAGGCGTGAACCGTCTGTCATTCCACGATGGTCTCCCCAACGCCCCGCGTCAGAACGGCGTCTCCCGCCTGACCCTCGATCACGACGTTCTTCAGTCGCACCCGCTTCACATTCTCAAACCACAGCCCGAGGCGGCAACGCTTCGGCGCGTTCGTAAACATCGAAGGCACGCCGGGACGCGCGTTTTCTGAAAAGCGCACGCGCACGTTTTCCAGCTTTACCTCTTCAATGGGCTCCTCCGGCAGTCCGTCGCAGTAGCAGGCGGCGACCTCGGCATCGACGCAATCCATGTTGGAGAAGCGGAACCGACCCAAGCGGGGCGTCCGCTCATCCACGGGCAGCGGCACGCGGCCCTGCACGTATTCGGAATCGCCATCCGGGTCCACGCAACGGTACCACATGTTCATCACGATGGGGGTCAGCACGCCCTCCATGCGGATGTTGTCGAAGACGATGCCGTCGATGTCGCAGCTCCGACCACGCCCCCGGCGGGTCTTGATGCGCAGGCCCCGGTCGGTCTGCCGAAACAGGCACTGGCTGACGGACAGTTCCTTGACACCGCCGGAAATCTCGCTGCCCAGGACGATCGCGCCGTGGCCAAAGGACATCAGGCAGTTGCGAATGGTGTGCTGTATCGCGGGCCAGTGGTCCTCGGACAGCCCGCCCAGCTTGCCGGACTTGATGGCGATGCAGTCGTCCCCCACCGAGAAGCGACAGCCCACGATGTCCACCCCGTCACAGCTCTCCGGGTCCAGGGCATCGGTGTTTGGACTGTCCTTCGGCGCGGACACCGAGACGTCATAGAACGCCATGCTCCAGCTCTTGTAGGGGTGCAGATGCCAGGAGGGCGCATTGGCGGCTTCAATGCCATGCACCGTCACGTTGTTGCAGGCGTTGAAGAACAGCAGCCTTGGACGCGCCACCGGGTCCTGCTGGAAGGTCTGCCACCAGGCGCCGTGCTGGGCATCGCCGTCCACGCGCCCGGGCCCGACGATGCGGATGTCCTCCGCGTATTCGGCGGTGAGCAGCGAGGCATACATGCGCTTGACCTGCCCCTCGAAGGTACCGAACCACACGTCGTCGCCGCTGTTCAGGTCGACCATGCCGGCGGGAATCACCGGATACACGGCCTTGTCCGTCAGCCCCTTGAGTATCGCGCCCTCGGTCAGCTCCAGCGTCATATGGCTCTTGAGCATGATCGGCCCCGTCAGGTACGTGCCCGCCGGGAAAACCAGGCGTCCGTTCTCCGGCAGCAGCATTATGGCCCACTGTATGGCCGCGGTGTCCACGCTCACGCCGTCGCCCTTCGCGCCGAAATCCTTTACGCTGACGGCGCAGCTCTCTTCCTTGGTCTTGATTCTGATCGCGTGTTCTTCCGCGCCCATGCGCAGCGTCACCGCATAGGTCCTGCCCTGTTCAAGGCCGAACAGTGAAAACACATTCTCGCGGCCTTCCCGGACGGCCACACCGTCCAGCAGCAACCGCCAGGGCTCGGGGGCGTAGAAGGGAGAGCGATTCTCCAACTCGAAGCACGCCGAGGTTGAGCCGACATAGATGGCATGAAACACGAACGATTACACTCCCTTTGAGGCGCGCTTGGCGTCCGCCAGGATGCTTTGCGCCGTATGCTTGATCTTGATGAGCAGCGTGTCCCATGCCGTGGTGAACACACCGAACAGTATCGGCCCCACGCCCAGCGGCACGGCGCCCGCCGCGCCGGTGAACCCGATGATGGCGGTGTTGACGGCGCTGTAGGTCATCATCACCAGCAACAGCAGCGCCCCCGCGTAGATCACATTCAGCGGCAGGGTGTAAAACGCCTTCTGGGGAAACATCATCCAGCGGTCGTTGTCGCCGGGGCTCTTTGCGTAGAACCTGAACACGTTGTTGATCAGCAGGTCGTTCACCGCCCCCAGTGCCAGCGCCAGCACCACCATCTGGTCCAACCAGCTGTGCAGATAGGCGCCCAGCCCCCACAGGAAGAAGAAGCAGGTCGCGCCGTTGAACCAAAACTTGATCAGCAGCGCCTTGAGGGTATCGGACAGCCTGATCTTCGGGCCGGAGCGGTACTTGCGCAGCTCTGCCTCGCTCACCTTGGGCGAATTGCTCGCGTCCGCGGTGAC
>JAZTZK010000382.1:0-14703 GCA_045637485.1 Clostridia bacterium
GTGGGTATGGACGCCTACCGCGTGCTCTATCTGAGCGCCGACGACTTCCTGGACGCCCAGGACCTGTATTCGGTTGACCTGCAGAGCCTGAAGGAATCGCTGATCGCCACGGATGTCAGGGCCGCGTGCCTGGCCGGCGAGGACACCGCCTTCTACGTCACCGGCGCCAACCCCAAGCAGCTGGTCCGCGCCGACCTGCACAGTTTGGCGAATGAAGTCGTCTACACGGCTGCGGAGCCCATCGACCGGCTGTACATGTCGGCGGAGGGGCTGGTCTTCCAGCTGGTGGACCGGGCGGCCACGATGCTGTATGTGGAGGACACCGGCCGCTTTGAGATCTACAGCGGCGGCATGCCCAGAAGCGGCGCGATCGGCGAGCGCTACGAAATCTTCCTGAACGACGACGCCGAGCTGTATCTGAAGAGCCTTTTCAATTACAGCACCAGCCTGATCGACAGCGATGTAACCGCCTTTGCCTGGCTGAACAACACCGTCTACTACCTGACCCGCACCGGCAGCGCCCTGCGACTGAAGGCCTACGATCCCTCGGCAAAGACCTCGAAGATCGTGCTGACCCCGGGCGTAAAGATGAAGGACCAGCTGACCGCCAGCGGCAAGTCGCTGTTCATGCTGGCCGCCGACAATACCGTTTGCCGGGTGGATATCGCCAAAGGCGCGCTGGGCGTTTTCAAGCGCTATTCCGATCTGTCGGCCTATAAGCTGCCCGCGGAATACAATGTGGACGGGCTGTACATAGAGGGCATGAGCGGCCAGCTGAACGTCTACGCGCGGCTGATGGAGAAGGCCTCGAAGCCCACCTTCTCGTTTATCGAATTTGAATCGGAGGCCGAAGTGACCGCCCCCGTGCTGTGCCTGATCGATACCCTGAAGCTCACCGGCGAGCAGACCGCGTCGGACCGGCTGAAGCCCACGCCCCAGTACGCCACCCTGTCCAGGGGCAGCCGCGGCGACGCCGTCAGCGCCATCCAGCAACCGCTGAAGGACCTGGGCTATTACGACTACTATGTGGACGGCATTTTCGGTCCCCGCACCCAAGCCGCCGTGCAGCTGTTGCAGTTTGACCTGGAGCGCCCCGTGACCGGCGTCGCCGACGCCGAGCTGCAGCGAATCATACTCTCCGGCAGGCTGAGCGCCTATGACCCCTACCACCAGCTGACCCGGGGCAACCGCGGCATGCGCGTCAGGCAGATGCAGGAGCGCCTGCGGGAGCTGGGTTACCTGGCCGACACGGCGGACGGCATATTCGGCCCCCGCACATTGAAGGCTGTGCAGCTGTTCCAGTATGAGAACGGCCTGCCGGAAAACAGCACCGCCACCCGGGATACGCTAAAGCGCCTCTATTCCGACGGCGCCAACCATTGCTCCAGCTACATCGACCTCTATCCCGGCGACACCGGCTATCGCGTGCGCGAGCTGAACAACCGCCTCAGGGACCTCTACTATCTGGAGAACAGCCCCGGCAGCACCTACAGCGCCCATACCACATCGGCGGTGCGCGTATTCCAGCGCACAGCCGGACTGAGGGAGACCGGCAACGCCAGCCAGGCGATGCAGCGCCTGCTGTTCTCGTATGACGCCCCCGAGGCTCCCGGCTTCATCGTGCTGCGCCGCGGCGATGACAACGAGCGCGTCGCCCGCCTGCAGCGCCGCCTGAGGGCGCTGAACTACTACGACGGTCCCGCGGACGGCTACTTCGGCAGGCAGACCATGGAAGCGGTGGCCCTGTTCCAGAAGAAGGTCGGCCTGAAGCCCACCGGCATCGCCACCGTGCGCACCCAAAAGCTGCTGTTTGACGAAGACGCGCCCGAATACGTGGAGCCCACCGTCATCGGCGAACCGGACATCTATGTCGAGGTATTCGACTTCGAAGACGACGGCATCTACTTCATCTCCGAGGACAGCGCCCCGGACGGCTATGTCGTCTTCAGCTGGGATGTGGAGGGCCGCGTGGATCACTACAGCATCCGCGTAAACGACTCCCAGGGCAACGTGTACATCGATAAGGATACGCTGATGACCCGCACCGGCGTCTCTCTCGCCACGCTGGATTACAACGAGGTCTACACGCTGCGCGTCAGGGCCTATCCCGAAGACGGCGACAGCAGGCACATCACCCAGGCCGAGGTCGCCTTCGCCAGAATCGAGCCGATATATGAAGATGACGACCTGGAGGTCGAAACCGTCGGCCTGCCTGAGATCATCATCAGCACGGTTGGCCGCACGGAAGGCGGCGTGTATTACCTGTTGCCCGGCGACATCACCTTCGATTGGCATGCCGAAGGCGATGTGGGCTCCTATGATGTGCGCATCGAGGACGAGAGCGGCAAGGTGGTCGTGGATCAGACCACGTCCGAGCATGTTGCCCGCTTCAGCTCCAAAGCCATGAGCGCCGGCGAAATCTACACCATCTCCGTCTCCGCGATTCCGGAAAACGGGAATATGAAGGCCGCCCGGTCCAATTCGGTTCAGTTTGCGCTGCCGGAGGTGGAGCTGCCCGAGCCCGATCCCACGCCGGAACCCATGCCGGAGCCGGAGCCCGATCCCACACCCGAGCCGATCGATGAATCTGAGGCCATCGAAGCGCAGGAGGAGCTCGAGCTGCCCGAGGAGGAGCTTGAGCTCATGCCCACCCTTGATTCGCCCGTTGAAATCGAAGATGAGGCAGATATAGAGGAAACCGTTGAGGCGCAGGATACCGAATCCGAAGTGGAACTGTCCGTGGAGGAAACGCCCGTCGAAGCGGCGAGCGAACCGGATACAAACGAGGCCATCCCCGAGGATTTGGCCGAAACACCAGAAGTCGATATGATCCCCGAGGAAGCAATCGAACTCCCATCGGACGAGCCCGAAGTCGAGGAAGCTGTCGAGCTCCCGTCGGACGAGCCCGAGGCCGAGGAAGCTGTCGAGCTTCCGTCGGATGAACCCGAAACCGAGGAACCGACTGAAGCGCATGAAGCGGAACCGGAGGAGGCGTTGCCCGACGATATCCCGCTGGAGGCGGATATACAGGAACCCGCGCGCGTCACCGAACCGGTCATCACCTTCGATTACGTGGAAAAGGCGCAGGACAACATCAGCTACGTCTCGGGCGAAGTCCTTACCATGTCCTGGCAGTCTGAGGGCGACGTGGCGGAATACCGGATATCTCTGCTGGATTCCAACGGTAACCTGCTGGATTCCAGGGCGGTCGAAGCCACATCCCTGTCCGCCTACACCAGCGCGCTGGACCCCAATGAGGTCTATACACTGAAGGTCACGGCCATACCCGCCGGAGGATCAGAGGCCGACGGCGCGACCGCTTCGGCCAGCTTCGCCCTCTACGTCGCCGCTGACGCAGCTGCATTCGTCGATGAGCCCTATGAAGAGGCCACCGACGAGGATGCCGAAGATGCATGGCAAAATGTCGAAGAGGAATATCAGGAGTCCGAGGTCGAAGAGGAATACCCAGAGCCCGAGGCCGAAGAGGAATACCTGGAGCCCGAGGTCGAAGAGGAGTACCAGGAGCCCGAGGTCGAAGAGGAATACCTGGAGCCCGACGTCGAAGAAGAGTACCTGGAGCCCGAGGCCGAAGAGGAGTACCGGGAGCCAGAGGACGAAGAGGAATACCGGGAGACCGAGGATGAAGAGGCGGATTCCGGGAGTGCGGAAGGCGTCGACCTGAGCGAGGATGAGATCACGGAACTGCAGTACAAGCTGGAAAGCCTCGGGTGGCTGGAGGCTGACAGCTATACGCCGGGCATGCTGGATTTTGCCACCGTCTACGCCATCGGGGAATTCCAGAGCTATTGCAACGACAGCTTTGACCTCGACCTGCCGGTGATCGATCCCACGAATCCGATGATCGATGTCAGCACGCTGGAGACGTTGAGGTTCGCGGACGAGAGCTATGCCAATCCCAACGCCATCCTGGCGTCCGATGACGCGTTCGACAGCGACGCTTATGAGGCGCCTGACGATGACTATGATGAGCCCGACTGGTACGAAGAATCTGAGGAGTACGACGAGTCTGAGGAGTACGACGAATCCATCGATTTCGACGAGTCCGGCGAAGACACGGATATGGAATGACATGAATTAAAAAGGGGGCTGTCTCACAAAGAGGCAGTCCCTTTACTGTTTATATGCGAATCCTCCTACAGCCACTTGGCCATGCGACGCGCCTGGCGGTGGGCTACGGTGTCCAGCGTGGGTTTGGGCAGCAGCTCCTGGTGGATCTCCAGGTCGTCGCGCCTCTCCAGATCGTCCTGATAGCCCTCCAGCAGAGCGCGGAAGCCATCAAGGGTGACGACGGCGTTCAGGCGGGTCAGCACCGCGTCAAATCCTGTCAGGCCCGCGAGTATCCAGCCGCAGAAGCGCCGCATCTCGCAGATGGCCACGCCTTCCGGACGATGGTGGCAGGTCAGCATTGCAAGCCGGATCAGCAGTGTGACGCGCTCGGGGGCGCGTCTGGACACCACTAACCCGCCCCGGCGAAGGGTGGCGATGTCCTCGAATATCCAGGGCGCCTTCAGCGCCGCCCTGCCGATGGCGATTCCCGCCGCATGGGTATCCCGCAGAAAAGCCAGCGCGTCCTCGGCGCAGGTGACGCCGCCGTTGGCATACACCGGGATGCGGACGGCGTCGCAGACGGCCCGTATCGCCGGCGTATCGACAGGGCCCAGATACATCTGTTCCCGGGTGCGCCCGTGCAGCGTGACGCTCTGAAAGCCCAGGTCCTCGGCCTGCGCAACCAGGAGGGGGGCGGTGATGTGCGCCGCGTCCCAGCCCAACCGCAGCTTCAGCCGCACCGGCAGGGACGTGGCCGCTTTCACGGCGGCCATAACCGCCACCGCCCGCTCAGGCGACTTCAACAGCGCCGCGCCGTTGCCGCTGCCCACCACCTTGCGCGCCGGACAGCCCATGTTGATGTCGATGGCGTCAAAGCGCTCCAGCGCCTCGAGCCTGCGGGCCGACTCCGCCATCGCCGCCGGGTCGCTGCCGATCAGCTGGGCCGCCAGGTTGCGTTCACCCGGAAAGCGGGCCAGCACCTCCTGAAACGTGGGACTCATGGGCCGCTTTGCCCGTCCGTAGGCCAGCGATTGTATCATCTCCGTGGTCGCGCCATCGGCCCCATAGTCGAAGCAGATGCTTCGAAAGGAGGCGCGGGTCATGCCGTCCATCGGCGCGAGCAGGAACTCCGGTGTCTGCACTGGAAGCGTTTCCTTCATGGTCTTTCGCGTCACCCGGTGACGTTCAGGCGGGCGTCGCCGGTCTTCTGATAGCCCTGCTGCAACAGTTGGGTAATGTCCCAGGGTCTGGACGCGGCATCCGGGTATATCTTCAGCAGGTAGACGTAGGGCTCCAGCTTGGTTGGATCGATCTCGGCGCAGCGCTTCAGCATTGCCGCCGCCTTTTCATTATCCCCGGCCTCCAGGTAAGCCATCGCGGCGGAGGAGGCAAAGCTGTAGCTGTTCGGATCGCGCTGCAACGCGCGCTCGTAGTAGAGCCCCGCCTGGCTGTAATCGCCCGCCTGATAGTGCTGGTAGCCCAGGGTACTGTAGGCGTCCTTGCTCCATGCGGCGTTCACCCGCGCCAGGCTGACCTGTCCCGCCCTCGAAAAGGCATAGATCACAAACATCAGCAGCAGTATCACAAACAGCGCCAGCCCCACGATCCCCCTGAGATGGCGCATGAAAAAGCTCCCCTCGTCATCTTCTTCAAAGGCGAAGCCGTCCCGGAATTCATCCTCTTCGGCGTCGTCATCGTAGGGATCGTCCTCTTCATAGGGCGCGCGCTTGCGATCCATAAAGATGTCATCGGGGTCCATCGTCTTTGGCGGCACCAGCGTGTTGGCCTGCTTGTGGCGCTTTTTGCCCTTGTCCCGGGGCTTTGCGCCCTGTATATCCAGCTCCAGCTTCGGCGCGGCGCCGTCCAATCGGACGGGGGTCTCCTCTTCCCGCTTCATTTCGGGCGGCTTCTTTTCGAGCGTGACGGCCTCTTTTTTCTTTATTATCTCTTCCTTCCAGTCCGATTCCTCCAGCTTTTCGTCGGCTTCCTCCAGCGCGAGGGGCGAAAAATCCTCCGCCGATGCTTCGGGCCTGGCCCACACATCCGTCTCCATGTGGCGCTTGCGGGCCCGATCCCAATCCAGCAACTCCGCTGCGGCGTCCACCACGGGCTCTTTACCCTTCGAAACGTCCGACGCGTCAACGTCTTTTGAAACCGACGTCGGTTTATCTTCAAGGCTTTCCTCCGCCAATATGGCTGTCACCCCCTCCGATTCCCGACCCTTGGCTTCATACCTGTCCCCACCTTCAGCCGCAGAGACTGAAGCGGCGTGGACAGGCACAGCCACCGGCTCATCGTCCTGTTCCGGTATGACGATGGGCTTGCCGCAGAAAGGGCAGAAGAGCATGTCTTCGCCCACTTTTTTTCCGCAATGCGAACAGTACACAGGTCTTCCTCCCTTTCGATGTGATTGCGTCAGATGTTGCGCATGGCCTCGTAATCCGGGTCGCCGTAGAAGGCGCGCTCCTCGCCCGGGTCGGCGCCCAGCTCCTCAATGGCGTTGCGCAGCTCGATATAATCCAGATAGCCGATCTCCGTCAGGGTCAGAAATGGCTTCATGGCGTCGATGGCTCTCGGGTCGCCCAGCTTGCCCAGGAACGAAGCGTACAGCGCGCGCTGCTCCGGGCGATTGCGGAGCTTGTCCAGCATGTAGCTGAGAATGCGATCATCCCCCGGGAAATTGGCACAGATGCCCAGTATGCGCTGCTGGCCGAACTCTCCGGCTTCATCATAGCGCTCCAGCAGCGCCCCGATCTGACTGCCATCCCCATCCGAGAGGATGTCCGCCGCAAGCTCGCTGATCTCGTCCCCCTCGCCGCCCCGACAGGCCAGGTCGACGTACAGGTCCCGGGCATCATCGCTGTCGATGTCCCGCAGCAAGGCCAGCGCCGTCGCTCGCAGCGATTCAGGCCTGTCCCCGTCCGCCACGATGCGCATCAGGCCGGGCACGCACGGCTGGCCAACGCTGACCACCCGGCTGTACAGCGGCTCCGGCAGGCCGATGTCCCGCTTATTGTATTCCTCCAGCAGCTTCAGCAGGTCCTTCGGCGCGCTGTAGCGCAGGAAGTACTCCCCCGGCCTTTCTCCGTCCAGCCACTTGGCCGGCGCGTTCAGCCAGTTCAGCATGATTTCGTTGTAGCTGTCCTCCACCTGCTTCTCGGTCATGCCGGGGTGCATGGCCATCCAGGTGCGGGCGTAATCAAAGAATTTGGCGTCAAAATCGTGTATCTTCATGCAAATACTCCATTATTTCTATGCTATGGCAATAGCGGTAAAGATCCTGAGCGCAGCGACGTCGAAGGCACTGCAGCTCCTGCATACCGTCAATATTCCCGAGCGATTCTGTCCAGGCAGCCGGCGATGCGTCGGGCATAGTACACCAGCTGTCTGGCGTCGCAGCCGAACTGCTTCGCCAGTTTGCCGGGGTCCGGCTTGGGCCCATAGACCAGCATATAGCTGTAGGCCAGCGCTGCCGCGCCTCCGCCCACGCAGCGCACGGGGTCCATCGACGTGCCGCGCAGCTGTCGGTAGGCCGACCAGATCAGCAGCAGGTGGTTGAGTGCCGCTATGCCGTACTCCCTCTGAAGTACCTCGTCGGCATATCGCACCAGCTGGCGCTCACCCACGCCCAGTCGCTCCATCATGGCCTTGGCGTCGGGCATGAAACCCGGTCCAAGGCCCGTCTTCGCCGGCATGATGGCCTCGGAATCGACGCCCTGCAGGCGCAGCGCCAGGGCGGCGTGGACCTTCAGGTCGCCGGGCACGCCCTCGTTGAACAACAGCATCCGCAACAGGCTCCTCGATTCCCTGTGATCGATGGTCGTCAGCGCGGTCATGGCGGCGCGGCTCAGCCGGGGATCCTCCGCCCGCACCGCCCAGCCCATCAGCTGCCTGAAACCGGGATCCTCGCGCCAGCGATCCTCCAGCTGTTCATAGCCCTGGCTCAGCTGCTCCACCAGTTGCCGCAACCGGCGCTCGAATTCCCGGCGGGGCACCTGGTAGCCGTAGTCCGGCGGATCCTCGTTCAACCGTCCGCTCAGCGCCGCCTCCTGGTAGAACTGGGCCACGCTGTCCGCCGGGTCGATGCGCAGTATGCGCGCCCAGAACCGGGCCACGCGGATATCCGGCGTACCTGTACGGTTCAGCGCCACCGCCCGCATGTGCAGCAAATCCCGGTCGAAGGGCGCTTCCCATAGCGCCTGACGCACATAATTTGCCACGTCGGCGTCCATGCCCAACTCGCCCATCACATAGATCATCAGCCGCAGATCCTGGCCCTCGGGACGCTCCTCCATGGCCCGGGCGATCAACGCCCGCGCAGCCCGGGCATCGCCGGACAGGGCAAAAACCTGGGCGCTGACGCAGAGCGCCTTTACCGAAGGCGGATAGCCCTCCGCCGCGCGTCTGGCCTGGGTGAGCGCCTCCTCTCTCCGGCCACAGATCAGCAGCGCCATGGCGTACAGCGACCGCATGTCGTACTGCTCCGACGACATATCCAGCGACCGCTCGAAGAGTCGGCATGCCTTCTCATGCATTTCTGCCTTCATGGCGTCGCACGCGCGGTTGGCGATGCAAGCCGCCCGGTGCAGCTTACGGTTGACCGGGTGGGTAAGCTCTCCAAAGAAGTCAAGCTCCGCCGCCAATCGCCGCACCTCCTCCAGGTGAGCGCCCTCCGGGTCCCGCCGCCTGTAAAGGCTCAGCGACCGACGCGCGCCGGTGAGGTCGTTCATGCCCAGCTGGTTCAGCGCAAGGCCGTAGTAGCACTCCGAAGGTCCGTCATCCTCCGCCAGCATGTCCAGCAGCAGCCTTGTGGACTGTTCGTGGCATCCCATTTCGCAGTAGAGCTCTGCCAGGTCCAGGCGGTACTCCCGGTTCTCCGGCGCGGCTTCCACAGCCTTGCGCATCAGCTCCAGCGCGTCCACGATGTTGTTATCCCGGCGGTTCATCATGGCGCGGTGATGCACATAGGCCGAAGACCGCTTGAAGGTGACGACTTTGAGATTTCTGTTCATTGAAACTCCTGAATTCATACCGAGGTCGGTTTATTGTTTCATGTCTGCGGCGTTTCCCTTCGCCGTTGCGGCGCTCAGCAGGGCCTGCAGATCGTCCTCCGTGAAGCGATAGCGCTTGTTGCAGAAGTGGCAATCCACCCGGGCCCCGTGCTGGGTCCTGATCATGTCGGTCAGCTCCTCCGCGCCAAGGGTGATCAACGCCTTCTCCACCCGCGCGCGACTGCAATCACAGGCATAGCGCACGTCCCTGCGCTCGAGCACCCGGGGCTGCAGGTGCATGAGCAGCTGGTTGACCGCGCCGTCCAGATGATATTCCTTCATTGTGCCCGAGAGGTCCATAAACATGCCCGCGCTGGCCTCGATGGAGCGTATGGCCGCCTCGCTTGCGTCCGGCATCAGCTGCACGATCAAACCGCCGGCGGATTCCACCCGCTCGTCGCTGACCAGCACGCCCAGCGATACCAGCGACGGGGTCTGCTCTGAGGCCGTGAAGTACATGGCAAAGTCCTCGGCGATCTCGCCGGAGACCAGATTCACCTGGCCCACATAGGGCTCCCGCATTCGCAGATCCTTGATGACGGACAGGCGGCCTTCCCTGCCCACCGCCGCACCGACGGGCAGCTTCGGCCCCGTGCGGGGCAGGTCGATGGAAGGGTTGTCCACATAGCCCTTCACGGCGCAATCGGCCCCGGCCACCGCCAGTACCGTGCCGATGGGACCGCCGCCCTTGATGGTGGCCGTAACGCTCTCGTCCCTGCCCTTGAGCATACTGCCCATCATGGCCGTGGCCGTCAGCGTCCGCCCCAGCGCCGCAGTGGCAATCCTGGAGAGGCTGTGGATCTCCTTGGCTCGCTGTACCACCTGGGTGCTCTCCGTCAATATGGCCCGTGCCTGGCCCTCCAAAAGGGAGATGTGCAATATGCCGTCCTGACTCATAACGCTCATTCAAGAATGCTCCTTATCCATATTATTCCCGGATGGCCGCGATGTGAATGCGCACCTCATCTGTCTTGGGTAAATTGAAGTGCCGGTCGCCGAAGACCTTCGCGCCGGAAAAGCCACGCTCTGCCAGCAGCGCCAGCAGGTGCTCCGGCTCGTGGGCCTTCTGTACGTGAAGCTCGTCAAAGCGCCGATAGCGCCCGTCCGCCTCCCGGGTGAAGAAGGTCAGATCCATGGTGACGGTCTCCGCCGCCTCATCGAACCGGTTGCTCCACAGGTAGGTGATGTCGCCCCGGTCCTCGCCGAAGAAATTGTTCCCCAGGGTTTGCCTGAGCTTATAGGCCGAGGAGATGTCGAAGGCCAGCGCGCCACCCGGCTTCAGGGCTTGCCGCGCGTGGTCGAAAAAGGCCCGGAGCCTGTCGTCGTCCAACAGATAGTTCACGCCGTCGCAGGCGCAAACCAGCGCGTCCACCGGCCTGGGCAGCGCCAACGCGCACATATCCTGGCGAACGAACATGACCTGTACGCCGTATTGAAGCCCCTTCTGACGGGCCAGCTCCAGCATGTCGACGGACAGATCGACGCCCGTCACCCTCAGGCCCTGCCGGGCAAAGCGCACGGACATCGATCCTGTGCCGCATGCGCAGTCGCACAGCGTATGGGGAGTTACGCCCATGCGCCCGATCAAAGCCAGGTAATACCCGGCCCAGGCATCGTAATCGACATCGTCCATCAGCGCGTCGTACAACCCTGCAAAGGCTTGATAGGCTGGCATGGATCATCCTCCATTGCAAATAGCACTGTATATTGAACCAAAATATATTCTACCATATTTTTCCGGCAAATTCAATTCCCGCCGGCAATCGTCACGGAATGTTTCGCTATATAACAGAATTCTAACCTCATCGACCTGCGACCATTCCCCTCGTCTGGTATGATGATCGGAGAATATTCTTTGCGGTGATGGACTTATGAGATACGAGCTTGTGATATTCGACCTGGACGGCACGCTGCTGGACACGCTGGACGATCTGACCCGGGCAGTCAATCACGCCCTGGGCCTCCAGGGCTTTCCGCTGCGCTCGAGGGGAGAGGTGCGCCGCATGATCGGAAACGGCATCGCCAATACCATGCGCCGCGCGCTTCCCGAGGGTTCCGGCGAAGAAGCCTCCCGTCGGGCCCTCGAGGATTTCAAAAGCTACTATCTGAGTCACGTGAACGTATCCACCCGCCCCTTCGACGGCATACCGGCCCTGCTGGACGTTATGGGCGACGCCGGCATACTGGCGGCAGTGAATTCCAACAAGGTGGACAGCGCCACCCGGGCCCTGTGCGAGGCGCACCTGCCGGGCAAGCTGGCCTGCATACTGGGCGAGCGCTCCGATATACCCAAAAAACCCGCCCCCGACGGAGCGCTGAGGATCATCCGGCAACTCGGCGCGAATCCCGAACGCACGCTCTACGTGGGCGACGGCGAGACGGACATACAGACCGCGATCAACGCCGGCATCGACTCCGCCTGGGTGGCCTGGGGTTATCGCAGGCTGTCGGAGCTGGGTGAACTGGATGTTCCACACGCCTTTACCACAGTACAGGCCCTGCAGTCGTTCATATTGGGCTGAAAATGGAAAAGCACCCTTCGCAGAGGGTGCTTTCCCATTTTCAGCCGTTCGGGTTTTCAGCGATTTCCCGCAGTATGGCGTTAAGCAGCGCCGCCGTGATCTGAACGCCGCCTTTTTTGCCGCGCACGACGATGGATGTGAGGTCGCTGTCCATCAGTCGCTCCTTCATCTGTACGACGCTGGCAAAGCCCGTCGGGGCAGCGAGGACACAGACATCGCTGAGGGGCTCGTGCTGTCGGCGGCTGATGATGCGATTGATCGCGGCGGGGGCGCTGCCCACCACCATCAGCTTGGGCCCCGTCACAGCCAGGCCGTAGTCCACAGCCACCTCCGCCCGGGTCACATGGCGCTGCTCGGCCAGGAAGACCACATGCGGATCATCGATAAAGCACAGTATCTGCGTGCCATGATCCCCCAGCAGCCCCGTGTTTATGTCGTTGGCCAAGAGCAAGGTGTCCGTGATGATCGTGCCGCCCATTTCAATCAGCCTGCGGATATGGGTCATCGCCGTAGGCCCGAAATACACGCTCTGGGAAAGCGCCGGATCCTTGGTTTCTTCCTCAACCTTTTTCAGGATACCGGCCACATTTGGATTCATATATGGGCTTCCATTGCGATGCCTGCCATCCAACCCCGAAGATCTTTTAAACAATTCCGCCACTCCATTTCAATACGGCGTATGCCAAGTACATCCATTCCAAGTCGTCCATACTAACTATACAACGACAATGGTATTTAGTCAAGGAACATGAATAATTTCTTTCGTTAATAATTTGCACGCAATGTAACCAGCGATTCTTACGTTCTTGTCTTCTGTTACAATGTCACCATCTGATGATTCAGTCATGGCGGCGTAGACGCCGCCGCTGCGAGGAGATATGCCTGTAGCGGCGACACGAAGTTATTCCTTTAGGGCGGCCTGCAGGCCGCCAAAGCAGGTACAAATACATCCGGACCGAACAGATACGTTTTTCTTTTATTCAGCTGTCATAGTCCCGGTCATTGTTCATCAAATTGACATCAAATATTCGTGCGTCGTCTGAAATATTGTGCTATAATGTATGTTGGATATGGATAGTTATACCTGATCTCAGGAGGAAATAAGTGAAATACGCGATATTCAAACCCAGGGAGTATGACCGCAATTTCCTGTTCGCGGTGATACTGCTGACCGTGAAGATGCTGTTCTTCGTCGTGCTTCTGATCGGCCTGATCGGCGGTGGCCTGGTGGTCGGCATCGCCAAGGGTTGGGTGGATACCTCGCCGAACCTGGACCTGTCCCAGATCGGCGCCCAGTCCCAGACCTCGTTCATCTACGATTCCAGCGGCCAGCTGATCATGGAGTTCAAGGGCTCGGAAAACCGCATCTATGTTGAAATCGAGGACATCCCCCAACAGCTGATCAACGCCGTCATCGCCATCGAGGACGCCCGCTTTTACGAGCACCACGGCGTTGATCTGAAGCGCATCGGCGGCGCGCTGATCAACAACGTAATGGGCGGCGACACCCAGGGCGCCTCCACCATCACCTGCCAGCTGGTCAAGCTGACGCTGCTCAACAGCGACCAGAACTACAAGCGCAAGGTGCAGGAGGCCTATCTGGCCCTGGAGCTGGAGAAGAACCTGGACAAGAAGCAGATCCTGGAGGCCTACCTGAACGTGATCTACATGGGCGGCAGCAGCTATGGCGTAAAGATCGCCGCCCAGGATTACTTCGGCAAGGACCTGAGTCAGCTGACCCTGCGCGAGTGCGCCTGCCTGGCGGGCCTGATCCGCAATCCCTCCCGGTACAATCCCCGGCGAAACTACTATGTCCGCAACCGGCCGGAGGAGACCGACAGGCGCACCAACTACGTGCTCGAGGAGATGCTGGACCACCGCCTGATCACCGAGGAGGAGTATGAGCAGGCCCGCGCCGATACGCTGCAGGTGATTGAGAACGCCACCGCCGCCACCAACAACATGTACGACAACGCCTATTATGTGGAATATTCCATATACGACGTGGTCACAAAGATGCTGCGGGTCGAGGGCCTGGAGGATACCTCCTACAACCGGGCCCAAATGGAAACCAAGCTGCGCAACGGCGGCTACAAGGTGTTCACCAGCCTGAAGCCCGATGTACAGCAGGCGGTACAGGAGACCATCACCAATTACACCCGCTATCCCTCCATGCGCTATTCCAACGACAGCTCCACCCAGGCCTCTTTGGGCGGGGGTGAATTCCTCACCGTCGTACAGCCCCAGTGTGCCTGCGCCGTGATGGACTGGCACACCGGCGAGCTGATCGCCGTGGTGGGCGGCCGAAACGAGCCCGTACAGCGCAAGCAGCTGAATCGCGCGTATCAGAACGACATGCCCGTGGGCTCTTCCATCAAGCCCCTGGCGGTATACGGCCCCGCCTTCGACATGGGCTATTCCCCCGGCACGCCGGTGCTGAACCTGCCCATCCCGGTCAAGGACTGGGCGGGCGGCGAGGGCTATCCCGCCAACTTCTCCGGCGGCAGCTTCACGGGCGTCGAATCGATGCGCCGCGCCATCAACCAGTCCCACAACACCTCGACCGCCCACGCGCTGATGGACTACGTCGGCATCGAAAACGCCGTCACCTACCTGCTGAAGCTGGGCGTCGACGCGGACCATATCCTGGCGACGGGCTCCGGCCTGGCGCTGGGCTCCTCCGGCCTCTCCGTGATCGAACTCGCCACCGCGTTCGGCGCCATCGCCAACAGCGGCGTCTACCAGGAGCCCTACGCCTTCACGCAGATCCTGAACCCGGACGGCACGGTGTACATCGACGTCAACGAGGTGCAGGAGACCTGGCAGGCCTTCAAGCCCTCCACCGCCTACATGCTGGTGGACGTGCTCAGGGGCTGCGTCGGCCCGAACGGCACCGGCTCCAGCGCTAACTTCGGCGGCCTAACCGTGGCCGGCAAGACGGGCACCAACACCAACAACATCGGCGTCACCTTCTCCGGCATGAGGGGCTACTACTCCGCATCGGTGTGGGTCGGCAGCGACAACTACAAGCCGCTGACCAATGACGCCACCGGCGGCACCTA
>JAZTZK010000383.1:0-6639 GCA_045637485.1 Clostridia bacterium
AGGGGTTAGGGGTTAGGTTTTAGGGGTTAGGGAAAGTAGAAATCCATGCGGATTTCTTCTTATTCAAAAGCTTGCGTAGCATAGAAACCTCTGTCGTTTCCATTGAATCAAAACAAATCCCGGAGGGATTTGCACCATCCCTAACCCTTGCCCCCTAATACCTAAACCCTTAATTCTGATTTGTCGAGCAGAGCTCGACAAATCAGAATCTCTCTCCACCAATTTGAATCGCATATCATATTACCACAAAGCCACCAAAAAAGCAAATGACGATCATCGGCGAAACGCGCCGATGTCGCCATTTGCTTTCTAAATACGCCGTCACTTTACGGTGACATTCACCACAGCCAAGGGCGTTTCGCTGGGATCGTCGCCCTTGGTGATCCAGAATTTGCCCTTGCCCTTGTTCTCACCCTTGATGTACACGGGCCAGCCGGTACCGTTCCACTCGCCCCAGCTGTAGGAGAATACACGATCTTTGATCTCATACCACTCATACCAGAAATGGGGGAGGCCGCCGTAGGGCCAGGTCACATTGACCTTGGCGGTCTGGCCGACAGCGACCGTCACCTTGGTCTTGTCCACTATGGGGTCGGTGGGTTCTTCCTGCTCTCGCACGGTGACCTTGATCTTCACCACGTCGCTGGTCTTGGAATTGCTGACCACCAACGTCTGCTTGCCGGGGCGCAGCGTCTTGATGGTGAGTACGCACTTGCCCGCGCTGATCTTGCCCAGCGAGCAGTCCAGCACGCTGGAATCATATTTCTTCAGGCGCAGACTGCCGCGCAGCTTGTAGGTCAGCGTGACGTACTTCGTCGCGCCCACATACAGGTTGAGCTTGAGGGCATCGGAGGACAGGGGCGATTTCACCGTGACCCTGCAGTTCAGCTTCTTTCCGCCCGCCTTGGCGGTGATCGTGGCGGTGCCGACCTTCAGCGCGGTCACCAGGCCCTTCTGGCTGACCTTCGCCACCGTATTATCGGAGCTGGACCACCTGACGGTCTTCGTCGTTCCGGTGATCTTCAGCTGAAGCGTCTTCCCGTTGTAGATGGTGGCCTTCGTCTTGCTGATCGCCGCCGCGGCCTGGGCCGCAAACGGATTGTTCCCTCCCACAGGCAACATCGCTGGCAATGCCAGGCAGGCTACCAGCGCCAGGCACAGCGCCACCAGCAGTTTGTTCGCAGTCTTCATATCTCTTCCGCCTCCATTGAGATTCTTTACCAAATTGATTATAACACGGATTATTGGAAACGTCAATAATGATAATGTTCGTTCGCGCGTCTGTCCATCGTATTGACAGGGCTTCGCCCGTCATGATATTATGGACGGGTAAAAGGAGGCCTGATCATGCGCCCTGATATCCTTTTGAACGCCCGAAATGCCATAGGCGACCGCACGCCCATGCTCCGCGACTGCGGAATGCTGTGTCAGGCAGCCTGCTGCCAGCCGGACGCGGATGGGCAGGGCGGGGTGCATCTGTTCCCCGGGGAGGCGGCGCTGCTGTCGGACTGCGACTGGGGACGTATCGTGCCCGATGCCTTCGCGCCGATGCTGGTCTGCCAGGGCATGTGCAAGCGGGATGCCCGGCCCCTGGGCTGCCGCATCTTCCCGCTGACCCCGGTGCGGGGGAAGAACGGCAGGTGGACCGTGCGGATGGACGCCCGGGCGCGGGCCATGTGCCCGCTGGCCGCCCACGGGCTGTCGGGGCTGGACCCCGCCTTCCCCCGCGCGGTGCGGGACGCCCTGCGAATCATCGCCGAGGATCCGGAGGGCGACGCCTTTCTGGAAAAGTGGGCGGCGCTGGAGGCGGAATACCGCAAACCGCTGTGGTAGAAGCACCTGGCCAGTTGCCGAGCTGAATGCAGCTGCTTCTTTTTTCCGGTTGCATTTGCTTTGGCTATTCAGGCAATTCAGGCAATTCAGGTTCCCATTAAAATATAGTTTTCCTATGGCAATTCACAGGCGAATGTGCTATAATGGAAATGTGTTTCTATCCTTCACCATGGGAGCGTGAGCGGTTTGAACCATCTCGAGGCGTTTTTGAACGCCATGAAGGCGGACGCGGCGCTGGTACACCGCCCGGAAAACCTGCGCTGGCTGGCCGGATACACCGGCGAGGGATGCCTGTTCATTTCGGCGAAGCGGCGAGCTATCCTCACGGACTTCAGGTATGTGGAGCAGGCGCGCATCCAATGCCCGGACTGGGCGCTGGAGCAGGTCAGCGCCGAGGTCACCTATCCTACGCTGGCGGCAAGGCTGGCCCACGGGGAAGGCGCGAAGCGGGTGCTGGTTGAGACCGATCACCTGACCTACGACGACTATCAGGGCTTCGCCAGGGCCCTGGAGGGCGTGACCCTGCTGAGCATGGGCGGCATTCCCGAGAAGCTGCGCCAGGTCAAGGACGGGGCGGAGCTCGAGAGCATCCGCCGCGCGGCGGCGATTGCCAGTGACGCCTTCGTGAACCTGCTGCCCCGCATCCACGCGGGCATGACGGAGCGGCAGATCGCGCGCATGCTGGAGTATGAGATGCTGGAGCTGGGCAGCGAGGGCGCGGCCTTCGAGACCATCGCCGCCTCCGGCCCCAACGGCGCCCTGCCCCACGCCCGCCCGTCCGACCGGGCGGTGGAAAGCGGCGAGCTTTTGACGCTGGATTTCGGCGCGACGGTCGACGGCTATCGCTCGGACATGACCCGCACGGTGGGCTTCGGCAGGATAACCGGGGCGCTGCGCGACATCTACGAGACCGTCCGCACAGCCCAACAGCTGGCGCTGGACGCGCTGGCCGTGGGCAAGCCCTGCCGAGAGATCGACCGCGTCGCCCGCGAATGCATCGACGCCCGCTACCCCGGCGCCTTCGGCCACAACCTGGGCCACGGCGTGGGCCTGTTCATCCATGAGCGACCCCGGCTGGGCGCCGCCAGTACGGACGTCCTGGTCGCCGGAAACGTGGTGACGGTGGAGCCCGGCGTGTACGTCCCTGGCCTCGGCGGCTGCCGGATCGAGGATACGGTGATCATGACCGGGGACGGCTTTGTCAACACGATCGCCGCCCCGAAGGAACTGATCGAGCTGTAGCCCGGGCCAATTTTCAACGACTATTTTATTGAGGAGGCACAATCCCCATGATCAACGCAAGCGATTTCAGAAACGGCGTCACCTTTGAGATGGACAACGGCGTTTGGACCATCGTGTCCTTCCTGCACGTGAAGCCCGGCAAAGGCGCGGCCTTTGTGCGCACGAAGCTGAAGAACGTCGTCACCGGCGCCGTCATCGAGCGCACCTTTAACCCCACTGAAAAATTCCCCAAGGCCTATATCGAGACCAAGGAGATGCAGTATACCTACAACGACGGCGACTTCTACCACTTCATGGACCTGGAGACCTTCGACGACCTGCCCCTGTCCCATGAGCAGGTCGAGGACGCCATGCCCTTCGTAAAGGAGAACACCAACGTGACGGTGCGCTTCTTCAAGGGCGCGCCCTTCAGCGTGCAGCCGCCGAACTTCGTCGAGCTGCAGGCCACCAATACCGAGCCCGGCTTCAAGGGCGACACCGCCGCCAATACCACCAAGCCCGCCACCTTCGAGACCGGCCTGGTGCTGCAGGTGCCGCTGTTCATCGAGACCGGCGAGGTGCTGAAGATCGACACCCGCGACGGCGGCGAATACCTGGGCCGGGCCTGATCGGCGGGACACATGAAAAATGACGGTCAGGCCGATGAAATGATTTCATCGGCCTGACCGTATGACATAGAATAAAACCTCTCTCCCGCACAATACTATTCCGATGAACGGAGGTGCAGTTATGGAAAATCTCGGCAAGAAGGTTGGATTTCTGAAGGGCCTGATGGAGGGCATGTCGTTCGACACCGAAAGCGCCAACGGCAAGCTGATGGCCGGCATCGTCGGCCTGCTGGGCGATCTGTCCGATCGCGTGGAGGCCATCGACGAGCTCCTGGAGGACCTGAACGACTACGTGGAGAGCATCGACGAGGACCTGACCGAGCTGGAGGGCGCCCGCGATGACGACATGGACGGGATGTTCGACGACGAGGACGATGACGACGACTTCGACGATGAGCTGTTCAACAGCAGCGAGGACAAGCTGCACCTGTTGCGCCCCGCGCAGAGCGAAGCGCCGGAATCGGAGGAGGAGGATTCCCTGGCGGGCAACCTCTGCCCCGAATGCCACGCCATGTTCGTCACCTCGCTGAACGACCCTGAGGATTCGGAGTACATCTGCCCCAACTGCAAAAAGCAGGTCAAGCCCGTGCCCCTGAGCCCGGAAAACGCGGTGATCGCCAAGCCGGTGGAAAAGGAATAGCCATACGATCAGGCAGGAGGGCCAATCGCCCCCCTGCCCGTTTTTTTCACGCCTCTTCCTGAGGCTCCTCCCCGTCCTCGATCATGTCGTACCCCACCCATACCTTGTAGCTGGAGCCGTCGAATTCGTATTGCAGCTGGGCGCGGCCCTTCCGGGGGTCCAGCCTGATGATTTGGGCGTCAAAGCCGCCCATCATCTGCTTCACCAGCTTGACCCGATCGCCCTCCCTGTAGGTCTTCATGATGCCGATGACGCCGGCGTTTTCATACAGCATCCGGGCAAAGCGCAGGTCGTCGCCCTGCAGCTGGTAGCCCTCGCCGCGTTGGCCGAGGCAGCGTATGACACCCTCCATCATGCGAATCTCGTTGAAGTCGGTGATGGGCGCCTCCGAGCAAACGAACACATAGCCCGGCAGGTAGGGCTTCTCCTCCTCAAAGCACGCGCCCTTGATCCACTTTCGCTGTATGATCCTGGGTGAAAAGGCCGACAGGCCAAACCGCTGTTGTATGGCCGAGGCCACCAGCGTACACTTCACCGTGGCGCAAAATATGCAGTAGAAATACATCCAACCATCTCCCGACGCCGTCATTGTCACAACGGTCCGGACCATTATACCCCATGTCGGGCGAATTGTCAAAAAAGACCCGTCCGATTCGCTTCCGGCAGCAAGCCGTCAGCGTCCTCGGGACGGGCCGCTTTCCCCGATAAACTCCTTTATGATCTCACGGACAAAGGCTTCCAGCTCCGCCGTTGTCCGGGGCAGCTTTCCTGAGCCTCGCGGCGGCTTCGGCGGCTCGACGTATCTTCCCACAAACGCCGCGTCCAGCGCATCTGTGCGCCCCAGCAGGTAATCCGTCGAAACCCCCAGCGCGTCCGCAATGCGAATCAGCGTGTCCAGCGCCGGAAGCTGGTCGGTGGTTTCGTATCGGCCGATCATCGCCCGTGAGGTATCGGCCAGTTCGGCAAGCTGTTCTTGCGTTATTCCTCGTATTGAGCGAACCTCGCGCAGTTTATCTCCGAACATACCCATGACATCACTTCCTTGCCATAGTGTACCATAGCAGGCACAGTATTATAAATTCCGAATATGGAACAATATATCGTTGACAAAATGCGCTTATATAGATATAATAGATGTATCAAAATTGGAACATATGATAGAAACAGGTGGTTACATTGATTGTGTGAATCGAATGTGGTACGGTATATTATACCATGTGTTTAATAATGATAGGAGGCTTCATTATGAAAAAGACTTTCATCCTTCTTTTGGTGATTGTGTTTACTATTGCAACTGTTAGTTGTTCAGCTGAAGATTTTACTATCCATAACGGCGTATCATTCGGCATGACGAAAGAGGAAGTAATAAGAACAGAGAACGATTATGGCATTAAATTGGAAGAAGCTACAGGTTGGAATAATTTTTTTGATAACGATGTGTTTAGACTTGAAAGTGAAAGCACATCAGTAGCAGGACGTGATGATAGCACAATTGCATATCTTTTCGATTCTACTGGCGGCATGAATTCGACACTATATATAGCGGATGATTTTCTTAAGGAATCTATTGATAATGATAGAGTCATCGCAACACTTATGGAGAAATATGGGAAACCAGTAGCAGAGATTGACAGTATTGTAAATGTTGGAGGTGAGGCTTATGATTCTTTAGATGTTTACATGAATTATACTAAGCAGCACCCCAAAGACAACCCAACTATTTCACTTTTTTATCAATGGTTATATCCTATTAAAGAAGGATATGCTGACATTCAAATAATGATGATTAGCCTTAGTGTAGTCAATTATAGAGTAATCTCATACTCGTTTAGAACTGAAAATGAAATGAAGGAAATGCAGGAAAAAAATGAAAGTGAAAAACAGAGTATGTTGAATGATTTGTAATGTATAATTCTTCCCGCCGTATTTACCGGCGGGTTTTCATGCCCTCGTCATCCGGCAATGGCTCGTCAAAATCCGGGGCAATGCCGTGAAATCTGTGCGCGAGTATACCCAGCCTGCGCGGAGGATTCTCACGATGCCCGGTATTACACTGCCGATCCAAAAGCAGGCGTATATAGGATTGAGCCTGCTGTCGGCTCTGCGCATTCAAGCGTTCCCAATCCTGTATCAGGGATTCTGGCATAGCCATTCATTCTACCTCCTCATCAGCTTCAGTACAGCATATCCAAAAGAAAACATCAGCACTGCTCAATGACAGGGCGGGGCGATTTCTCGCCCCGCGCCCTGTCTGTCGTTCCGTTTACTTCACCTCATTGAACCCTTCCCTCGCCGCGTAGCTGGTGTGCAGCAGCT
>JAZTZK010000384.1:0-2177 GCA_045637485.1 Clostridia bacterium
GAAGAAAGGGACGGACTATACCGTTGCCTACGCCAACAACAAGAACATCGGCAAGGCGACGGTGACGATCAAGGGCGTTGGCAAGTACAAGGACTCGGTCAAGGTCACCTTCAATATCAATCCCAAGGCCGTGTCCCTCGCTTCCTTGACCGCCGGAAAGGGCAAGCTTACCGCCAAGTGGAAGAAGGGAACCGGCGGCACGGGCTACCAGCTCCAGTACAGCCTGAAGAGCACCTTCGCGTCATCTAAAAAGGTGACCATCGCCAAGACGGCGACGGTGAGCAGGGTGTTGAAGAACCTGAAATCGGGCAAGATCTATTACGTGCGCATCCGCGCCTATAAGCTGGTCGACGGAAAGGCCTACGTCTCCGCATGGTCGAAGGCTCTGAAAGCGAAGGTACAATAATACGAAACCACGCCGCTGTGTGACAGCATTAACCCTCCGGGACCAGTCCCGGAGGGTTAAATGCTGCCGTCTCCTTGGCCAAAGATGGACAAAGCAGGAATTATGCGCTATAATATAATCGTTTATTATGCGCTGCAAGGAGTGCCACCAATGGTCTTTTCCAGCATCGAGTTTTTGTTCTTCTTTCTGCCGGTGGTATTGATCGGCTATTACATACTGAAGCGCTGGCGCAGGGCGACAAACGTGTTCCTCTCCGTGATGAGCCTGGGCTTCTACGCTTTCGGCGCGCCGAAGTTCTTCCCGATCATGATGGCGTCCATCGTCGTGAACTGGCTGTTCGGCCTTTGGGTGGACCGGGTTCGGGAGGATAGGGGCAAGGCGAAGCTGGCGCTGACGCTGATGGTGATCTTCAACCTGGGGCTGCTGGGCGTGTACAAGTACCTGATGTTCATACTGACCAGCCTGAACCAGTGGCTCAGCATCCGCCTGCCGGTGCCCCAGATTACGCTGCCCATCGGCATATCCTTCTTCACCTTCCAGGCCATGAGCTATGTGATCGACGTCTACCGGGGCAACGGCAGGGTGCAGAAGAGCCTGATCAACGTCTGCCTGTACATCTCCTTCTTCCCCCAGCTGATCGCGGGACCGATCGTGCGCTACCAGACGGTGGCCGATGAGATCGAGGGCCGACGGGAGAACCTGGACGACTTCATCGAGGGTACCCGGCGCTTTATGAAGGGCCTGTGCAAGAAGATGCTGTTGGCCAACAATCTGGGCCTGTTGGTGGACACCGCCTTCGCGCTGGAGACAAAGGACCTGTCCGTGGTCAGCGCGTGGCTTGCGGCTTGCGCGTACCTGATGCAGGTGTACTACGACTTCTCCGGCTATTCCGATATGGCCATCGGCCTGGGCCGCATGTTCGGCTTCCACTTCCTGGAGAATTTCAACTACCCCTTCATTTGCAAATCCGTGGGCGAGTTCTGGAAGCGCTGGCACATCTCCCTGGGCAGCTGGTTCACCGACTATGTATACATCCCAATGGGGGGCAGCCGGGTCAGCAAGCCGCGACTGGTGTTCAATATGATGGTGGTCTGGACGCTCACCGGCCTGTGGCACGGCGCGGCCTGGACCTACTTCCTGTGGGGCTTCGGCTTCGGCGTGTTCCTGGTGATCGAACGCCTGACGGGCCTGGGCAAGTGGATGAGCAAGCATGCCATCGGCCACTTCTATGCCATGTTCGTGGTTGTGACCATCACCGTGATGATCCGCTCGGATAACCTGCACGTCGCCCGCATATTCTATGGATCGATGTTCGGCATGAGCGGCGCGCCGGTATGGAACGGCCTCACGGGCGCCTTCCTGCGGGAATACGGCGTATTCCTGGCGGCGGGCGTGCTGTTCAGCCTGCCGGTACCGGAGTTTATACGCGACAGGCTGCGCGTGCCGGCTGACCTGATGAAGGTGACCGGCGCGGCGGCGCTGCTGGGACTGACCTTCCTCGCCGTCACCTATGTGGCGGTGGGGAGCTACAATCCGTTTATCTATTTCAATTTCTGATCGATGGAGGCAGTATGAGCCAACTGATTGAATCCCTCTGCGCGATTGCGGGTTCCCATCAGATACTGGAGAACGAGCCGATGTCCCGCCACACCACCTTCAAGGTGGGCGGGCCGGCGGACGTGCTGTTCCTGCCGGAGAGCGAGGCGCAGCTGATGCAGGCGATGACCGCCGCCCGCGAGGCCGGCGTCCCCTGCATTGTCATCGGCAACGG
>JAZTZK010000385.1:0-5594 GCA_045637485.1 Clostridia bacterium
AGAATACAAGGCCTTGTCAGGATAGAGAATCAAGCATCCATTCGCGTATTGGAAAAGAATGGATATCTCAGGGAAGGCTTGCTGCACCATTATCCTTTCGGGCGTGAATTTCATGATGTGGTGATGCTTGCAATCGTCAGATGAATTCCGGTTTTCCGAACCGACGCGCTTTCAGGGAATATGGAAAGCATGAGAATAACTGATGTGGGGTAGAGAATTATGAGAACGGTCATTGTCTACGGCTCGCAATATGGAACCGCGAAACGATACGCCGAGGCGCTTGCCAGAAGAACGGAATCTGAGATCAGAAGTTATGAAGATCCGATGGATTATGATGTCTATGACAACATCGTATATATAGGCGCATTGTATGCCGGAGGCGTGCTGGGGCTGAAAAAGACCTTGTCCGTAATCCATGATCTTCAAAACAAAAAGATCGTGATTGCGACCGTTGGCCTGGCGGACCCCAATGACAGGGAAAACACAGAAACCATTCGAAACGGCCTGAAGAAGCAGCTTCCGGAGAATATCTGTAATCACGCGAGAATCTTTCATCTGAGAGGCGGGATAGATTACTCGCGTCTCAATCTGAAGCACAGGACGATGATGGCCCTGTTGTACAGAAAGGCCAAAGGACTGCCGGAGGAGAAAAAGACTGCGGAAGTTAAGGCGATGATCGATACATACGGCAAGTGCGTGGATTTTGTCGACCTAAACAGTCTGGACCCAATCATCCGTGAAATCGGATATGAAACCACATCGTGAATATCATCCCATCAAAAAACAGAGGTGCGGATATTATGGAACGGATCGAAGCTTTTGAGGTGATGCTGAAAGCGGTGCTGGAGCAGTCCGAAGCGGAGCGGCAGAAGATGGAGGAACTGAAGGCGCAGGGCAGGGAAAAGTCCGCGACCTATCGACAGTATCTCGGCAATCGCCTGTTCTACAATCAACTGTTTGCGCTGTACAGGCAATACGGCCTGATCGACCAGCGGGGAGAGTGAACGCGATGTGGTGGCTGTTTTCGTTGGGCTCGGCAGTGTTTGCGGCACTGACGTCGATATTGGCGAAGATCGGCATCGAGGGCGTCAAATCCCCTGCAGTTTTCCTGTGTATGGGAAATCGACGGGTATGCAAAGGCGTGAATCCGCCATTTCAGCCGAAAGAAGATATACGCAAAGGGGAGAAGAATTATGTTCTGGGACAGGGTGGCATCGGTCTATGACCTGTTCGAGGATGTCTATAACCGGAAGGTCTATCGGGGGACGGGCAAAACCGTCGCGGCGGAGCTCAGGCCCACGGACGAGGTGCTGGAGTGCGCTTGCGGCACCGGGGCCATCAGCGTGGTCATCGCCCCGGCGTGCAGGCATCTGATCGCAACGGATTATTCGGAGGGAATGCTCAGGCAGGCCGCGAAAAAGACCAGGCAGTGCGGCAACGTTGAAGTCCGCAGGGCGGATATGACGCGGCTGGATTTTGAGGAAGGGCGCTTCGACGTCGTGGTCGCCGGAAACGTCATTCACCTTTTGGATGACCCGGTCTGCGCGGTCAAGGAGCTGATGCGGGTCTGCAGGCCCGGCGGCAAGGTGATCATCCCCACCTATATCAACATTTACAACGGCAGGCCCAGCAGGCTGGTCAAGCTGTTTGAGAAGGCCGGAGCCCATTTCAAGCGGCAGTTCGATTTGGAGGGCTATAAGCGGTTCTTTGAGGAAGCCGGATACAAGGACGCGGCGTATCATGTGGTGGAAGGGAAAATGCCCTGCGCGGTTGCCGTGATCAGGAAGTGAAGGGGCAACGAGGGGAAACAAATCGAGATTTGTGGAGGCAAGGGCAATACGCCGAAGCTCCGCAGGATCAGGCCCTACGGCAAGCAACACCTGTATTCCGGCGGTGGCAGCACCCTTGCGGAACTGGCGTTCACAAGAATCACAGGGACGACGCTGCGCGAAGCCTTCAGGAAAGAGGTCGCCGAACCACTGGGACTGACCCGTACCGGCTTTTTCCAGCCGCTTGACGAGGACCTGGTCGCCAATGCCGCGTTCAGCGGCAGGCTCGGTCTTCGCGAAGATCCTGCGCATAGGTACCATTATTACCCGGAGCACGCCGCCGCGGGCCTGTGGACGACGCCCACGGAGTTGGTAAAGACAGGCCTTGCCGTTTCCAGGAGCTATCGCAGGGGAGGCTTCCTCAAAAAGAAGACCGCGCGGCACATGATGACGCCGGTCATGGATGACTACGGGCTTTGCCTGGGCGTTTGGGAATCGGAAGCCTGCAGAGACAGCGTTGCCGGTCATGGCGGAGACAATTGGGGCTTTTTGACCGGCTGGGTCTTTTCCCGCAGGAAGGATATCTGCGTTGCCATCATGCACAACAACGAGACAAAAGCAGCCCGCAAGGCGATGAACGACATCGCCTGCGAGATCTACAAAAACGCAAAAGAATAAAAAAGCAGGCGACAGCCGTCCGATGTACGGCGATTCCACCCGCAAAAAGCTGTTAGCCTCAAACAGACAGTTTATTGCGGGAGAAAAAATGAACGTGAAAATCGATATGCTGCTTCAATCGCCGAATTGGATCATGCTGTTTTATCGGTGACATTGGCATGCGCGAAGAAGGGGTTAACGATGCGAATCTATGTTGATTTTGATGATTGCCTCTGCGAGACAGGAAGATCGTTCTCACAGCTGGCTGCACAATTGTTCGGCAGGGACGTACCCTATGAGAACATGAGATTCTTTGAACTGAACAAATCCTTCGACTTGAATGACGAGCAGTTCGAGCGGTTGATGATTCAAGGACATGAGCCGGAAAAGCTGCTGTCCTATGAAGAGACTCCGGGAGCATCCTCCGTCATCAACGAATGGATATCCTGTGGACATGAGGTATCGGTCGTTACGGGCCGTCCGTTCAGCGCCTATGAACCATCCCGCGAATGGCTTGACGCTCACGGACTTCAGAATGCCAGGCTTTTTTGCCTCAACAAATATGGCCGGGACGGTTTCATCAAAGACAGCGATTTCAGCCTCGAACTGGAGGATTACTACAGGATGAAGTTTGATTTCGCCGTGGAGGATTCGCCCAAGGCATTCAAATTCTTTGATCACCTTCCGGATTTACGGGTGCTGGTCTTTGACAGGCCATGGAACCGGGATTGTGCATTTCCCAACGGGAAATACACCAGATGCTTCGACTGGGAGAGTATAAGGCGTATTGTTGCAAAGCACACCTGATCAGGGGAGACAGACATGAACATCATCAACCTTGGCAATCGCGTCGTCAACAACTATCTCATTCCCGGTGGGGACGGATACATCCTGATCGACACGGGCTATCCGAACGGGTTCTACCGATTCCAACGGAAGCTCAGGAAGGCCGGCGTCGATCCAGGGCAGATCCGGCTTGTCTTTCTGACCCATGCCCACGACGATCATGCCGGCTTCCTGAACGACGTCCTGGAGGCGACGGACGCGAAGGTCATCCTTCATCCGAAGGCGATCGACGGTTTGAAGCGTGGGCAGAATTCCTTTGAAGGCGGTTGCTCCAGCCGCCTCGCATACGGCTTCTGCCTGATCCTTTCGATGCTCGGCAAGGGCGCGCACCGCTATCCCGCGCTCCGGGAGGAATTCATGGATCGCCTGATTCCAATCGACTCCGATGCCTTCCAGACCATGAAGCTTCCGTTTGAGGTCGTCGAGACGCCCGGGCATACTGCGGACCACATTGCCCTGGTGAAGGATGGGATCATGTTCTGCGGCGACGCGGCCATGAACAACTTTCCAAGCCGCCACCGGGTGATCATCTGGATCGAGGACCTTCGTCAATACAGGCGGTCCTGGGAGACGATCCTGAAAATCAATCCGGCGATGCTCTTTCCGGCGCACGGCAAGCCGTTTCAGACGTCGGATTTGGAAGAATACCTTCCGCGCCTTGACCGGATACGGCTGTATCCGCTGAAGCAGGCATGACCGCCCGGCAAAGAAACGACGACGGGAAGATGGATATGAAACGATATGAATACGATGCGATTTTGCATGAGACTTTGGATAACGGCGGAGCTTTTGTGGCTTTCCCGTGGGATGTCCGTCAGGAGTTTGGGAAAGGCCGTGTGAAGGTCCATGCCCAATTCGACGGCATCCCCTATGACGGCAGCATTGTCAATATGGGCCTCAAGAATGAAGACAGATCGATTTGCTATATCATCGGCGTATTGAAGGCGATCCGAAAAGCTCTGAACAAGTCGAATGGCGATAGGATTCATGTGATCATAGAGGCCGGAGAAAGCCAGGGAAACTGAAAGGCGTAGAAAGGATATATGATATGCTCATTGCGATAGAAAGCGCCGTTCTGTGTCTGTTGTTCACCCTGATGGTGTACTTGATGTCTCGCGAGCCGATCAAGGCCCTGTACAATTATCCGCCAAAGATCCAGGAACGGGTACGGTCGCTCGATGCATACAAGGATCAGATCCCCACGCAGCAGAACAAGGTGGCCGCCAAGACCTGCGCCTCCCTGCTGATTGTCGTCATCCTCAGCCTGTTCCTGCGATATGTGAATGGCTATACGACGTTTGGAAAAGCCTTTGGTTACGGCTTCCTGCTGTGGACGATCGTGAACCTCTGGGACGTGATCGTGCTGGACATCCTCTGGTTCTGCCATGATCCGCGATTCGTGTTCAAGGGCACCGAGGAGAAGGTGACAATACGCTCAGTCATTTTGATAAGGCCCAAAAACGGGCTTTGTCCAGCTCAAATACATACAAGCATGTTTGGGTGATTTATGATACGGTGAGTGGTTCCGATTATAAGGCCGATGCCCCGATTTGTCCAATACTGCGTCGCTATGGTCGGACATTGGAAAAGACTATTGTCAACCCTCCTTGCTGTTTTCAATCGCTTGTTGCAGGTCCTCGATCAGGTCCTCCGCGGCTTCGATGCCGGGGGAGAGGCGGATCAGGTTGTCGGAGATACCCACTTTGAGGCGGATGTCCCGTGGGATCGAGGCGTGGGTCATCGTGGAGGGATGGCAGACCAGCGACTCTACGCCGCCCAGGCTCTCCGCCAGCAGTATCAGCTTCAGCGATTTAAAGAAGGCGCGGAAATCGTAATCGTCCTTCAGGGTAAAGGCAATCATCGCGCCGCCGTTCTTTGCCTGCTTGCGGTTGACGGCGTAGCCGGGGTCGTCCTCCAGACCTGGGTAATGGACCCGTGCCACGGCTTCATGGCCCGCCAACCAACGCGCGATCTTCTCGGCGTTTTCCACGTGCCGGTCCATGCGCACGGCCAGCGTCTTGATGCCCCGGATCAGAAGGAAGGCGTCGAAGGGGCCGAGCACGCCGCCGGTGGCATTCTGGATGAAGGCCAGCCGCTGGGCCAGCGCCTCGGACTTCACCACCACAAGCCCGGCCACCAGGTCGCTGTGCCCGCCCAGGTACTTTGTCGCGCTGTGGATGACGATGTCCGCCCCCAGCTCCATCGGTCTTTGCAGATAGGGCGTCATGAAGGTGTTGTCCACGATGTGCCAGATGCCGTGAGCCTTCGCGATGGCGGACACCATGCGCAGGTCGGTGACGGTCATCAGCGGGTTAGCAGGCG
>JAZTZK010000386.1:0-2471 GCA_045637485.1 Clostridia bacterium
GCATGGTGGACGTGGGCGACGGGGAGCCGCTGCAGATCGTCTGCGGCGCGCCGAACGTCCACGCCGACATGAACGTGGCGGTGGCACTGGACGGCGCGCGCCTGCCCGGCGCCGGAGGGTCCGGTCCCATAAAGATCAAGAAGGGCAAGATGCGCGGCGAGGTCTCCATGGGCATGCTGTGCTCCGGGCCGGAGCTGGACGTGCCCGCGGGGCTGTACCCCCACATCGGCGACGAGGGCATCATCGAGATTACGGAAGATGTCAAGCCCGGCACCGACGTGAAGGAAGTGTTCGGCCTCGGCGACGACATCGTCGACTTTGAGATACTGGCCAACCGCCCCGACTGCCTGAGCGTGTGGGGCCTTGCCCGTGAATCCAGCGCGGTGCTGGAGAAGCACTTCGTGATGCCCGAGATCGCCGTGGAGGAGACCGGCGCGGGCACGTTCGACGACTACGCGAAGGTGGAGGTGCGGGACGAGGCACTCTGCCCCCGCTACTGCGCCCGGATCGTAACCGACGTGAAGATCGGCCCCAGCCCGATGTGGATGCGGGAGTACCTGTACGGCGCGGGCATACGGCCCATCAACAACATCGTGGACATCACCAACTTCGTGATGCTGGAGACCGGCCACCCGATGCACGCCTTCGACCTGTCCAAGGTCAAGGACCGGACCATCGTCGTGCGCCGCGCCAACCCCGGCGAGACGCTGACCACGCTGGACGGCAAGACCCACCGGCTGGACGAGTCGATGCTGGTCATAGCGGATAAGGAAAACGCCACGGGCCTGGCGGGCATCATGGGCGGCGAGGAGAGCGAGATCGTGGACGACACCGCTTCGGTGCTGTTCGAGTGCGCGGCCTTCGAGCGGGCCAACAACCGCGTCACCGCCCGGAAGCTGGGCATTCGCACCGAGTCCTCAGGCCGCTTCGAGAAGGGCGTTTGCCCCGCCACGGCGCTGGAGGCACTGGAGCGGGCCTGCATGCTGGTGAACATGCTGGAGTGCGGCAAGGTCGTCCCGGGCTGCTATGACAACTACCCGAGCCCGAAGCCGCCGGTGGAGATCGAGGCCTCCGTCAGCCGCATCTGCCGCCGCATCGGCGTGGACGTGCCCGGCGAGGTCATGGAGGACATACTGAACCGGCTGTACATCGACGCCACCGTGGCCGGGGACGCGCTGCACTGCGCCGTGCCCGACTTCCGGCAGGACATGGAGAACGAGGCCGACGTGTCCGAAGAGGTCCTGCGGATGTACGGCTACGACCACATCCCCTCCACGCTGATGAACGCCACCACGATGGCCGGGCGGCAGGACGAAAAGACCGTGTTCAACAACCGGGTCAAGGACGCGCTGGTTGGCATGGGCCTGTACGAGATACTGAACTACTCCTTCATCAGCCCCCGCTGGCTGGACAATCTGGGGCTGGACGAAGGCGACCCGCGGCGCAACGTGGTCAGGCTGCGCAACCCTCTGGGCGAGGACACGTCCGTCATGCGCACCACCCTCGTGCCCAGCATGCTGAACACCGTGGCGGCGAACCTGAACCGGAACATCCCCGGCGGCATGCTGTTCGAGCTGAGCAAGGTGTTCGTGCCCGCGGACAAGGCGGGCGAGCTGCCCACCGAGCGGGCTGCGCTGTGCGTGGCCGCCTACGGTGAGGGCGTGGACTTCTACACGGTAAAGAACATCGTGACCTGGCTGCTGGCGAAGTTCGGCGTGCAGGCGAGCATCGCCGCCGGCGGGGACGGATACTACCATCCCGGCAGGAAGGCGATCATGGCCGTGGGCGACACTCGGCTGGCCGCCCTGGGGGAGATCCACCCCGACGTGGCCGAGGCCTTTGACATCAAGGGCCGTGTTGTCGTGGCCGAGGTGGACCTGGACGCCCTGCGCCCGCTGGAAAAGGACTTCTACGGCATCAGACCCCTGCCCAAGTTCCCCGCCGTCAGCCGCGACATCGCCGTGGTGGTGGACGAGACCGTGGGCGCGGGTACGATGATGGACGCCATCCGCGCCGCCGCCGGGAAGCTGCTGGAGGACGCGAAGCTGTTCGACATCTACCGGGGCGAGAAGCTGGGCCCGCGCCGCAAGTCCGTGGCCTTCGCCATTACCCTGCGCGCGCCGGACCGGACCCTCACCGACGAGGAGATCAACGCCGCCATGGAGAAGGTGCTGAAGGCGCTGGAGGGCCAATTCGGGGCCGAACTGAGGGCGTAAAGAGAGAAGACAGAATAGACAATGGCTTTGGGGGACGGTTTCCGCCGCTTTCGGATTGGAAAAGAAGCGGCGGGGCCGTCCCCCTTCGTTTATTCGTTGCGAACGCCGCGGAACCGGGCATTGGTTACAGCTCAGCGTCCGGATTGTTCGGAACCCCTTCGTCAGCCCTTCAGGCTGCCACCTCCCCGACGCGAAGTTAGTCCTTTAGGACTTTCAGGGCAATGTTATCACCTTAAGGAAAAAATACGGAACCCC
>JAZTZK010000387.1:0-4924 GCA_045637485.1 Clostridia bacterium
CTACTGTCCTTGGCGCTATTCGATCAATCCTTCCTCGTGCTCTGTTTTACCCTCATTCTCATCTCACTCCTCTTCTCCAATCCATTGCCATCTGCTCTCTCAAAAACGTCTTCCGTTACGACAGAAAGGGGAAAAACAAACATAGAACCCGTTCTCATCCCGGTGTCAAATTTTCTCAATCGCAACGGCCCTCTTGTTAGTCCTTTCTTGCCTTAAGTTGACAGTGTTACCCTGAAAAGGGAGGGCACCTGCAAAAGCCTCCCCTTTCAGGGTAACGCTGTCTACTTTGAACACGGTCTTAACAGAATCAGGGCGAACAACATCCAAAAGGGATCCCCTCTGGGGAAGCTGGCGGGCGGGGCGAAGGCCTAGCGAAGCGTCAGCTCAGACTGATGAGGTCCCCTCAAGCTATGCTTCGCGCCTCTGACGCAATAAAGGCGCGAATCCATCCACAAAGGACCTCATCCGTCTTGCCGCTTCGACGCGTAGCAAGTCCTTTAGGGCGCGGCAATCCACCTTCCCCAGAGGGGAAGGCTTTTGGAGAAGCCGCTCCTTAAGTTGACAGCCTCCCCTGAAAGGGGAGGTGGCCCGCCGCAGGCGGGTCGGAGGGGTTCCGAACGCTGAGCTGACGCCCTTGCCCCTGAAGGGACGGGTCCCCCCTTCCCCGCCTCCCGCTTCTACCTGCGCTCCACACCGAAACCGTTTTAGATGTCATATTCTTGTAATATGTCTTAATATTTTCTACATCACCATCTTGACATTTGGGCCCGCTTGCATTATAGTATTGGATGAATCATAGGATGCCCTGAAGGAGGGCAAGGGGGGCGCATTATGTCGATTTACGGATACCGTCCCCTGCTCGTGTTCAGCGTCGTCGTGGCCGCCTGCCTCGGCGCGGTGGTGGGTTCGTTTCTGAACTGCGCCGCCTGGCGCATCGTGCACGGGGAATCCTTCGTGAAGGGCCGCAGCCGCTGCCCCCGCTGCGGACACGTGCTGGGGCCGCTGGAGCTGATACCGGTGTTCAGCTGGCTGGCCCAGCGGGGCCGCTGCAGGGCCTGCGGCGAGAAATTATCCCCCCGCTACCCGATCACCGAGCTGGTGTTCGCCCTTGTGACGGTGCTGTGCCTGCTGCGCTTCGACCTGACGGTGCTGTGCCTGCGCAACTGGATCTTCCTGGGCTGCCTGTTCCTGCTGACGCTGACGGACCTGGACGCCATGATCATCCCCGACGGCTGCCACATCGTGGCGCTGCTGGCGTGGCTTGCGGCGCTGCCCTTCGTGGGCATGGGCCGGGGCGAGATCATCACCCACCTGGTCGCCGGGGTGGCGCTGGGGGGCGGCCTGCTGCTGATCTCCCTGGCGATGGATAAGATCATGGGCCGGGACACCCTGGGCGGCGGCGATATCAAGCTGCTGGCCGTGGTGGGCCTGTACCTGGGGCCCATCGGCGCGCTGTTCGCGCTGGTGCTGGCCTGCGTCATCGGGCTGCTGTTCCACGCGCTGGGACGCGGCGAGGGGGCGCGGCCCTTCCCCTTCGGCCCCTCCATCGCCGTGGCCGCGGCGGCCATGCTGCTCTACGGCGCGCCGCTGGTGGCGTGGTACCGAGGATTGCTATTCTGACAGATCTGTCTTGGAGGTTGACCCATGGCAAAGACGATACTGGGCATCGACATCGGCCACGACCAGCTGAAGCTGGCGCTGGTGAAGGGCAAGCGCGTTCTGCGCGTGGCCACCGCCGACATGCCGGAAAACCTGATGCGGGAGAACCGGATCACGTCCTGCGAGTCGATGGCCGAGCTGCTGCGCACCACGATGAAGCAGAACAGGCTGCGCGCCAACCACGCGGCCTTCGTGCTGCCCAACGAGGCGGTGTTCATCAAGAACGTGGAGATGCCGCCGATGACCGTGGACCAGCTGGTATACAACCTGCCCTTTGAATTCAACGATTACATCACCGGCGAGCGCAAGGAGTATGTGTTCGACTACGCCGTGACCTCGGAACCCGTGGCCCCCGAGCCCCAGAAGGCCGCCGAGGCCGAAGGCGGCGAGGAGGCCGAGGCGCCCGAGCCCGTCATGGAGCTGCTGGCCGTGGGCGCGCACCGCTCGGTGCTGGAGGACGCTCAGGACACCCTGCGCAAGGCCGGCCTGCGGCTGGTGCGCACCGCCCCGGCGCTGTGCAGCTACATCGAGCTGATCCGCGCCCAAAAGGAATTCCTGGCCGGCTTCGGCGACGAATACGGCATACTGGACCTGGGCTTCCAGTCCATCCGCATGTACATGTTCAAGCAGGACCGGTACGTGGCCACCCGCGTGCTGGAGGTGGGCATGAACCGCCTGGACGACGTGCTGGCCGACGCCTACGGCGTGGACGCCCACCTGGCCCACACCTACCTGATGAGCAATTACGACAACTGCCAGGACCGGGAGGAGTGCCGCGACGCCTACGAAAGCATCGCCGTGGAGCTGATGCGGGCCATGAACTTCTACCGCTTCAGCAACCCCAACAGCGTGCTTTCCGACCTGTGGCTGTGCGGCGGCGGGGCCGTGATCCAGCCCCTGGCCACCGAGATCGGCGATATGCTGGATTTGCAGCTGCACCCGGCCACCGAGCTGGTGCCCGGCGGCGACGGCATCGAGTCGTGCAACAGCTTTGTGCAGGCCATCGGCATGGCGATGAGCTGAGTTCGGAGGGATCAAAATTGGCAGCGAAGAAAGTCAAACCGGCCAAGGGCAAGGGCGTACTGAAGGGCAAGCTGCCCACGAAGCGCTCCATCAACCTGGTGCTGGTGGATGAAAATAAAATCAACCCGCTCACGGCCATACTGGGCATACTGCTGATCATCGTGCTGGCCGGGGTGTTCAGCAAGTTCCTGGTCATCGACCGGCTGAACGCCATGTCCCAGGCCCAGGGCCGGGTCACGCGCCTGCAGGGCGACCTGGACAGCGCCATGGACGCCCTGGACAACATCGGCGACATCGGCGAGACCTACGCCCACTACACGCTGGAGGGCATGACCGCCGCGGAGCTGAACCAGGTGGACCGGGTGCTGATACTGGCCCTGGTGGACAGCATACTGCCCGTGGTGGACGAGGGCCCCAGCGAGGCGGAGATCGCCGACATACTCAAGAGCATGTTCCGCGACGCCCCCGCCACCGAAAACAGTGCCCTGGACGCGGCCCGCCAGCGGGCGCGGCTGGATATGCTGGAGCAGCTGGTGCCCGTGCCGGAGTACATCGTCAACCGCTGGAGCCTGACCGACAACCTGCTGACCCTGGAGATCAACGGCCAGACCCTGGAGCGGCTGAACCTGCTGCGCCAGCAGATCGAGCGCAGCCCCATCGTGGACAGCTGCGCCATCATGACCGCCAACAAGGACGCCCGCAGGAATGCCCAGGACGGCGTCTGGGCCCGGTTCATCGTCTACCTGCAGAAGCCGGACGGCACGTACACCCCGGAGGACGTGGCCATCGACAACGGCGAGGAGAAGAGCCTGCTGGGCGACATGAAGAAGGTCACCCAATTTGTCGGAGGGGATGTGAGCCAGCAATGAAGATCATGAGCCGCGACTTCACCCGCACCGAGAAGATACTGATCGTGGTGCTGATACTGATCCTGCTGGCGCTGGTCTACTACCAGTTCGTGGACAAGACCGTGCGCGCCTCCATCACCAACGCCCAATCCGAGGCGAGCATGCTGGAGACCGAGCTGGCCGCCGCCCAAGCCCGCCTGGCCGCCGCCCAGAAGGTCAAGAGCAGCATGGACGAGCTGGAGGCCTCGGGAAACATGTCCTGGATGGGCAGCTACAACAACAGCAGGGCCGAGGTGGCCTTCCTGAACAGCATACTGGCGGACACGCTGCAATACTCGGTGACCTTCAACAACGTCACCCGGGCCGGCGACCAGATCCGCCGCAGCTTCACGCTGGAGTACCGCACCGCCAGCTACGCCGCCGCCCACGAGATCATGGCCCGGCTGTGCCAGAGCCACGACCGCTGCCTGGTCAGCGACGCCAGCTGCGCCCAGGAGAACGACGGCGTGGTGGTGGTCCGCCAGGCCGCCACGTTCTACGAGACGATGGTGGGCGGCACCCCCGACGCCGGCCTGCCCGTGGACAGCGCCGCGGCGAACAGCTGAGAAACGACACTGCCCCCGCGGCAAGGCTATCGGGGATAGTAGAGAACATTATGCCAAAGATAATCTATTATAACAGTGACTATAAGCCGCTGTCACAGAAGCTGCGCCGGGAAATGACCCGTCAGGAAAGACATCTTTGGTATGATTTCTTAAAATCCTATCCCATCCCCTTCCACCGGCAAAGGCAGTTCGGCCATTATATCGTGGATTTCTACTGCGCAATGACAAAGCTCGTTGTGGAATTGGATGGCTCCCAGCATTACGAACCCGAGGAGGAACAGCGCGATGCCGCGCGGGATCATTACCTTTCCACCCTCGACCTGACTGTACTCCGCTTCGGCAATTACGATGTCGACCGCCACTTCGACAGCGTCTGCGCCACAATCGACAGGTCAGTAAAGGAAAGGCTCAGTGCCACACAAAAGCCTTCTATGCCACCATCGACAGGTCGGTAAATTAAGATTCACCGCCACCCCAAAAGCCTTCCCCACCGGGGCAATGTCGTCAATTTAGCGACAGCGTTCCCCAAAGCCTTCCCCACCGGGGCAATATCGTCAATTTAGCGATAGCGTTCCCCAAAGCCTTCCCCTCTGGGGAAGCTGGGTGGCCAAAGGCCAGAGTGATGAGGTCCTTTTCGGATGGCTCCGCGCCTCAATCTCGACAGAGGCGCGAGGCGGGATGCAAGGGGACCTCATCCGTCTTGCCGCTTTGCGGCAATCCACCTTCCCCAGAGGGGAAGGCTTTGGGGAACGCTATCGCTAAATTGACGATATTGCCCCGGTGGGGAAG
>JAZTZK010000388.1:0-2896 GCA_045637485.1 Clostridia bacterium
CGGCGGCGGGCGACTTTATGCGGGTGTTCTGCGTGTTCATGATCGGCTGGTACCACATCTGGCAGCAGTCGTGGCTGACGCCGACGCTGCGCCTGGGCGGCTTCACGCTGGATTTTTACCCATGGGTGCGGGCGGGCTACATGTTCGTGGACCTGATGCTGCTGCTCAGCGGCTTTTTGCTGTACCTGCCCTGGGCCAACGGCAAGCCCCCCGAAACAGGGGACTACCTGCGCCGCCGGGCGGCGCGCATACTGCCGGGCTACTGGCTGGCCCTGGCGGTAATGCTGGCCTTCGCGGTCACCGCGCCGGATTTCGACCGGCCCGAACTGTTGGCAAAGGACCTGGGCGCTCACCTGGCCTTCGTCCACAACCTGTTTCGCTTCAGCTACACCCAGACCCGGCTGAACGCGGTGCTCTGGACCCTGGCGGTGGAGGTACAGTTCTACCTGCTGCTGCCGGCGCTGGCCCCCCTGTTCAGCCGCCGCCCGCTGCTGTGCTGGGGCGCGATGACCGGCATTGCGCTGAGCTTCCGGCTGCTGTGGACCGCCCCGATGCCCGACACCACGATGTTCGTCAACCGCCTGCCCAACATGCTGGACCTGTACGCCAACGGCATGCTGGCGGCCCACCTGTACGCCAGACTGGCCCGCCGGAAGGATCGCCGCGCCCTGATCGCCACGCTGGGCACGCTGCTGTGCGCGCTGGGCGCCTGGGGGGTGCTGCGCATCGTCAGGACGCAGGCCACCGCCTACGGCGATTACGGGGTGCTGCGCCTGGGCCAGCTCACCCGCCGCTGGCCGCTGGGCGCCTGCGGGGCGGCCTTCCTGCTGGGGGGCAGCCTCGGCTTCGCGCCGCTGCGCCGGGCGCTGTCCAATCGCGTTCTGCGCTTCCTGGGCGGCGCCAGCTACAGCTTCTACATCTGGCACCAGTGGCTGGCCGTGCGGCTGAAGCAGTGGCGCATCCCCCCCTACCGCGCCGCCTCCGAGCCCAACCAGGCCTGGGAGATGCCCTGGCAGCTGTACTACACGCTGCTGTGCTTCGCCGCCGCGCTGCTGCTGGCGGTGCTGATCCACCGGTTCATCGAAAAGCCCGCCGCCCGGCGGCTGGCAAAGCTCCGGAAAAGGGAGGGCTGACCATGTGCGGCAGGTATTGGATCGACGACGGACGGGATTCCGTCGAGCTGGGGGAAATCATCGAGCAGATCAACCGCCGTCCCGCCGCCGGGCCGGTCAAGACCTCCGGCGAAATCTTTCCCGCGGACGTGGCGCCGGTGATCGCCAGCAGCAAGCGCCTGCTCCCGGAGGCCTTTGCCATGAAATGGGGCTACGCGCTGGGGGACGGCAGGCGCGTCATCAACGCCCGCAGCGAGACCGCCGCTCAGCGGCCCCTGTTCCGGGACGGCATGCGCCAGCGCCGCTGCGCGGTACCGGCGAGTCGATACTTCGAGTGGGAGCGAACCGGCGGCAGGCGGACGAAATACGCCATCCGACCGGAGGGCGGCGGGCTGTTCTTCTTCGCAGGGCTCTACCGCATTGCGGGCGGCAGGCCCGAGTTCGTCATACTGGCCCGCCCGCCCGCCCCCGGCATCGCCTTCATCCACGACCGCATGCCGGTGATCCTGCCCCGCGAACGGGTAGCGGACTGGACGAATCCCCAATGCGACGCCGCGGACATACTCGACCGCGCCGTGCTGGCTGTCACCCACGAAAAGGCGCAGACGGACGGGCAGCTGGAGATGGTATTCTGAATACAACGTATTCCCCGATGTCAAAAGATCCTTCGCTCCGCCCGGGATGACGCATGTGCGCGCCGTCATTCCGGGCGAAGCGAAGGATCTTCTGTAAAACTCCCTATATCAATGTCACGATGCCTGTATGATCCTGCACTCCATCAGCAGCGTCATGTAGTCCACGGGGTCCATGTTGGCGATTTCGGGCTTCTCCCGGTCGGTGGTCGCTTCAAGGGCTGCGATGGTTTCATGCTCGTTCATGGCGGGTTCCTCCTTGCTGTTCGTTGGCAACAGTGCCATTATACGCCTTTCTGGCGTCCAAGTCCAGTGTTGAGGGGAAATGACAAGAGGTTGTAATCATTTTGCAACAGTGTTTTCAGTTGACAGCGCGATACTGTGGATGTCGGCAAACGGTATGACCCGGTCGCCCACCGTCAGCGTTTGGCCCACCGGGTCCACCCTCCACACGACGCCGGTGAGCGCATGGTACAGCCCGTCCCGGCCGAAGGCCTCGTGGTTGGGATCCCGGCAGACCTCGAAGTATTCCACCCGGGCCACTGCCCGGTTCCGCCGCGCCAATGCCCCGGTGCGGGCGACCCGTTCCAGGGCCTCCAGCGCCCGATTCAGCGCCCGCAGCTCCTCCGCGTCCCGCTGCCGCCGGGGCACATAGGGCACCCGCTTCGACCTGACGGCCTCGTCGTAGCCCGACAGCGCCGCGAAGGGCGCGAAGATCTTGGCCCGGTTCAGCTGCGCCATCTTCGGATGGCGGCGGCTGAAGGCGTCGCCGTCGTGAGCCGGACGATCCAGGTTGATGATGTCGCCGTAGGCAAATTCCAAGATGGTCACCTCCTATGCCCGATGCCCGCCGATCTGCGTGTTCCGCTCCCGGGCCGTGGCCCCCTCCAGGTAGTTCATGCCCTTCAATATGGCGTTGCTGCCGTATTTGCGGCGTATGCCCAGGATCACCCGCTGCATACGCTCCTCCGCCTCCAGCGCCGCGTAGTCAGTGAACATGTCCAGCTGGAGGCAGTCGTTGTGGGTGTCCCCGGCGCAGACCCCCAGCCGCCGGACGTACAGCCGACGGTCCACCCGGGCGTCGAAGGCGGCCAGCAGCGCCTGGCGCAGCGCCCGGTCGCTGGCGGTGCGGGTGCGCAGCCGCACCGTGCC
>JAZTZK010000389.1:0-16744 GCA_045637485.1 Clostridia bacterium
GTTTCCCTCTGATACCCTGTATCTGAAATTGGGATCCTCGTCCTGAATGCCCGACAGCGCCATGTTCAGCTCGGCAAGCAGATCCGGCCTGCTTTTGTTGACGGCATAGTAGTAATCCGATGCGCCGACCCTTGCGACGGGAACGATCTTCTGCTCGGAGCCGAAGGAGTAGACCGTCGTGTATCCGTCGAGCTCCCCCCGCATCAGCATCTCCAGGGATTCGGCCTCTTCCACATCCAGCGGAACGATTTCTATAGAGAGCCCGTTTCTCTCCGCCCAATCCTCGAGAAAGCCCTCCTGGATGCTGCCGACATTGACGCCAATGCGCCTCCCGTTGAAGGACGAGAGGTTCTCCGCCGTAATCTCGCGGTTCTCCGCGTCGATATAGACGTAATAGGCTTCCGCGCCCATGGGCAGGTCTGGGAAGGACATGAATTCCGTGCGCTCAGGTTTATAGGAAACATCGCTCAGCAAGTCGATCTCCCCGTTTTTCAGCATCTGAAACAGGTTCGACCAGCTGTCCTCTACATACTCATAGGTCCAGCCCGTGTAAGCGGATATCTTTTCCTGGTACTCGACATCAATGCCGCAGCGCCTTCCAAACTCATCCCAATAGCAGAATGACGAGTCATACCAGCCGACGCGCACGACCTTCTGTTCCGGGTTCTGGGCAGAGGCTGTATATGGCGTGACGATGGCCAGCACAACGATCAGGAGGAGCAATATCATTCTCTTAATATACATATCCGCAGACCCCGTTTCCTGTAATCATTCGGACGGTACATGGCGAGTCTATCACATATATTGGATTATAACATATTTTCAAGCTATTTACCACCTATTTACAATAAAAAATTATACGTCGAAATAGCGCGGCCCACAGCCGGGTAAGCAGCGCAATGGCGACGCGTCGCTGCCTGAACGGGCGTCGACGCAAATGACCGGGCCGCACAAAAGCCATCTTAATCAGAAGGTAAAGGAAATACCGCGCGATACGGCGGGGCATCTGGCGGGGGATAATCCACTCGCCAGCTGGCCACCTTATTCATGCGGTATTTCCTTTACCTCGGTTCCATGATGTTATATGCCGCTTCCTACGGCAGGTATTTCCCTGCGGCAAGGTACAGCCGATACCAATCATGATGGGACAGCGTGACCTGACAAGCGCCGCAGATATCCTTCAGATGCCCGGGATTCATCGTCCCCACGATGGCCTGCATCCTTGCCGGATGCCTGAGTATCCAGGCGATGGCGACAGCAGTCCTGGAGACCCCCTCGCGCTCGGCGATTTCCGCCAGGGCTTCGTTCAGCTCCGGGAAGCCCGGATGATCGACAAAGGTTCCCTTGAAAAAGCCGTATTGCAGCGGAGACCATGCCTGTATGGTGATGTCATGCAGGCGGCAGTAGTCCATCACGTCGCCATCCCGGTTGATTGAAAACTCGGTCGTCTTGTTGTTCATGTAGAGCGGCTGGTCGATGAGCTGGCTCTGTTCCAGCGAAAACTGGAGCTGATTGAACACCAGGGGCTGTTTGACATACTTCTTCAGCAGGTCGATCTGCAGGGGCATCAGATTGCTGACGCCAAAGTACCTGACCTTGCCGCTGGCATCCAGCCTCTGGAAGGCCTCGGCGACCTCTTCCGGTTCGAAGATCAGATCCGGCCGGTGGAGCAATAGAACATCCAGGTATTCGATGCCAAGCCGCCTCAGGCTGCCGTCCACGCTGGAGAGTATATTGTCTTTCGTCCAGTCGAATTCGTTGCGCTCAAAGCACAATCCGACCTTGTCCTGGATGACGACGTCCTCCCGCCGGATACCGGTCCTGGGAAAGGCCTCGCCAAAGCGCTGCTCGCACTCCCCGTTTGTATAGCATGTGGCGTGATCAAAGAAGTTGACGCCCAGGTCATACGCGTTGCGAATGACCCCTGCCGCTTCATCGACGGACAGCGGCGCCATGCGCATACAGCCCTGGATGATTGCGGAAGCGTTCTGGGGACCGTTGATGACATTGATGGTTTTCATGGCATGAAGCCTCCTCGTCCCTGGTCGTGAATCCGGCTATTACAGTGCCCTGGCAAAGGCGCGAATCTCCTCCAGCTTTGCCTCGGAGCCGTTCTCCTCGCCCGCGGCGGTGATGATGCCGGTATCCTCCATTCCCATAAAACCCAGCATGGTCCTGTAGGTGGCGATGGCGCCCTCATAGGGGTTGGGAGAGGCGGAGCTCAGGAGCAGCGCCGCCTTTGTGGCCTTCGCGGGCTTGCCGATGGCATAGACGCGTTGGATCGCCGCGGACAGCTGGGCGGTCAAATCAAAATAGTAGATCGGGGACGCGAATACGATCATGTCACAATCCTTATAGGCGGGCATGACCTTGTCCATGTCGTCCTTCTGGACGCACTTGCCCTCACCCTTGCCATGACAGTATTCGCATGCAAGGCAGCCGTTGATCTTCAGCCTGCCGACCTGGATGATTTCAACCTCGTGTCCCGCGGCCTGCGCGCCCTCGGCAAACGCGGCGGCCATCGCGGCGGTGTTGCCGTTCCTGGGGCTTCCGTTCAGTATGGCGATCTTCATATTACTTTCCTCCTCGTTGAACCCTTTGTCACAACAGCGCCTTTACGCAGGCTTCCACCTCCGCCATATCAGCGGTGGGCTCAAAGCGGGCTACCACGTTGCCTTCGCGGTCGATGATGAACTTGGTGAAGTTCCACTTGATATCCGGCTTGCTCGCCCAATCCGGGTCCGCCTCGGAGAACATCTTCTCCAGCAGCGCCTTGTACTGGTGCTCCTGGAAGCCCTCAAAACCCTTCTGGGACTTCAGGTAGGTGTACAGCGGCAGCTCGTTCTCACCGTTGACGTCGGCCTTCTTCATCTGCGGGAAGGTGGTGTTGTAGTGGACGGTGCAGAATTCATGAATGTCGTCGTCCGTGCCGGGAGCCTGGCCGCCGAACTGGTTGCAGGGAATATCCACAATCTCAAGGCCCTTGTCATGGTAGTCCCTGTACATCTGCTCGATGGGGGCGTACTGCGGAGTGAAGCCGCAGCCGGTGGCGGTGTTCACCACCATGATCACCTTGCCCCTGTAGTCCGCCAGGTTCAGCTGTCCGCCCTTGCCCTTGGCAATCGTGTAATCGTAGATCATGTTGACAACCTCCTCAATAGTATTTCGTATGGTATAATTATGCAAACCGACAGGTTGCAATATATACAGTGTCCTCCGGATGCCGCAGGCCGGGATCTTCAACGCTGAATGCGTATTGGCGCTCCTGCGCTTCCAATCCGCAGGCAAAGTGGCACATGGCAATGCCCAGGTCGATCTTCTGCAGGTCCCAACCGTTCGCGGAAACATAACCCCTGCTCTGTTTCTCATAGAAATGGGCGGCGCTTCCCGCCAGGACAACCCGCCAGGGCTGCCTGTTCACCGCCGAGGGCGCCAGGCGCACCATCTCCAGCGGTTCCGCAAGCGATCCCGCCGAGGCCTCGGTCATCGGCTTATCAAAGCTCCCGTCAAAAAACAGCGTGCCGTAGGACAGCCGGGTATCCGCCTTGACGCCCTTGCGCATGAGCGTCTCCCGCAGGGACATCTTCGAAGCCGGATGGCCCAGGGGACTGACGCAGGGCATCACCTCGTCCGCCTCCAGCGCCATGGCGCGCTCGAAAGCCGGGCGGTCCATGGTACCCGCGATCCACGTCGTTCCGATGTTCCTGGACCATGCGTACAATACCACGCGCTCAAAGGCGAACCCAAAGGCCTCCTCCGCGTGTTCGGCGCGGCGGAGCTTGCCCGCGATCCACGTCTCCGTTCCCGTGATCACGGGGCTGCTCAGGCCGTGCTCCCCGGCGTTCAACAGACGCCACTCGATGGGCTGATCATACGGCGTGTTCACCGCCTGCGCATATCGCAGCAGGTCCTCCTGCTCCGCAGCCGTCAGCGGCTTGCCGTCAAAGGCCCGCACGCTCCTGCGGCCGCGGATCCATTTCATCATATCCTTAGCCTGCTCCACAGGTCCAATCCTCCCGATATAATATTTTCCTTAACAACGGATTACTTATCATTTATTATAATATAAAAGACTCGGGGCCGATTGTCAACAACGCAGTTTTTAATGAGTAAATAAGAAAAAGCTTACAGGAAATTGACCGGGGAACAGTCGCATGTCTGTCCTTGTTCCGAATACTGCGCCGCATGGCGCGTTGAACCGCATCGAAGGGAAATGAAGGCCGCCCATTCTCCGCCCGCTGACGGCAAACGGGACGGCCGGTATAACGAACGCCTAAAGGAAATACCGCGCAATTGCGCGGCATTTCCTTTAGAAGCTCCAAGAGGGGAACGAAAGATCGCCGAAGCCCGAGGGGGTCTTGCGTTCAATCATAGTGCTTGTTCATCAGTCTCTGTTCAAAGGCTTCCTTCGGCATGGGCCTGTCGAACAGGAAACCCTGAACCATATTGATATTCACGCTTTTCAGGAATTCAACCTGCTCCCAATTCTCAACGCCTTCAGTGATCACGCTCATATCCAGTTCATTTGCCATCTTTGCGACATTCGAAACGACCACGCTGTCGCGCTTTGTTCCGGTGTGTCCGTCGATGAAGGATTTATCGAGCTTGAGAACATCGGCGGAGAAATCCCGCAGCAGATTCAGCGAAGAATAGCCCGTTCCAAAATCATCAATGGCCATGGCAATTCCGGATCCGCGCATGTCATTGATAAAATGGCTGAGTCTGTCCGTCTCTTCCTCGCTTATGGTTTCGGTAACCTCCACTTCGATATACTCCTTGGGAATGCGATAGGTCGACAGTATCTGCTTTATCCGCTTGGAAAAATCGGGATTCGATAGATTCCTTCGGGAAAAATTGGTGGATATGCGCACCGGTTCGATGCCGTCGTCCAACCATTTGCGGATATCCCTGCAAACCTGCTCAAAAATATAGAAATCGAGCACGCAGATACTGTTGCCGGTTTCAAGAACCGGTATAAATACGCCCGGGGATACCGTCTCACCGTTCTTTACCCAGCGAACCAGCGCTTCCGCGCCGGCGAGTGTTTTGGTCTTTGTATTGACCTTTGGTTGGTAAAACGGCCTGAATTCTCCCTTGGCCAGGGCATCAGAGAAGATGGAGAGTATGTGCTTTTGCTGTATCGCCTTGCTGTGCATTTCAGGGGTTGAGAACAGATAGAGCACGTGTTTGTCGTATCTTGCGACGTTCAGCGCCGTCGAGCACCTTCCGAGAATACCCTCGCTGTCAATCTCATCATTGTCAATATCAAGGCAACCGGCAACCGCCTGCAGCGTTGTCATCTCTTCCTGGCCGTCGTTCAATGCAAGTATATTCACACCCGCGGTCAGTTTGAGTATGTCGTCCGTCTTTTCCTTATGGACCACGACCACGAAAGCATCCCCGGACACGCGCCCGACAAACTCATCGTCATCTATAGATGTCAAAAGCCGTTCCGCAAAGCGGACGATGATCCTGTCCGCTTCCTGTTTGCCGTATTTTTTGTTGACCAGTTCAAAGCTCTTCAGGTTCAGATAGATCGCGTTATACGATGTAAGGGTTCCCAGCGCGCGCATTTTGTTTATATAGGTCCTGAATCCGGCAGCATTGGGAAGGCCCGTCATAAAATCGGTTTCAGCGGCCTTTTGTACATACAGATCCTTCAGATAGTGTATGCAATTGTCCTTATGGTTAAAACCGTTGTGTATCGCCGTCGCCATTTCCACGCAGGAGTCATAGCCGCAGCAGGAGCAGTTTATGTGCCGGGAGGCCTCGTCGGTCTTGTTCATCTCGAGGAAGATCATTTCCAGCTCCTCGGGATCGGGAAGGCGCAGGCGACACTGCCCGGATCTGTTGGTATAGGAACGGAGATAGTCGTCGAGCTCCAGATGTTCAAACTGCCTGTTGAGGCAGGCCAGCCTTTCTTCCGGCGTGGCATACCTCGACCATGCGCTGCCTGCCGCGCTCGTTTCGACCGATTCCTTGATGCCGTGAAGATTATACAACGAATAATCGGTGGCGGACAGGCTCATATCCGTACCGGTGCCGCAAATACATCCCTTCTCGCAGTTGAGCGCGTCGACAAACAGAAACGGTGTCTGGCCGTCGCGCAACAGCGCTTTGTTCTTCTCAAGATAATGAAAGAGCCGCTTTTCGCCTTCCACCTGACGAATGAACTCGTCCCGTCCGAGCAGCCACAATACGTTTTCCTTGAGCCCTCCCGGCATTGGATAGATCGAACCGAGGCCATACTCAATCTCGTCGTGGTATGGTTCCGCGTAGAGATTGTGTTTTTCCACATAGGCCATCAGGTGCTTGAACGTCACATTGTAGCTGACATACCCGCGAGTGTTCGGGTCGTCTATCTCCATTTTCTTGGCGATGCAAGGGCTTATGAACGCGAGCCTGTCATCAATGCCGAGCACCCGCCTGGCGTATATGGCGGCGCACATCAGCGGACTCTGAACGGGGAAGAGCTTCGGAAGCAGTTCAGGCATATAACGCTCAATATAGCCTACGACAGCGGGGCAGGGCTGTGAAATACCGCCGGTAAAGCCATGCTTTTGTATGTAGTTGATATAGCCCCAGGTCGTTATGTCCGCGCCGAAGGAAACATTGATGATCCGGTTCACTCCAAGCGCCTTCAGCTTGCCCAACACCTGCAAATAGGTATCCGGATAATTTGCGGGAAAGGAGGGCGCGACAAGAAGGGATATCTTCTCGCCGGAATATAGATCCTGAAAGAATCTCTCCGTATCGTCTTTATAGGCGCGGGCGTTATGCTCGCATACGTCAAAGCAGGCGCCGCATGCTATGCAGCGGTTCCCATCGACTACGATCCTGGAATTACTGTTTTCATCCGGTTCTGTCGATACGCAGGCGCCTATGCAGCTACAGGCGCGGATGCACTTGTTGCAGCCGATGCATTTGTCGTTCGTAAAGATGAGACCCTTCTCGATGCTTCTCATTTCTTTTATCATTCGTCACAGCCCCTTCTGTGAGAAGATCAGCATAATGTATGATTATATATTACCACAATGCAGGGGCGATGTCCACAGTGATTTACCCCTCTTTTCAAATCTGTACGGATATGCTATACTTTGGTAAAAACGGGAAGGCAGAGACTTCAACCATGTATCCCAATCATCTCGGCGACAGCCCATACGAAAACAAATTTCCACAACGCCTTCGAATGCAGCGCAACGCGAACGGCCTGTCCCGGGAAGACCTGGCGCAAATGCTCGGCACTTCACGGACAGTGATTGCGAATTGGGAAACGGGGAGGCGGGAACCGAGTCTGGCGGGCATCGTGAGACTGTGCAATCTTCTGGGTGTATCTGCGGATTATCTGCTGGGACGGGTGGATGAGATCACCCACGAATCGAAGTGAAAAACGGATATGCCGTCCCTCGCCCGCCGTTATCGGTCTACATAGAGCAGGAAAGCTCCCCGGCGGAGTCATTATGTGCAGGTACGGGGCCCGGCTGAACCGGATAATGAATCATGTGGAGGCGTGCAGAAATGGCCCACGCAAAGCTTTTGATTGTGGCGGACGACTTCACCGGTGGTTTGGATGCAGGCGTGAAATTTGCGGAACAGGGTATCAGCGTCAAGGTCGTCGTTAATCCCGGACGGACTGAAGATTGGGCCAGGACATGTGAGCAGGTCATCGTGGCTGTGACAGAATCCCGACGCCTGCCATCCGGGGAAGCCCATGAACTGGTGCATCGGATCGTTTCGGCCGGACGTGCCGCGGGAATTGAACATGTCTACAAAAAAACGGATTCGGCGTTGCGGGGCAACATCGGCGCGGAGCTGGGCGCTGCGCTGGCGGCTTTCGGCGTTGATATGCTGCCCTTCCTTCCCGCTTATCCGATGATGCGGCGCATTACCGATGGCGGGATTCACTATATCGACGGCATTCCCGTTCACCGATCAGTATTTGCCGAGGACCCTTTCAATCCCGTGAGTGAGTCCGATGTCTGTAACCTGGTTGCCGCACAAACCGATATGCCCGTATGCCACACCGACCCAACGCATTTGAAGCGCACCCGGGGAATATGTGTTGTAGACGCCCGGAGCGATGCCGACCTTGAAAATGCGGGCATACGGCTCGCAGCAATGAACGCGCTCTCTGTCAGCGCCGGATGCGCCGGCTTTGCGGCCTTCCTGCCTTCGCTGCTAAAGCTTCGCCAAGACGCGCCGGATGTACCGACAACAATGGGAGAAGGGCTGCTGGTCATTAGTGGCAGCGTCAATCCCATTACAAGGAGGCAGATGGATTTCGCGGAAGCCCATGGCTTCATTCGCGTGCACCCGGCGTCCGTCCCAGCCTCTCCCGGGAGCAGGTGGATGATTGTGGATGCCAACCCACCCGGTTTCGAAGACAGCGTCAATATCCGCAAAGCGTCCACCGAAGCGCGTGAGAGCGTCGCAGACGCGCTGGCAGGGACCTTGTCCGTGCTGGAGGCCAAGACAACCGGTCCAATCCTGATAACCGGCGGCGATACGCTGATTCGATGTCTGGAGCGCCTGGGGTGCAAAGAACTCAAGCCCGTCAGGGAGGTTTATCCGGGCGTCGTCCTCTCAATCGCGCATCTGCGTGGACGCAAGCGAATGATTCTCAGTAAATCAGGCGGCTTTGGGGAAGAAACGCTGTTGACAGATCTGCAGGGCTTGATTGTGAAACAGGCGAGTATTTGAACATACATTCAGGATAGTCGGGCAAGCAAATGAAAAAGATATGAGGTGACACTTATGAACAGACCCATTCTTGCGATTACCATGGGCGATCCCGCGTCCATCGGGCCGGAGATTACAATCAAGGCGCTGACGGAAAAAGGTGTATATGAGAAATGCCGACCGCTGGTGATCGGGGATTTCCATGTGCTCAATCGCGCGCAACAGATCGTGAAGGCAGATGTTCGTCTGCGTGTGGTGCATTCCGCCGCAGAAGCCGCCTTCGCTCCCGGTGAGATCGATGTGCTGGATATGAATCTGGTGGATATCGGGAAGCTGCCCGTGGGGCAAGTATCCGCGCAGGCAGGAGAAGCCGCTTTTCGATATGTCGAGAAGGCGATTTCAATGGCCATGTCGGGCGAGGTGGACGGCACGGTTACCAATGCCATCAGCAAGGAAGCGATCAACCTGGCGGGGCACCATTTTTCCGGACATACGGAGATATACGCGGCGTACACCGGCACAAAGAAGTATACGATGATGCTCGCCCACGGGGATTTGCGCGTGGTTCACGTCTCCACACACGTGTCCCTCCGTGAGGCCTGTGACCGGGTAAAGAAGGATCGGGTGCTGGAAGTCATGCGAATCGCATGGCAGGCGTGCCGGGATTTGGGCATCGAGGCCCCCAGAATCGGCGTAGCCGGGCTCAATCCCCACAGCGGGGAAAATGGATTGTTTGGCCGGGAGGAGATCGACGAAATCATTCCGGCAATCCGGGCGGCGCAGGAGGCAGGCATTGACGCGGACGGCCCGGTGCCTCCGGATACGGTGTTTTCCAAAGCCAGAGGCGGATGGTATGATATCGTTGTCGCCATGTACCACGATCAGGGACATATTCCTCTCAAATTGCTTGGCTTTGTCTACAACCGATCTCAAGGACGCTGGGATGCTGTCGAGGGCGTCAACATTACGCTCGGATTGCCCATTGTGCGCGCGTCGGTCGACCACGGCACCGCTTTCGATCAGGCCGGTCTCGGCACGGCGAATTCCCTGAGCCTGATGAACGCCATCGACTATGCGGCGAGGCTCTCCTCCATGCGGATGAAAAAGCAATGCTCCTGAGGAAATATCGCGCAATCGAGGGGGTCAGCTGGCGAGTGAATTCATGAACGCTGCCAGACACGCCGCCGTATTGCGCGGTATTTCCTTAACACTCCCTTGGACAGTCTCCCGTCAAATCCCTGATCACCTCTCCCGCGATCATCAAACCGGCCACGGCGGGCACGAAGGCCGTGCTGCCGGGAATGTCCCGGCGTTCGGTACACCTGTGTTTGGCGCCCGGAGGACAGATGCAATGGCTGCGGCAGCTGATGCTCATGTCCTCGATGGGGCGGATGGGCGGCTCGTCCGACCAGATCACCTTCAGGTGGGGAATCCCCCGTCTGCGAAGCTCCCGACGCATCACCCGGGCCAGCGGGCAGGTGTGGGTTTTTGTGATGTCGGAGATGCGAAACCGCCCCGGATCCAGCTTATTGCCCGCGCCCATGGCGCTGATGATGGGCACGCGATTGGCCTGGGCCTGCTCCACCAGGCACAGCTTCGCCGAGACGGTGTCGACGGCATCCACCACATAGTCGTATTCTTCAAAGGGGAACATGTCCACGTTCTCCGGCAGGACAAAGCACTTGCGCACCCGGACGTCCGCCTGGGGGTTGATCTCGAGCATCCGTTCCCTCATGACCTCGGCTTTGTATTGCCCCACGGTTTTGCGCGTGGCCATGATCTGCCGGTTCAGATTTGTGAGGCATACCTGATCATCATCGATCAGGTCGAATGCGCCGACACCGCTGCGCACCAGCGCCTCGCAGACATACCCGCCCACGCCGCCGATGCCGAACACCGCCACCCGACTTTGCCCCAGCAGCCCGATGGCGGACCTGCCCAGTAGCAGCTGCGTTCTCGAAAACTGATTCAACATATATCCGCTCAGCCCTTTACAAACTCAATGAACGCCTGGACTTCCTCCATGGTCTTCAAACGGGCGGTGTACATATATCGCCCCATCTGGGGCCAATTCATGGGCGGCATCTCCTCCTGCATCACCATGTCCGCGCCATAGCGGTCAATGATCTCATCATGTGTGCGGGTATAGCGGTGACCGTCCTTACGGCTGGCGTAGACACAGTAATAGTGCCGGTCGGATTCCGGCACCCGCCGCGAATCATGGCACACCATATCGGCATAAATCTGATAGACGTCCGTGGAGTGGGCAAAGTCCATCATATCCGGGGTGTAGCCGCCCGCCGGACGCATATTCACCTCCAGGGCCACAAAATCCCCCACGTCGCCCAAACCCGCCTTCGCCCTGGTCAGCCGGAAGAATTCCAGATGCACAAAGCGGCGATCCACACCGAAGGCCTTTACGGTGCGGCGGCCCAGATCCCGCAGGGCGTCCGGAACCTGTGGGCAGGTGTAGTACATCAGGTCCATATCCTTATTGACGATGTCCATCACCGGCGGCCAAACCGTCATGCTCTCAAACAGGGGCTCGCACCTGGAATCGAGTATGGCGTCGTAGGAGCAGATGACGCCTTCGATGAATTCCTCCATCACATAGGGAACGCCGGGCAGCCGGGCATAGAATGCGTCAAGGTCGCTGTCGCACTCCAGCTTCCAGGTATTGGTCGCTCCCACGCCCACGTCCGGCTTGACGATCACCGGATAGCCCACCTCGCCTGTGAACGCGCGTCCGGCGTTGACGTCGGCCACCACATGCTGGCGGGCGGTGGGAATGCCAGCCTGCAGGTAGATTTGCTTCATGGACGACTTATTCTTGATGAAGCCGATCCTGTCGCTCCGTATGCCCGTGGTCACGTTGAAATCCTGTCGCAAACGCGCATCCTGTTCCAGCCAGTATTCATTCATGGATTCGATCCAATCCACCCTGCCGTACTTAAAGGCGAAGAAGGCCACTGCCCGATAGACCTGATCATAGTCCTCCAGGCTGTCCACCCGATAGTATTCCGTCAGCGCCTGCTTCAGCGGCGGCTCCAGCGCGTCATAGGGCGCGTCGCCTATGCCCAGCACATTGACGCCATTGCGGCGCAGTCGATCGCAAAATTGCCAGTAGGTGTGGGGAAAGTTTGGCGATACAAAGATGAAATTCACAACCTCAACCCCCTTGGATTACTTCTCATCAATGACTTTCGGAATGAAATAGCGCATTTGCCTGTACCACCACGGCCAATCGTGATCGACATCATATCCCCAGAAATCACACCAGGCGTGAATGCCCTTTTCCCGGAAGACGCGTTCGAGATGCCTGAGCGTGCGCACGCCGTCCTCCTCCCATGCGCGCTGGCCCACGCAGAATATCATGCGCTTCAGGTTGTACAGATTCACATAGGGATGGTCCTCCGGCATGTTCGGCAGAAACCGCTCCGGCGAGTTTGCATACAGGGTGGGATTCATCCAACCATGAAAGAAGTAATCGGAATCGTAGACGCCGGAGAGGGCCACAATGCCCCGGAACAGCTCCGGACGGCGCAGAAACAGTATGGCCGCGTGGTTCGCGCCCATGCTCATGCCCGTCGCCACGGGAAGCGCCTTGTTGCGTTCGCGCATCAATGGAATGACCTCATCCGCGATGTAATGATAATACTGTTCCTGGCGTTCGGCCCGCCAGGCCTTGTCTGCGCTTTCGTTGGACCAGCTCTCCGCGTCCACGGTGTCCACCACGAACAGCTGAATCCTGCCGCTGTCGATAAAATCGGACAACTGCTCTGTCATGCCAAAATCCTCATAATTCCCGCACATGGAATTCTGCGTCGGGAACGCCAGAAAGGGCACGCCCCCCTGTCCGTAGACCATCATGTGCATCTCCTTGCCAAGGCTTTGGCTGTAGTGGATGATCGCATCCTTATACATCGTCATTTCCTCCCTGCTGTGGTGACTGCTATCTATGGAATGTGCGCCCGCGAGCGTTCCTCCATGCGCTGATGTCCTCCTCGTGTACGCGGTACAACGGACGGATCATCTCCATTCCGGGAAAGCGCCCTGAGACTTGGCGTTGGATTCCGCCTTGCGGCGGTTGATTTCATTGTTTCCGGAATCCATGTCGAGGTATCCCTGTCAGTATATCACAATATGCCTACTTAAAATATAGGCATTGTATTAATTTATGATTCAGTCATGGCGGCGTAGACGTCGCCGCTACGAGGAGATATGCCTGTAGAGGCGACACGAAGTTAGTCCTTTAGGGTGGCCTCCAGGCCGCCAAAGTAGGTGCAAATACATCAAGACTGAACAGATACGTATCGTCAATAGATATAGCAACCGCAGCGTCCGGCTTCCTTCACCCGGTAAAGCGCGGTATCCGCATCCTTGAAGATGTCCCCCTCCGGGTTCTCCCGATCCGCAAAGGCCACGCCCACGCTGAGCGAGGTTGGCGGCAAATCGTCCTTGGGCTTTTGCAGCATGACGTTCGCCTGATCGATCTTGCGTTTCACCTGATCCCGCATGGAGCTATCCACGTTGGACATGATCACCACGAACTCATCGCCGCCCAGACGGAAAACCAGGTCTGTGGCCCGGAAGCTGTACTTCAGCACCTCCGCGACGCGCTTCAGCACGAGGTCGCCCACATCGTGGCCGTATGTGTCGTTGACGCTCTTGAACTTGTCCACGTCAACCAGCAGCAGGGCGTTATGGGACATATCCAGGTCGTGGCGCATGAAATCATAGGCGCTGCGGTTGTACAGCCCCGTCAGGGCATCGTGCATGTTGCCGTAGGTCAGCCGTTCGTGGGTCCTGCGGTTTTCCTCGAAAATCGCGTTATAGGTCTGAGATACGAAGCGCAACTCCTCAGCGCCGGAAAGGGGCACCGTTTCCTTGGCGCGCATCTGCTCCACCATGCGGCTGAGGGGCCTTCGAATCCAGCTGTTGATGAAGGCGACGATGGCGAGCACCACCGCAAGCAGCACCACCGTCAGCACCGTCTGAATGCCCATCAGCAGGGACATGCTCTTATTATGGCGCACCATATCCTGGTTTGAAGCCTCGATCAGCTCCTGCGTACACTGTTGTGTATTGCTCTTGATGCGCGACTTGTAGTCCTCATACCGATCCCCATAGACCAGCTCAAAGGCGGCGAGGCGTTTCTCCTCTGTGGATTTGGCGACATCCGCCCGACTCAGTTCGGTGTCCCTTATCACATCGGGAATGAGCGTTTCATCGTAATTCCCTGTAGCCAGGATCAGCTTCATGGCCTGGTATTCGTCGAGCATCAGCTCGTTGGACAGCGACAGCGCCGTGGAGAGTCGATCATACGCCGCGCTGTCGCGGCTCATCATCGTCTCCAGGTTGTCAACCGCCAGATCCCTGCGTCGGGTCACGTCTGCCTCGGTGAAGTAGTCCTGCAGGTACCGTATATCCCCCGTTACCACAAAGCTGCGCACCGCGCTGGTCAGGGTATCGGAACCGATTTCCAGGTCCGTTGCCGATTGCCGGGCGACGATGTAGCGCTCGCTGGCCTGTTCCAGGCTGAGGTAGCTGCGGGTCACCATTGTGTCCGCGACAGACAGCGCGACAGCCGCGAGAATCGCAACGAACCCAAAGACATAGCTCGCCCTCCGCATGGGAATGCTCAGCCTCTCGCTCCATTGTTTCAGTATCGACACGCGCTCCCCGTTGGAAGAGGTTGTTTCGGCGCCGCCCTTCCCGGACTGCGTCGTATTCCCGCCGGCGACGTCCCTCCCTGCCGTCTGCAGAAAGGGCGCGAACTTCTCCGGAGGCACGGGCGGGGAGAAAAGGTAGCCCTGGACCATGTCACAGCCGATCTCCTTCAGCGCGTTCATCTGCTCCTCTGTCTCCACCCCCTCCGCAACCACCGGCGCGGACAGATGCCGGGCGATCTGTATAATGATCTCCAGCATGTGGGTGTCCTTCTCTTGGCCAAAGGCCGTATTGATGAACTTCATGTCCAGCTTCAGCACGTCGATGGGCAGCGTTGACAGCATATTCAGCGAGGAATAACCCGTGCCAAAGTCATCCATTTCCACCAGGAAGCCCATCGCCCGCAGGCGCTTTACCGTCTCGATGATCTGCTCCGCATCCTCGGCATAGGCGGACTCCGTCACCTCCAGATGAATGTCGCCGGCTTCCAGCCTGCTCTCCTCCAGTATATTCAGCAGCGTGTATAGGATGTTCGAATCGTACATGTCCACGCGGGATACGTTTACGGAAACAGGCACCGTGTAGCCCAGCTCATCCTTCCAGACGCGAATCTGCCGGGCCGTCTCGCGCCAGACATAGTAATCCAGCGCCTGGATGAGGCCGTTTTCCTCAAACAGCGGTATGAACACGCCGGGGCTGATCATGCCCAGCTGTGGGTGCTGCCAGCGCACCAATCCCTCCGCGCCGACGAGGTACGGCTTTTCACCGGTGATATTGAACTTTGGCTGGAAGAACACCTTGAACTGTTTCTCGTCGATGGCACGCTGGAAATCCTCGATCAGCTGCTCGGAATACAGCTCGGCCTTGTGCAGCGTATCATCATAGACGCCAATGTTTCGGGTGAAGCTGTTGCGCACGGAATCGGACGCCATCTTGGCCCGGTCGAAGCGGCGCTCAAGATCGAGGGATTTGTCCACATTGGAATAGACGCCCATGCGCAGCCGAACCCGGTTGTTGGCGTTCTGCTCGCCGGACAGGCCCATGGACGCGTTGTCCAGTATCGCTTTATAGTCTTCCCTGTGGGGGCAGTAAACCAGGAAGATATCCGCTTCCTTGCGGCAGACGATTCCTCCTTCGTCATGAACCATCTCCCTGGCCTTCTCGCCCACCCGTCGAAGCACTTCATCCGCATAGGCGCGACCGTGTCTCTCGTTGATGATGCCGAAGCGGTTGATATCCAGCACGATGGCATCCATGGGCGTGTTCCAGTGGTGCTGGTCATACTGCTCCGCATAGCTGAAGAAGAATTCGCGGTTATACAGACCCGTCAGCGGATCGCGCTCGGTAGACTGGATGATCCTCCGTCCTTCGAAAAGCTCAATGGCGCGCCGCACGCGCGCCAGGATGACCCCTGGCTCCGGATAAGGCTTCTGTATGAAATCACTGGCGCCCGCATTCAGGCATTCGATCTCCCGGGTCTGATCGCCGGAGGCCACAATGACCGGCAGGTCCTGGTATTCCGGATTGGCCCTTATCCGCCGGAGCACCTCCAGACCGGGTATATTCGGCATGATCAGATCCAACACGACCAATGAGAGAAGGCCCTTGTTCTGCTCTACCGAGTGAAGGGCTTCATCGCCGTCCGCCGCGAAGATGACCTCGTAATCCTGCTCCAGAATCGTACCAAGCATGGCGCGGTTGACAGCCTCATCATCCACGACGAGAACAAAACGCCTGTTGTCAACGGCGATACCTTTACCCTGATCGTCCTTCATATGTACTCTGCCTTTCATGGGTCGCCCATTCAGATGGTTGGAAGCGTGCGCTTCAGCCCGAATAGTGTCCGCCAGCAAAAACAATCTATTGAAGTTACGGTTGTATTATATCACATCCGTTCGGCAATTGTCTACTGAAAAAGCAGGTCATTCACGCCTCGCGCACAATGATTTGATTTGCAGCGAAATGACAATCATCGCACGGTCGATTGCCCAGGCGTCAGGCTGCTGCATGTCTGTTCTGACAGGCCGGGAAATTCGGTGTGGACACCGTCGCTTTTATGTGGTAAGATGGCAGTTGGATGGATTCTTTCTGAACCGCACAGCAGAGATAGAGAACGACGAAAACGGTGTGGAGGATATCGTGGAGAAACGTAAAAAACGAGGCCTGCATGGATGTGCGCAGGCTTGCGGAGATCAGGCCGTGACGCAGAAAGTGAAGCGCGCCGCCCTGGCCATGCAGCGTTATAATTGGGAACAGGGCGTGTTGGCGCAGGCTTTTCTGGAGGCCGGAGATCGTGAAACCGCGGTTCTCCTCGCCGTCGAAGCCGCCCATCGGCAGGACGAGCGGGGTCGGTGTGCCGCCATCGGCACCGCCTTCTCCGCCACCGATCCCTGCG